>NZ_CP069127.1:4790000-5030000 GCF_016811915.1 Brevibacillus choshinensis | reverse complement strand
CTAAATACTACCTAGCGACCGATAGTGAACCAGTACCGTGAGGGAAAGGTGAAAAGCACCCCGGGAGGGGAGTGAAATAGTACCTGAAACCGTGTGCTTACAAATAGTCGGAGCCCGTTAAAAGGGTGACGGCGTGCCTTTTGTAGAATGAACCGGCGAGTTACGGTAGCGTGCGAGGTTAAGTTGAAGAGACGGAGCCGCAGCGAAAGCGAGTCTGAATAGGGCGATAGTACGCTGCCGTAGACCCGAAACCGTGTGATCTAGCCATGTCCAGGGTGAAGGTAGGGTAACACCTACTGGAGGCCCGAACCCACGCACGTTGAAAAGTGCGGGGATGAGGTGTGGCTAGCGGTGAAATTCCAATCGAACTCGGAGATAGCTGGTTCTCCCCGAAATAGCTTTAGGGCTAGCCTCGGAATTTAGAGTCTTGGAGGTAGAGCACTGATTGGGCTAGGGGCCCTCATCGGGTTACCGAACTCAGTCAAACTCCGAATGCCAATGACTTATGTCCGGGAGTCAGACGGTGAGTGCTAAGATCCATCGTCAAAAGGGAAACAGCCCAGACCATCAGCTAAGGTCCCCAAGTATACGTTAAGTGGGAAACGATGTGGAGTTGCCCAGACAACCAGGATGTTGGCTTAGAAGCAGCCACCATTTAAAGAGTGCGTAATAGCTCACTGGTCGAGTGACTCTGCGCGGAAAATGTAACGGGGCTAAACGTATCACCGAAGCTATGGCAGTCCTTACGGACTGGGTAGGGGAGCGTTCCAAGCAGCAGTGAAGCCGTACTGGAAAGAGCGGTGGAGCGCTTGGAAGTGAGAATGCCGGTGTAAGTAGCGAAAAGACAAGTGAGAATCTTGTCCACCGAAAGCCTAAGGGTTCCTGGGGAAGGCTCGTCCTCCCAGGGTTAGTCGGGACCTAAGCTGAGGCCGAAAGGCGTAGGCGATGGACAACAGGTTGATATTCCTGTACCACCTCTGTTCCGCTTGAGCAATGGCGTGACGCAGGAGGATAGGGTGAGCGGCCTACTGGATGGCCGTCCAAGCAGTAAGCCTGGTGTGTAGGCAAATCCGCACACCGTAAGGGCAAGCTGTGATGGCGAGGGAAATTTTAGTACCGAAGTCCCTGATTTCACACTGCCAAGAAAAGCGTCTAGCGAGGAATAAGGTGCCCGTACCGCAAACCGACACAGGTAGGCGAGGAGAGAATCCTAAGGTGCGCGGGATAACTCTTGCTAAGGAACTCGGCAAAATGGCCCCGTAACTTCGGGAGAAGGGGCGCCCCGGTAGGGTTTATAGCCCGAGGGGCCGCAGTGAAAAGGCCCAAGCGACTGTTTAGCAAAAACACAGGTCTCTGCGAAGCCGCAAGGCGAAGTATAGGGGCTGACGCCTGCCCGGTGCTGGAAGGTTAAGGGGATGGGTTAGCGCAAGCGAAGCTTTGAACCGAAGCCCCAGTAAACGGCGGCCGTAACTATAACGGTCCTAAGGTAGCGAAATTCCTTGTCGGGTAAGTTCCGACCCGCACGAAAGGCGTAACGACTTGGGCGCTGTCTCGGCAAGAGACCCGGTGAAATCATAATACCTGTGAAGATGCAGGTTACCCGCGACAAGACGGAAAGACCCCATGGAGCTTTACTGTAGCCTGGTATTGGAACTTTGTGCATCATGTACAGGATAGGTGGGAAGCTGAGAAGCAGGGGCGCCAGCCTCTGTGGAGCTGTCGGTGGGATACCACCCTTGATGTACGGAGTTTCTAACTCGTCGCCCTTATCGGGCGAGAGGACCATGCCAGGTGGGCAGTTTGACTGGGGCGGTCGCCTCCCAAAAGGTAACGGAGGCGCCCAAAGGTTCCCTCAGAATGGTTGGAAATCATTCGTAGAGTGTAAAGGCAGAAGGGAGCTTGACTGCGAGACCTACAAGTCGAGCAGGGACGAAAGTCGGGCTTAGTGATCCGGTGGTTCCGCATGGAAGGGCCATCGCTCAACGGATAAAAGCTACCCTGGGGATAACAGGCTTATCTCCCCCAAGAGTCCACATCGACGGGGAGGTTTGGCACCTCGATGTCGGCTCATCGCATCCTGGGGCTGAAGTAGGTCCCAAGGGTTGGGCTGTTCGCCCATTAAAGCGGTACGCGAGCTGGGTTCAGAACGTCGTGAGACAGTTCGGTCCCTATCTGTCGCGGGCGTAGGAAGTTTGAGGAGAGCTGTCCTTAGTACGAGAGGACCGGGATGGACGCACCGCTGGTGCACCAGTTGTCACGCCAGTGGCACAGCTGGGTAGCTATGTGCGGACGGGATAAGCGCTGAAAGCATCTAAGCGTGAAGCCCCCTCCAAGATGAGACTTCCCACAGCGCAAGCTGGTAAGACCCCTCATAGACGATGAGGTTGATAGGTTCGGTGTGGAAGCGTGGTAACACGTGGAGCTGACGAATACTAATCGGTCGAGGACTTATCCACACACTCTTAGCAAACATGCAGATCCAGTTTTGAAGGTACGAGGGCAAAGACCTGATGATTTTAGATCATCGGGTCTTTTTATGTTTCCAAGAGTTCCTGTAAGAAGCGAACCGGAGGAAGTGATTGATTTAAAAGGAAGCGGACAGGTAAAATATGTGGAAATGGGAACCGCTGGAGGTGCGTACTGTGGCAGATGACAGAGAGGCTTATCCGGACGATCTACTGGTTAAAATCCCAGGGGGAAATATCGAATTAAGAGACGATCGGATCAAAAGCAAATGGACAGCTGAAGTAAGACCGTTTCTACTAGCCAAATATCCTGTAACGAAAAGCCAATACTTTGCCATTACCGAAGAATCAAATCTTTTTGACGGAGATGCAAGTCCGATTGTCCATGTCTCATGGAACGATGCCATCTCCTTTTGTAATCGTCTGTCCCAAAAAGCAGGATTACAAGAGTGCTACACGGTAAGCGATGATGGTGAAGCCGTTATTTGCGATTGGGGATCAGATGGCTATCGCCTACCTACAGAGGCAGAGTGGCAATATGCATGCAAAGCAGGGACAGCCGGTTATAGATATGGAGAACTTGATGAAATTGCCTGGTTTGCTGAGAATTCAGAAGGCCGACTCCATGATGTAGGGCGAAAGAAACCAAATGCATGGGGGCTTTACGATATGCTAGGAAACGTGTGGGAGTGGTGCTGGGATCTGTATGATGCAGACGTGTACGGCTCCTACCGAATTTTTCGCGGAGGCAGCTGGGCGGAGGAGGCGAGGGGGTGCGGGGCTACCGTTCGGCGACGTAGCCATCCGACATTTCGCATCGATGACCTGGGGTTCCGCCTTGCCAAGTCCTTTTAACATACGTATTTTCGAAATCCACTAGCACTATCGATTAGGCATGATACCAAAGGAGCGATCATTGGACGAAAATGGTATGATGGAGAGAAAAGACTGTTCACTAGATGGAGGCACGTCCAATGAAATTTATCGACAACAAGGGGATTACCGATCCCCGGATCAACCTCGCAATCGAGGAATACGCTCTGAAACAGCTTCCTGCCAGCGATGATTACCTATTGTTCTACATAAATGAGCCTTCCATCATCATCGGCAAAAACCAAAACACCATCGAGGAAATCAACGCAGACTATGTCGCGGAAAATAACATCCATATCGTTCGCAGACTTTCTGGCGGAGGAGCCGTTTACCACGACTTGGGCAATTTGAATTTCAGCTTCATCACAAATGATGACGGTCAGTCCTTTCACAATTTCCGCAAGTTTACGGAACCAGTCGTGCAAGCATTGAAAGGACTGGGAGTGGAAGCAGAGCTTACGGGGCGCAATGACATCCAGGTAGGCGAGCGCAAGATCTCCGGAAATGCCCAATACTCGACGAAAGGGCGCATGTACAGCCATGGAACGCTGCTTTTTGCTTCAGAGATGGAGAATGTGGTGTCCGCGCTCAAGGTCAATGCGGAAAAGATCAAGTCCAAAGGGATCAAGTCGATCCGCAGCCGCGTCGCCAACATCACGGAGTTCTTGGACAAGGATATGACGATCGAGGAATTCCGCTTGGCGATCCTCCATTCGATATTTGGCGGAGGAGAAGTGGAGGAGTACAAGCTCACTGAAGAGGATTGGGCAAACATTCACAAGCTGTCCCGCGAGCGCTACCAAAGCTGGGACTGGAACTACGGCAAGTCTCCGAAAAGCAATTTCCGCGCCTCCAAGCGTTTTGACAATATCGGAACGGTCGAGGTGCAGCTGGATATTGAAAAGGGGCGGATAGAGGAAGCCAAGATTTACGGAGATTTCTTCGGGGCCAGAGAGGTTTCCGAGCTGGAAGCAAAGCTGGAAGGAATTCCGTACGATCGTGGGGCGGTCACAGACGCATTGGCCGAGGTGAGCATCCATGAGTTCGTAGGCAATCTGGACCGCGAAGCTTTCATGGACCTGCTGTTTGGTTAAGAAAGAGAGCGAGGAAAGGGGCATACCATGACAACCTTGCTGGAAGTAAAAGGCGTGACAGGTGGGTACTCGTCTAGGAACTCAGTCATCGAAGACGTCTCCTTTCACATTCAGGAGCGGGAAATTGTAGCGCTGATCGGCTTGAACGGGGCTGGAAAGAGTACGACCATCAAACACATCTTGGGTCTCTTGGAGCCGCGGGCAGGCGAGATCCGCATAGCAGGGAAGACGTTTTCAGCCGATCCCGATACCTATCGCCATGCCTACGGATACATTCCAGAGTCCCCGATCTACTACGAGGAGCTGACCTTGTGGGAGCATTTGGAGCTCGCAGCGATGAGCCACGGACTGGAAAAAGAGGTGTTTGTAGAACGCGCGAAGCCACTCCTGCAGGAGTTCCGCATGGAGGAAGCCAAGGATCGATTCCCGCAGCAATTTTCCAAAGGGATGAGACAAAAGCTGATGATCATGATGGCACTGATGGTGCGACCGTCCTTGTACATTGTGGACGAGCCGATCCTCGGGCTGGATCCGCTCGGAATTCGCACGCTTTTGACGTGGCTCGAACGCTGCAAGGAGCAGGGAGCGGGCATTCTGATGTCGACGCACATCCTGGCCACGGCGGAAAAATACTGCGATCGGTTCATCATCTTGCATAAAGGCAGGATCAAAGCACAGGGGACACTGGAAGAGCTGAGGCACATCACCGGAATGCCGTACCATTCGCTGGACGACATTTACTTGCGGTTGGTAGAAGAAGAATGAAGATGACGATCGATGTGGATGCACTCTTCCGCGAACGATTGCAGCGCCACTTGGCGGAGCTCGTACGCTATGGGCAGTACATGGCAAACGGGGGCGTGCTTATGGTCGCGGTCTTCCTTTGCGGGCTGCTGGCCTACTACTACCCGAATCTGGTGAAGGCCATCCCGGCGTGGTTCCCAGTCCCGTACGCCCTCGCTCTGGTGCTCGCTATTTTCATTACCAGAAGCCCGCACCGGACCTTTTTGCTGGAGGCTGACCTGATCTTTTTGACGCCGGCTGAGACCAAGATGGCTCGCTATTTTCAAAAGACTCAGGTCTATAACTTTGTCGTTCAGAGTATAGGACTGTTTCTCGTCCTGCTGCTGTTTCTGCCTTTGTATCAAGGGACGATTGGAGCAAGCGGAGCACAGGTGTGGCTGTACTGGGGCGTGCCATTTGTCTTAAAGGGCTGGAACGTGTACATCAGTTGGACCGTCTTGCGCTTGCCAGGCAAACAGCAGGGTGCGGCTTTTTCGATGGGGCGTTTTGGACTGACGTATTTCTTGCTCGCCTGGATGCTGACAGAGGGGGGCTTTCTCGCCTATCAGCGCGTGCCTTACGGGGCGATCCTCTGGATGGGGTTGCTGATTTGGTTCCATATCCGCTTGCTGCAAATCCCGAAAAAGCATGCGTATCAATGGTATCAACTGCTGGAGATGGAGAACGGGCTGCGTTTGCGGTTTTATCAAATCGCCAATCAGTTTCGGGATGTCCCGTCCTTGCAGCAGCGGGTGAAACCTCGGAAATGGCTGATGTGGATCGCGGGTCTGATTCCGTACCGCCAAGAGAACGCGGGACGAGTCCTGTTTTTGAAGACCTTTTTGCGGTCAGGAGATCTGGCCGGGATGTATATCAGACTGCTTGTCATCAGTTCGCTGCTGATCATCATGCTGCCGGGTCCACTCGCCCAGATAGCGGTCACTGTGCTGTTTTTCTTTATGTCGGCAAGCCAGCTGAAAGGCATCGGGAGTCAGGCTCGTCACCACAGCCGTGCGTCCCTGCTTCCCATCAATGAACATCAGCAAACAAGCGCGGCTTCGTGGGTGCGTCGGGTGCTTTTGGGTTTTCAAGTAGTGGTGAATATGGTGCTTGCATTTGTGTGAATAGAGAAAAGACCGAGCCACCTTTAGCTCGGTCTTCTTTGTGTTATTCATCCTCTTCCTTTTCGTAAGCTCCCGTGAACGGATTGACCCAAGAGCTTTCGTAATACTTCGGAACGTACACTAAAATCGGCGATGGCCGCACTTGGTCATAATACCTAGGCCATTGGTAAACCAGTTTTAGAGGATTGGCTCTGGCGTAGCTCTCAGCGGCTTTAGCGGCTGGAATCACTCCGTCTGGTTTCGGCAAATCCGTGAGCGATTCTTGATCCATTTCCAAAGATGACAGCTCGCCTGTCTCAGGATTGATTTCTACGAAGTAGCTGCTGTAGCCAACTTCAATCCCTTCGTAACGATCATGGAAACGAAACGAGTAATTCATGAAATCCGGAAACTGATGGGGCGGATGGGGGTCGATCCAATCCGGATAATCCTCTTTGGAAAATGGTGAAAAGGAATAGGAAAGCGACAGCTCGTCTTTATTCTTGTCCACGTATCGGGTGAGGATATTCAGCGCCTTTTCTTGGGCTTTCCGGATTGAAATCCTCTGTTTAGGCCATGCGTTCCCAGCGTTGTATTTGTATTCGACAACTCTTCCTGTTTTCCGTTCCGTAGTCAGGGTGACAAACACAGGTTTTTTCGACTTCGATGGAGATCCCCAGGAATAGGAGGTGTAGAGTTCTTCTTCATCGTCGTCGTCGTCGTTCTCGGAGGAATCCCGAATGAAACGCAAGCCTTTAAAGGAAACGCCAAATTCTTTCGTCAACAGCTTTTCCGCTTCTTTGCGGGATTTTGCCACCAGCTGGATACCTTGCGGCTGTATCGAAAAAAGCTGAGGCTTTTGATCGATCCAGCTGTCTACCTCGTTGGTCAAATCACCTGTGAAAGCGTCGATCGCTCCTTCACGAAATCGGGCATCATAAATCAAGGTAGGGTGTCCATCCTGATGGTCTTCTTCCCACTCCCATGCATATGCCAATGACATGCCCAGCAAGTTTTCATAGATCTTCGTGGCTTGCGAGTGGGAGAGCGCTCGATCGGGATCAGGGAACTGCGATGGCTCTGGAGAGAGCAAGGCATCATTGCGCAGCTCGATCACCCGTCCATTTCCATCGACCGTCACTTGGATGCCAAAATCGTCGACCGGGATGTCATGAATGAAAAACTCATAAGAGACTATAGATTTGATAGGGTGTTCTACCTCAACGTCGGATTCGCTGGTGACTACCTCGACATCACGCAGACGGTAATGATTTGCATATTCTCCCCATACATTCGCGAGAAAGAGCTGTGCTGCTTTCTTGGCTGTATCATCGGATGGCGGTCTCGTAGGTTCCGGCAGCAATTCATTCAGATCAAATTGAAACAAACGGCCGCTCTTGGCATCCACCTCAACGTCAGCATAGGCTCCCCAGCCATCCTCGTCCTTTGAATCAACAAAAGAAAATTCCCAGCGCTCGGGTCCAACATGGCCGTCTCCTTCCAAAAGGTACGTACTCTCCAAGCTAAGTCCGGCAAGCTCCGGACTGGCTGAGATCACGCGAGCCAGACCATCATGCACGTGTTGCGGTATCTTCTTGGTTTTTTTCTGGGCAATGATCTGCTCTGCATAAGCCATCTGTGTGCAAGGGAGAAGCGAACATCCTAAGACGAAAAAAATAAGAGCCCTGATCACCAGCTTCATCTGAATCCTCCCTGAAAAATGGTCGATTATTCCTTCTGAAAAACAAAACAGCCTTGCTCCGGTACTGTGTGGACGCAAGGCTGTTTTAGAATGGGGCCTGAAAGCCAGTGAAGATTAGATATTCAGCCCACGGATCTGCTGCTCGATTTTCTCAAAGCCGCCCGATACTTTGACGACCTCGTCTTTTTGCTCAGAGACGAGAAGCAGCACATCCTCCAGGCTTTCTTTGTTTTTGTCGGTGATGTCGGCATTCAGCTCGACTTTGGCTCCGACTTCCTGCATCATGCTGTTCACATGAACGATAAACTCCTGCAGGAATTTGGTTTTCTCAGCAAAGTCATGCATGTAGTTGTCGACGTTGGCGAACATCTCCTGAACTTCCAAGATGCCTTCGCTATTTTTCTCAAATGACACTTGAGATTCCGAAATCATATCCGAGACGCGCTTCATTTTTTCGCGAATGTTCATCAAGAGGGTCGCGATCGATTCCGAAGAGACCTTGGAGGATTCGGCAAGCTTGCGTACCTCATCCGCAACCACTGCGAAGCCTCGACCGTGTTCTCCGGCGCGGGACGCCTCGATGGTGGCATTCAGCGCGAGCAGATTGGTCTGCGCGGAAATTTCGGAGATGGTCTGAATGATTTTCTCGATGTTCTCCGTTTCTTTGTACAGCTCTTGGATCAGGCTGTTGGTGCCTTGGATATCCTTGATAAAGCGCTCAAAGTCACTTCCGATGTTTCCAATGCGCTTGCCGCTCTCTTGTGTCGCTTCCTTGGTGGATTCCACGTAATCATGCATCTCGGTCACAGAGCGAGTCATATCTTCCACTTGAACATTGGTCGATGCCATTTCATTGCGCAGCTCATTCGTATTGGCGGTTTGCACGCCGAACGATTTGAGAATGCCCTCCAGCGATGTGACGGTCTCAACTGCTCGGAGATTGACTCCATCTGTAACTTTGTTGAGGTTTTCCTGGTATTCCTGGACGGATGTCAACGAGTGATTGATCTGATCGAGTACGCGCTGCAAGGATTCCTTGGATTCGATCGCTTCGCGTTTTTGCGTTTCGCTATCCGCTTGCAGCCTGTTGTTGAAATGCGCGTGCATCATGCTGGTGACGGAAACGAAGCAGAATGGAAGCAGGTAGTACATCAGCTCAACCGGAGATGTCGCATGGAAAATCGCTTCGCCTTGGGTAAAGAAATAATAGGAAACAATCCCTAGTGTCGTGAGAATCGTCAGGATGTTAATGATTTTGTCTTGGTAGATTCCCATGACAGCCACAAAGAACATCATGGTCATGATGTTAACCATGTAGGGATCCAGGTGAACGATCACAAACATGAAGATCGCGATCACCACAAAATTGAAAAACTTCATGAACGGTGCAAATTTCTCTCGTAAGTTCGGGCGGTTGGAGAGATAAGTAAAGGGCGCCAGTACGACATACAAGATGCCCAGAACCGTCAAAACAAACCCGAGCGGAACGCCCACTATCAGATTGATGAGCTGAACGACCGTGATGATACTAGCAAAAACGATGACGACCCAGTTGTTCCTTCTTCGTAATAGATCCATATCAACGCATGACCTCGACTTTTCTTTGAGTAGATGCTGGTGTGTACCATGAATATTGCGGATTTTCTTTATTGGCGTAGACTTCTTTCAGGTGAAAGAGCGTCGGGATCGCTTCTGCGCCTTTATAGAAGATGTTATCCTTGACTTGCGTAGCACGGAGCTTGTATTTCTCGTTCATCGATCGAAAAAAAGTCGGATCCGCAATGCCGACTGCATGTGTATAGCCATGTTGTTCCGCGTAATCGATCATCAGGCAAATTCCTTTGCGACCGAGCTGCCCGCGATAAGAGGGGAGAACAGCCAGGCTGTCTACCTCCATAAGTTTCATATCGGATGTGATGACATCATCAAACAACGAATGGATGAACGCATTTGATTTCGAATAAGGAGTAAATTCAAAAGTGCCTCCAGCCTCTCCGTCCTCTGCCAGCAGCAGGTAAAGATCAGAACCATCCTTGGCGTACTCCATTTCGAATCCCATGGAACTCCATACGACTTCCTTGATTTGATGGAACAATGCCAAGTTCTCCGTAGAATCAACATGTTTGTACATTTTCCCACTCCACCATTTTTGTTTATCTCTCTATTTTTTTGTATGAGACTGCTTCCCCAGTTCGTAATTCGCCGTGTTTTCTCTTAAAATGCGCCCTCCCATCAAATAAACTAAAAAAAAAGAGTCATCCCAAGTACTGGAACAACCCAAGTCACCAACATCAAGGCATCTCTTTCGGATGTATGGCAACCCGGCTATCATAGTCAACGACTTTAGACCCGTGGTTTTGCGTCACCACCTTTAGATGGTTTTGCCCTTTTTCATCGAATTTCGAAAAATGTAAATTTATGTCGGATTATGTAAAATATTATAGTATTCTTGTTTAATTGTCAAGTTTTGGGTAGGTATAATTAACCATTTTCTATTCTCTTAAAACTATCGGCTAATTCCTTTTCCCACTTTACTAGAATGGCTTATTTTTTTCACCCGCTTCTTTCAATGCCTGTTCGACAAACTTGCTCTCCAAGACTTGCGACGTATCCAGCTTCTTTTTGATCGCGCCCACAGAGTAGAGGAAGTCAGCCTGCTCCTGATGGGCTTTGGCGAATTCAGGTGTGATCGGGGAGAGAATCGGGCTGGAATTTTGCAGGACCTTGCTGACGATCTCACGCTCGAGCTTCTTCGTCTTGACGAATTCATCCGTCACTTCGTCGAGATGGGAGACGTAGTATTGGCGAACCTCTTCATAGGTTTTGAGAAATAGCACCGTCAGTTCAGGATGCTCTGCCGTAAAGCCGGTACGCGCAATCAGAAAGCCGGGAGCAAAGATATGGAGATCCTCTCCGGTGACGAGAGATTTTGCCTGGGTCTGGACCAGGGCAGTGGTGACATACGGCTCCCAAGTCGACCAAGCATCGATGGCACCCGTATCGAGAGCGGGGCGTGCCTCGTCCGGCTGCAGGTGGATGATTTGCACATCCTCCGCTTTCAGGCCGGCACGATCCAATACCATGTACAGGAAGTTGTAAGCGCTGCTGCCTTTGGCGACGGCAATTTTTTTGCCCTTTAACTCCTTGATGTCAGTGATCGGACTGTTTTTGGGGATGACAATCGCGTTGTTGCGCTTTCCGTCACTGGTCACGGCGATCGCCTTGAAATCGACACCGCCTGTTTGGGCCGAGACAACGGGTGTGCCGCCTGTTGCTCCAAAATCGAGACGACCGGAAGCGATCGCTTCAAAATGGGGAGGGCCGCTCGCGAATTCATGCCATCTGACTTCAGCTCCCGCCTTGGCGAAGGCTTCTTCAAAGGCTCCCTTATCCCGGGCGTAGGAGAGGATCCCTGTGCTGCCCTGAATACCGATGTTCACGACCACCTTTTCTTTTCCCACGGAAGTGGCTGCGCTCTGACCTTGCTGTGGAGATGACGCATTCTGTGCCTTGCCGCACGCGGTAAGCAAGAGCAGTGACAATACGATCAAGAGTGGGAACCAGCTATGTTTCTTTTGCAAAGCTTGCATGTTGTTCATCCCTTTCGAAGGTTGGTGTGCTTTTCAGCGAGAGGATTTGCTATTGATACTGATGGGAGCCTGCAAACTGATTGGCGGGAACCTCCAATCCGTAATGCTCGCGCAAGGTTTTCCCTGTGTACTCGGTACGGAACAATCCTCGTCGCTGCAGCTCCGGGACGACCTGATCGAGGAAGTCGTCGAGTCCGCCATTGGTGATCTGGGGCATGATGTTGAAGCCGTCAGCTGCCCCTTGGGTAAACCAAGCCTCCAGCTCATCGGCGACCTGCTTCGCGGTACCTGCGATGGTCCGATGCCCGCGTCCTCCTGCGAGGCGCAGCAAAAGCTGGCGAATCGTCAGCTGCTCTCTCTCGGCCAAGTCCCGGATCAGCTTGGTGCGGCTCTGGTGCCCGGCGATTTTCTCCGTCGCAGGCAGTTCGGGCAGTGGACCATCCAGTGGATAACCGGACAGGTCGAAGCCGATCCGATTGGATAGCTGGAGCAAGCTGTAGGCGGGATGAGTAAGCTCGTGAAGCTGTGCTTCTTTTTCCTTTGCATCTGCCTCGCTCTCACCGATGATCGGGCAAATGCCTGGCAGGATGATGACCTGCTCGGGGGAGCGTCCGTGCTGGGCGGCACGCGCCTTGACGTCTGCATAAAAGGCATGGGCATCAGCCAATGATTGCTGAGCGGTAAAAATGGCTTCGGCATACTGTGCGGCAAATGCTTTGCCGTCCTCGGAGGATCCGGCCTGGACGAGGAGTGGCCTTCCTTGGGGAGAACGCGACAGGTTCAGAGGGCCGCGAACAGCGAAATGCTTGCCTCGATGGTTGAGCTCATGGACCTTGCTGTTATCCGCGTAAATACCTGTCGCTTTATCTGCGATGAGCGCATCTGCCTCCCAGCTGTCCCACAGCTTGAGGGTTACGTCGAGAAATTCGTGCGCGCGTTCGTATCGCACGTGGTGGTCGGGGATTCTGTCATGGTTGAAATTCTGCGCCTCCCCATCGGTTCCGGAGGTGATGATATTCCAGCCTGCCCGGCCCTGGCTGAGATGGTCGAGGGAAGCAAAGCGCCGAGCGATGTTGAAAGGCTCGTTGAAGCTGGTTGAGACGGTGGCGATCAGCCCGATTCGTTTGGTCACGACTGCCAGGGCGGACAAAAGAGTGAGGGGCTCCAGCCCGCTGATCGCACCGTATTTCACTGCTTTTCGCGAGGTGGCATAGCGATCGGCGAGAAAGAGAGAGTCCAGCTTGGCCTGCTCCGCTTTTTGCGCGATGCGCTGCAAGTGGGAAAAGTCGATGATTTCCTCTACATTGGAGGAAGGGTGGCGCCATGCTGCCTCGTGATGGCCCATGCTCGCCACGAACAGGTTCAAATGAAGAGTGCGTTTCTGATTGCCCATGTCTGATCACCTCATAATAAAAGTAAGTGGTAAATCAGGACGACAAAAAGGCCCCACTCCCAGCGCATCTATGTGCGGCAGGAAGAGGCCTCCAGTGGTCCGGTCGGCGTAGAGTGTAAATCCAAGTAAATAAGTATGAAATGGATGATAGCAACAAATGGAAAAGGAGTCAACCGGGAAAATGGAGGATCGTGATAGGGCAAAAGGTTCTATTGACAATGATTGGAAAGCGATGATATCATTGCGCTCAATACCGACTAAATTAATATGATTTAGCATTTTGCTGCCAACCAGTCAACTGGAGGCACAGTCTGTAGCTGCTACAGAACTGTGCCTCTTTTTTTATTCAAGGTAAAGCGAGGAGTGGAAAACAGATGGGGAAATTGGCGCGAGAGGTAGAATTCGGGTGGTTTATTCCGACGACTGGAGATGGCAAGCACATCGGCGTCGAGCCGGAGCGAGAGTCGACTGCAGACTATATGATTCAAGTGGCTCAGACGGCTGAACGAGCAGGCTTTACGTTTGCTCTGATTCCGACCGGGGGAGCTTGCGTAGATTCATGGATTGTCGGCTCCACGATTGCTGCCCATACGCAGACGCTAAAGCCGCTGGTCGCGATGCGGCCGGGACTGATTGCTCCTGTACTTGCAGCGCGGATGGCCGCTTCACTCGACCAGGTAACGGGCGGCAGAGCACTGATCAATGTAGTGACGGGTGGCAGTCCCCAGGATTTGATTGCGACGGGAGACCCGCTCGCTCATGATCATGACGGTCGCTACGAGCGCACGAGAGAATTTCTGGAGATTGTCAAAGGGGTATGGACGAACTCTCACAGTCAGCCGGCTAAATTTTTGGCAAGCAACCAGACCGATCAGCAAGGAAAGCTGCCCGTTCACTACTCTGGCCGATACTTTGAGGTCAAGGGAGGGGCAAGCCTCCCAGCGCCTGTTCAAAACCCGCATCCCCCGCTTTACTTTGGCGGCAGTTCACCAGTAGGCAAGCGAGTAGCAGCGGAGACCGCCGATGTGTATCTGATGTGGGCGGAGCCGCTGGAATGGATTCGCGAGCAGATCGCGGAAGTGGAGGGACTAAAGCGGGAGATCGGCAGAGACCGAGAGCTGCGCTATGGTCTTCGGGCTCAGGTGATGGTGCGTGAGACAGAGGAGGAAGCGTGGAAGGAGGCGTGGGAAATCATCAGCAAAGTTGATCCGAAAGCGCTCCTGCAATCAAGCCAGCGTTTCTCCCAGACGGATGCGACGAACCAGAAACGGCAAAACGAGCTGCGGGAAGGTTCTCGGACGAACAATTTCGTCATCGGCCCCAATCTGTGGACCGGTCTGTCGACGGTGCGGGGAGGCGGGGCGGTCCTGCTGGTAGGCACGCCTGATCAAGTATCCGACCGCATTCTCGAATACGTGGACCTCGGCATCTCGTCCTTTATTTTGTCGGGGTACCCTCATCTCGAGGAGGCGGCGATTACAGGTGAGCTTTTGCTGCCGGCAGTCAAAAGGAAGCTGGAGGAGAGACAGCAGGCGGAGGGAGTGCGAGGATGACAGCTCTTCTGGAAATCGCGCAGCTCGATAAATCGTTTGAAACGCCAAAAGGAGTGACCCAGGCACTCAAGGACATTCGCCTATCCGTGAAAGAAGGCGAATTCATCACAGTCATCGGACCGAGCGGCTGCGGGAAGAGCACGCTGCTGAAAATTATCGCCGGACTTGATACGCAGCACGAGGGAGTCGTCAAATTGGCCCAGGAGCAGGTGAGCGGACCAGGCATCGATAAAGGCTTTATCTTTCAAGAGCCGCGGCTGTTTCCCTGGCTGACTGTCGAAGGGAACATCGCTGCCAATCTGTCGCTGAAGGATGCGACGATTCGCCAGCGCGTCCAGGAGCTGATTCGACTGGTTCGTCTCGAGGGCTTTGAGAAGTCGTATCCTCGCGAGCTGTCGGGTGGAATGGCGCAGCGTGTGGCAATCGCCCGCGCTCTCTTGCGCCGGCCAAAGGTGCTGCTGCTGGACGAACCGTTCGGGGCACTCGACGCTTTTACGCGTTCACATATGCAAGAAGTCTTGCTCGACATCTGGCAGGAGAACAAGACGACGATGATGTTTGTGACGCATGATATCGATGAAGCGATCTACCTGGCAAATCGGGTCGTCATCATGAATGCGCGTCCTGGCTCCATCAAGCGGATCGTATCCATCGATTTGCCATACCCACGCAAAAAGGCAAACCGTTCCTTTCAGGAGCTGCGCCATCTCGTTCTCAGCGAGTTTGAAAAGGTAGAAGAGCTGGAACTGGTCGATCGATCGGGTATTTAACGGAGGTGAGTGAGTGATGAGCAATCAAGCGGAGGGAATTCCTGCAGCCGCAACGCCTGCGGCTTCTGCGGGGCCGGTGGTGAAAACCAAAGGAAAGGCGAAAGCGGGTAACGAGCCCAGAAGCATCATCTGGTTGAAAGGTCTCATCCTGCCTGCCGCTATCCTGCTCATTTGGCAGCTGGCAGGCGAGCTGGGGTGGGTATCCGAGACGATGCTCCCGACGCCGGTGCAAATTCTAATGGCGGCACTGGAGCTTCTTTTGAGCGGGGAGCTGCTCGGGCATTTGCAGATCAGCATCTCGCGGGCCGCGATTGGCTTTTTGCTGGGGGGAGCCATCGGCCTTCTGGCAGGGCTGGCAGTAGGCTTCTCCAATCGCGTGGAGCATACGCTGGACCCATCCGTTCAAATGCTGCGGACGATCCCCCATTTGGCTGTGACTCCGCTGTTTATTTTGTGGTTTGGATTCGGTGAGTTTTCCAAGGTGCTGCTGATTGCCAAAGGGGCATTTTTCCCCCTCTATGTGAATACATTCCTGGGGATACGCAATGTCGATGCCAAGCTTTTTGACGTGGCCAGAGTGCTTCAATTCAGCAAATGGAAGCAAATTACCCAGCTGATTCTCCCGGCGGCGCTCCCGAATATTTTGCTTGGAGTCAGACTGTCTCTGGGCGCTGCCTGGCTGGGGCTCGTCGTGGCAGAGCTGATGGGATCGAGTGAAGGAGTCGGCTATCTGATAATGGACGCCCGCCAGTTTTCCCAGACAGCCATCGTGTTTGTGGGGATCGTGATTTTTGCGCTGGTCGGCAAGGCAACGGATTCACTGGTGCGCTTCTTGGAAAAAAGATGGCTGAAATGGCGTGACAATTACAATGGATAAATGCCGGGAAAAAGGAAGGGGAGGCGAGTGGCATGCGTTATCGTAGGCTGGGCAGGATGGGCTTGAAGGTGTCCGAGGTGAGTCTAGGCACGATGGCTTTTGGGCGCTGGATCGGGGAGTCCGAATCGGCGGAGGTGCTTGAAGCGGCGCTGGATGCGGGAATCAACCTGATCGATACGGCAGACGTCTACGGCAGAGGAATGGATCTGAACAATCCGCTGCTGACCGGAGAATCAGAAGAAATCCTGGGCAGACTTTTGCAGGGGAAAAGAGATCAGGTCGTGCTGGCCACGAAAGTGAACGGTCGTGTAGGAAATGGCGTCAATGATGCGGGTCTCAGCCGTTACCACATCATCCGAGCGGTAGAGAACAGCTTGCGCAGATTGCGGACCGATCACATCGATCTGTATCAGGTGCATCGCTTTGATCCCAACACGCCGTTGGAAGAAACGCTCCGCGCACTGGATGACCTCGTGCATCAAGGAAAAGTGCGCTATATCGGCGCTTCCAATTTTGCGGCATGGCAGCTAGCCAAAGCACATGGCGTCAGCGAGCGTCTCCAGCTGCATCGCTTCGAGAGCATTCAACCGGAGTACAGCGTCATCACTCGCCATATCGAGCAGGAGCTGCTTCCTTTTGCAGAGTCGGAGTCTGTCGGCGTCATCGTGTACAGTCCGCTCGGCAGAGGGCTGTTGACCGGCAAATACCGTCAGGGCGAAGCACCTCCACAGGGCAGCAGGGGCGCTGCGGGCGAACAACGGCTGCTCGCGCTGCTGGAGCAGGAGCGGCATCATCACATCGTGGAGGGATTAAAGCCTTTAGCAGAGCAGCGCGGCTGGACATTGCCTCAGCTGGCTCTCGCCTGGGTGCTGGGCAATCAAACGGTGACCTCCGCCATTCTGGGAGCATCGCGTTCCGCTCATGTAACAGAATCGTTGCGGTTCATCGACGAGCGGTTGAGCTCAGAAGAAGTTCAGGAGATCGACCGCATTTCACGCCAGGCAGGAGCTCAGCTGCTCACGAAATAGAAGAAAAGAGGAGAGAGATACCATGGCAAGAATCGTGATTGTATCAGGCAGTCCTTATCAAGGCTCCAGACTGGACAGCGTGCTGGCCCATACAGAACGTTTGCTGCAGGAAGAGGGGCATCAGACCGGGCGGATTCATGTGCGTGACCTGCCGGCTGAGGATTTGCTTCACGTCCGCTTTGACAGTCCCGCGATCGTGCAGGCCAATGAACGGATCGCGGAGGCAGATGCCGTCGTGATTGCGACGCCGATCTACAAAGCAGCGTATTCAGGAGTCCTGAAAGCATTTTTGGACCTGCTCCCGCAAAAGGGGCTGGATGGAAAGCTCATTTTGCCGGTAGCAATCGGGGGCACAATCGCACATCTGCTAGCCATCGATTATGCGCTGAAGCCGGTCCTGTCTGCATTGGGCGCGAGACACGTGCTGGCTGGCGCCTTCATTCTGGATTCGCTGGTGAAAAAGAAAGAGGACGGAACGAGCGAGCTGGAAGAGGAGGCTGCACAGCGTTTGCAGGATTCCGTCAGACAGCTGGTGCAAGAGCTAACGTGGAAGGCAGAGCGCAGCAAGCTCGCCAATGCGGCGAACTGAAAAGAGAATGCTCGAAATGAGTGATAGAGAAAGCCCGGCATGATTGGGCTTTCTTTTCTGTTAATGAAGGTGGGCTTAAGCAAATACCCCCCATCGTTAGTCCAGCCTAACGATAGGGGGCAGTTCAAATGCCGAATAAGAAGATTTCTTCCTTATGCTGCTTTGGAGATAGTTATTTTCTTTCCTTCTTTTCGCCACTCTTTAAACTCAGCTGCTGCTGTGAAGAGAACGTCTGAAGAGGAGTTGAGTGACGTTTCGAAAGAGTCTTGTAACACACCGATAATAAAGCCGACTCCGACTACCTGCATCGCGAGTTCATTTGGAATGCCGAATAAGCTGCATGCGAGAGGAATCAGTAATAAAGATCCTCCAGCCACCCCAGAAGCACCGCAAGCACATATAGCGGATACGACGCTAAGGAGGATAGCAGTAGGGATATCCACTTGAATGCCAAGAGTATGAACCGCTGCCAGGGTCAAAACAGAAATCGTAACAGCTGCTCCAGCCATATTGATGGTTGCCCCTAATGGAATCGATACGGAATAACTATCTTTATTCAAACCCAGATTTTCGCACAATTTCATATTTACAGGAATATTCGAAGCTGAGCTTCTTGTAAAGAACGCTGTAATGCCGCTTTCCTTCAAGCACTTGAAAACAAGCGGGTAAGGGTTTTGTCTTATGGCTGCAAATACCATGATTGGATTGACAACCAATGCCACGAAAAGCATGCAACCAATCAATACAGCGAGCAATTTCGCATAGCCTAGCAACGCACCCAATCCATTTGTGGTAATCGACTCAAATACGAGACCCATGATTCCCAAAGGTGCAAACTTAATGACCCAGCCAACCAACTTCGAAACTGCATCGGAAAAATTACTGATCATCGTTTTCGTCGTATCAACGGCATTTCTCAAAGCCAGACCAAGAAGCACTGCCCAAGCCAAGATCCCGATATAATTCGCTTTGACAATCGCGTTAACGGGGTTATCCACCACATTTAGCAGCAAAGTCTTGAGAACCTCTGCAACACCGCCAGGAGGCGTCACACCCTCAGCTCCATTTGCAAGTGTTAAGCCTACAGGGAAAATAAAGCTTGCGATAACTGCGATGGTTCCAGCTAAGAAGGTTCCTAAAAGGTAGAGGACGATAATGGATTTCATATTCGTTCGTTGACCGTTTTTATGTTGAGCAATGGCCGACATAACCAAAAAGAGTACCAACACAGGTGCAATCGCTTTCAAAGCACCTACAAATAAAGAACCTAAAATGACTACAGGTTTTGCTGCTTCAGGGATTGTAATAGCCAGGATAATACCAATAATCAAGCCTATGATAATTTGCTTTACCAGACTTACTTTACTTACTTTTGCCAGAATACTTTTCATAGACGTTCCCCCACTACGATAAAATTGTACCATCGTTACTAACGAACTCTTCTCTTCACCTAACCCCACAATAGAATCGGTTTCTTCGGTGGATGGCCATTCAGATCTATCTATAAAGACGAACTAATATCATTATACTGATTTTTTTGTTTAGTACAAATGAATTAATATTGTGTGAATTGAACCCGAGTCCATACGCGCCGTTTCCCCGGTGTACACTTACAAGGAAGGAATCCCGTGCCGGATGTGTAATTATTCCCTGTTGCCAAAACTTGCACGAATAGAGGAGGTAGTACCCATGTCGAATGAAAAACAAGTGACCGTTATCCATCCAGAGACCATGCCAAAAGGCTTCGGCTATTCCCATGTAGTAGAAGCGATTGGCGGCAGAACGATCTATATTTCGGGACAGGTGCCTTTGGATCGCGAAGGGAGAATCGTGGGAGAAGGTGACCTAGCCGCCCAAACGAAGCAAGTCTTTGAAAATGTGAAGGCAGCATTGACTGCAGCGGAAGCGAGCTTTGACGATGTAGTCAAGCTGACGTTCTTTGTGACTGACATCACGCAGATGCAAACGGTGCGGGAGATTCGGGACGCGTATGTGAATACAGAGAATCCGCCTGCCAGCTCGGCTGTCGAAGTGAGAAAGCTGATCAAGGAAGAGTTTTTCATCGAGATCGAAGCGATTGCTGTCGCGAATGCAAGATAAGCAATTGGGAAAACCTACCGGAAAGTAACGAGAAATAAGGGAGTCAAGAAAGCAGGGAAAACAATGTCTGCGACATACAAGAAAGTGTTTTGGGCATCCGGTTTTGGCTGGATGTTCGACGCGATGGATGTGGCACTTTTATCTTTTATCATGGTAGCGCTGCGGCAGGAATGGGGCTTGTCCGGGGAACAGGCAGGGCTGCTCGGGACCAGCAATACCATCGGGATGGCAATCGGGGCTGTTGCCGGTGGATATTTGGCAGATCGGATTGGCCGCAAACCGGTATTCATGCTGACGCTCGTGCTGTTTGGCGCGGCGAGCCTGGCCAGTTCGTTCGCAACAGGCTTTGCGATCATGCTGCTGTTCCGATTCCTCATTGGCTTGGGACTCGGGGCTGAGCTGCCTGTCGCCTCTACCTTGGTCAACGAGTTCGCTCCTCCGGAAAAAAGAGGACGCACGGTCGTGCTGCTGGAAAGCTTTTGGGCCGTCGGCTGGATTTTGGCAGCAGTCATTTCCTACTTCATCATTCCAGCCTATGGCTGGCGCATCGCCGTCATTATAGGGGCACTTCCGCTGGTATACGCGCTGTTTATCCGACGAAACATACCGGAGTCCCCGAAGTTTCAGCAGCGTGACCAACGCGTTCCGCTAAAAGAATTGCTGACCGCACACAAAAGAGAGACGATAACGCTGTGGATTGTCTGGTTTGCCATTACGTTTTCCTACTACGGCATGTTTCTCTGGATGCCATCTGTGCTGGTGGACAAAGGATTTACGATGATCAAAAGCTTCCAATACGTCCTGATCATGACGCTGGCTCAGCTCCCAGGGTACTTCGCTGCGGCCTACCTGGTTGAAAAATGGGGAAGGAAGCAGACACTGGCGACGTTCTTGTTCATGACAGGAGTAATGGCCTTTGCGTTTGGCAACAGCACCGGGACAGGAGGACTTCTCATGACTGGCGCCTTGCTCTCTTTCTTTAACCTGGGGGCTTGGGGCGCACTGTACGCGTACACGCCGGAAAACTATCCGACACCTTTGCGTGCGACTGGCTCTGGCTTTGCTTCCGGCGTAGGGCGAATTGGTAGCGTCATCGCGCCTTATCTGGTCGGTCATTACTCTTCGCTGCATTACAGCTATACGTTTATTTTCGGCATGTTTACGGCTGTCCTGCTCATAGGGACGATCGTTCTGCTGGTGGTCGGAAAAGAAACGCGGGACAGGCGAGAGCCGAGCCCCGCGTAACAGCATCATCTGTATCCATCGAGGATCGCTGTTGCTGCTTCGATCACACTCGTGCGCAGCTCCTGTGGCTCGATCACTTGAATCAGGGAGCCGTAGGAAAGGACGATCTCACAAGCGGAGCCCAGTGTTTGAAACTCCACATGAGCTGCCACCCATTCGCTTTCTGCGGGATGGGTGGTTTTTATTTGGAGGTATCTCTCCTGCTGGAGTCGAGCGAGACCTTTTTCCCTGACGCGGATCATCGCGGGATAGCGAGGCAGGCTCGATTGGAAGTCGGCTGTCGACTGCTCCCAGTAGCTGGCGAGATCGAAACCTTCAGGGCGGATAAAGGACTCCTCCAGCATGCGTGCCTCTTTCAACCGGGATAGCCGGTAGGTGCGCAGGTCGCTCTCCACCTGGGCGACGAAATACCAGGTGCTGCGCTTCGCTACCAGCCCAAGAGGAAGGACGGTTCTCTCGACCAAATCTTCTCCCCGCTGATAGCGGATAAAAAGGGCGCGCTCCTGCCAGACAGCTTCCTGCACGATAGGCAGGCAGGGAAACGTCTCTGCGACTTGATGCCAACCAGCACCGTCGATATGAAGGCGTTGTCGGGCGTGCTCCGCATTTTGGCGGGTTGCCGCGGGGGAGGCAGCCAGGAGCTTTTGCCAGGCCGCCTCAAAGCTGTCGCGCATGCCCAGATCTTGTAGCTGCATGGTTGGGGAAACGAGCAGCAGCGACTGAAGCTCACTCGGTTTTAGCCCCGTCAGGTCTGTGCGGTAGCCCTCGGTCAGCGCCCAGCCTCCATTCGTTCCACGCTCGGCAAATACAGGAACGCCCGCCATGCCGAGAGCCTCCATGTCACGGTGAATCGTGCGCTCCGATACCTCCAGCCTTTCTGCCAGCTCCTTGGCCGTCATCCGTCCGTGATTTTGCAGCAACAGCAATATCGAGACCAACCGATCAGCACGCATAAGCCAAGCCTCCTCTTTTCTGTCCGAATCTCCTTACATCGTATCTTAGCGAATATGACAGCAGTTGTCATATTGAGAGCGTTACACTTGAAATAGCAGTACCATTTCAGATCCAAAGGAGTGGCAAAGCAGGATGAAGCCTTTACAGGGAAAAGTGGCGGTAGTGGCTGGCGGAACGCGAGGCGCCGGGAGAGGAATCGCGGTCATGCTCGGGGAAGCAGGGGCAACGGTTTACGTGACTGGCCGCAGTGTCAGAGGTCAACCATCCGACTTGGGGAGAGCAGAGACCATCGAGGAAACGGCGGAAATGGTGACAGCAGCAGGCGGTGAGGGAATCGCGGTGCGCGTTGATCATACGCAGGAGCAAGAGGTCCGTGCTCTGTTCGAGCGGATCGGGGAAGAACGGGATGGACAGCTGGATCTGTTGGTCAACGACATATGGGGAGGCGAATCGCTGACAGAATGGGGCAAGGCATTCTGGGAAGGGTCGCTGGAAAAAGGGCTGCTCATGCAGAAGCGTGCGATCCATACCCATCTGATCACGAGCCATTATGCAGCGCCGTTGATGGTAAAACAGAAAAGCGGACTGATCATCGAGATCACGGACGGCGTGGATTACCGGTACCGGGGGAATCTGTACTACAGCCTCGCGAAGACATCGGTCATTCATTTGGCACAGGCGATGGCCGAAGAATTGCGTCCACATGGCGTGACTGCGCTTGCACTGACACCAGGCTTCTTGCGGTCGGAAGAAATGCTGGAGCACTTTGGCGTGACGGAGGAGACGTGGAGAGAGGCGGCCAAAAAAGATCCGCATTTTATCATGTCAGAGACCCCTACCTATATCGGCAGGGCAGTCGCAGCATTAGCAAGCGACCCCGCGATTGCGAGCAAATCAGGAAAAGCTTTCAGCACATGGGGCTTGTCTGAGGAGTATCCGTTTACCGACAAGGACGGCAGCCGCCCGCACTGGGGGAATTACGCAAAGGAACAGGGGCTGTAGAGCCAGGAGTCCATGTTCACAGCTTGAGATAAAAACGACCTTTCAAATCTCCGCGGAATGGAGGTCTGAGAGGTTGTTTTTCTTTTTCACCGATGATCCAGTCTGATGCAAAATCAACTAATTCAGGAATCTTTCCTGCAGGCTGCTGAGCATGGAAAGAGTTCCCCTCACGCTGCTGTTGTTTGACGTCGATCACTTCAAGACCATCAACGATACGCACGGGCATTATACAGGGGATCGCGTGCTGCAGGATTTGACGGAGAGAATATCGCGGCATCTGCGTGCAGACGATGTTTTTGGCCGACATGGCGGCGATGAATTTGCCATTCTTCTTCCTGGAATGGACGAGGCCGACTCCTCTCGATTTGCAGAGACCATAAAAATAGAAATCGAAAAAGGGAGCATTCCCGGTCATGACAGCTCCTATACCATCGAAATGAAGTGGCCCGCACCGCAACGGAGAGCAAAGAAGCGGTATGGTCTTGATTTTCAATCCAAAATCATCGGCGTATCCAGTCCTGCCATCCGCTAGGTCTGCGCGAGCATCTCGGGATCGAGCTTTGAAAAAAAAGAGTAGCTCTGCAGCGGCAGAGCTACTTTACTGTAATGGTTGTGCTGGCTGTATTTGATAGAGAGATGGAACCATCGTCACGAAGCGCGTTGACGGTAATTTTCAGGGTGATTTTTCCTTTCTTGTTCGGCCTGAAAATATAGTAATTGTGCGTGTATCCATCAGGCTCCCACTCACGGGGATATTCCTGCAGATTTACACTCTTCAGCACATCTTCATGGCTGTAATCGAATGAATAGCTTTTGCTTGGTCCTTTGTACTTGAAGTCTATCAAAAGAACGTCGTTTACACTGATGGTTGAGGTGAGCGGGCTGATGGATACTTCGATCTTTTCCTTCGGTGAGACGGTAATCGTCTTTGCAGCTACGCTTGAAGTAATTTTCCCGTCCTTGTCCTTCATCCACATAAGGAAAGAGATATGATAGTCTGCTGGATTTTTGGGAGTAAATACACCGGTTGTCATGTACTTGCTGCCCCTCCTGATGGTTTTGATCCTCGATAGTGTTTTCGCTTTCGTTTCTTCTTTCTTTTCCTGATAGTTTAATTGCGTTAAGATAATCTCCCCGTGATCCTCTGTGGTGACTTCTACATACACCTTTTCCCCTGAAACTAACGTGGATTTTTCGTCAATGACAAGCGTTGAGGAGATAGGAGCGCTTGCCGCCAATGCTGATTGGCCAATCATACCGAATAATAGGATGAAAAGCAGGAAGAAACGAATCTTTTTCATAGGACCTCCTTATTGTATGAGAAATAGAAATCAATCTACGAAGGCTGTCTTCTGTTCCGGCCCAACCACCTCCGAACATCCCCCGCAAGCAGCGCATTCGTGATCACCCCGGCAACCAATCCCCAAAACGCCGAGCCGATCCCTCCGATGGTAATGCCCGATATCGTGACGAGAAACGTAATGAGCGCACTCTCTCTTTGCGTGGCTTCACTCATCGCAGATGCCAGACTGGAGCCGAGCGAGCCGAACAGGGCGAGTCCTGCGATGACTGCGATCAGCTCCTTTGGGAAGGCGGAGAACACCGAAGCGATGGTGGCGCCGAACATCCCGAACACGAGGTAAAAGGCTCCGCACGCAATCCCTGCGATATAACGCTTGGCGGGATCCGGATGCGCTTCCTTGCCCGTGCAGATCGCTGCTGTAATCGCGGCCAGATTAATTCCGTGGGCGCCAAAGGGAGCGAGCAAGAGGGATGCTGCCCCAGTTGTCGTAATCAACGGGCTGGTCGGCGTATCATAGCCATCAGCCTGAAGGACACCGATTCCCGGCGCGTTTTGAGAGGCCATGGTCACGATGCACAGGGGTATGCCGAGCCCGATGATGGCATCGAGAGAAAAGGCAGGCATGGTAAAGACGGGTTCGACGATCGCTATCTGGATGCCGGCGAGCTCAAAGCGATTCAGCAAAAAGGCAGTCAGCAGACCCACCAGCAAGGACAGCACGACAGCGTATCGCGGAGACCAGCGCTTCGCCAGCAAGTAGCTGATCATCATCGGGAGAGCGAGCGCCGGGAGCTGCTGCATGGAGACAAATACCTGGACGCCAAAGGAAAGCAGGATTCCAGCCAGCATGGCAGTGGTAATCGCTGGAGGAACGTACCGCATGATCGTCGAAAAAAGTCCGGAAACACCGAGCAGTGTAATTACGACGGCTGAAAAGAGATAGGCGCCGATCGCATCCCCGTACGAGTAGACGGACAGGCTGGTGACCAGCAGAACCGCACCCGGAGTCGACCAAGCTGTGATGACCGGCGTGCGATAGCGGATACTGAGCACGATGGCAGTCACACCGCTTCCGATGGAAATGGCCCAAATCCAGGAAGACAGCAAGGCGTCGCTCAGACTGGCTGCCTTGGCTGCCTGAAAGACGATCAAGAGCGGGCCTGCGTATGAAACCATGGTGGCGATCAGGCCCACGATGAGAGCTGAGACAGAAAAATCGGCCGGAATGTTTTTGATCGAAGAAAACGACCAGCGCTGATTGGAAGAAACCACGAAAATGCCTCCTGATGAGGGTCAGACTGAGGTTGTGCCCGAACCCTTTTCATTTAAAATGTAGCGGATCGTACGTTTGGTGATATTCAGCTTTTTGCTCAGCAGCTGGCGGTCTCCCTTTGTTTCGGACAGGCCCTTTTCAATGATGGTTCGGCCGACCTCGCCCTCCAGCTGCTTGATGCGCTTGATCAAATAGTCGAAATCGAATCCGTCAATGGACGGGACGCTCCGGGTAATCGCTTGGACAAAGCGCTCGCATTCGCGATCGATCTGCTGGGAGATTGTCAGCTGATCTGCGAGCTGGGGAGTCGCGGCGCTTTGCATCTCCCTCTCGCGCAGGCTGAGAGGCAGGTGCTCCGCACGTATTCTCTCGGAGTCGTGCAGGGCGAGGGTCTGATTCAGCACGTTGATCAGCTGGCGTACATTGCCCGGCCAATGGTACTGCTGGAGCAGCTCCATCGCGTCCGGATCAAATTCGCAGGCGCTTCCGATTCTTTTCTGGAGATATGCCTGGGCGATCACAGGTATGTCCTGGCTTCGTTCCCGCAGGGGAGGAATGGACAGCTTGATCCCTTCGAGGCGGTAGAGCAAATCCCTGCGAAAGCGATTCATCTCGACTTCGTACTCCAGATCGCGGTTGGTGGCGGAAATGAAGCGAATGTTGCTTTGGCCGACTTGTTCCGCACCGATGCGCATGAACTCCCCCGTCTCCAGTGTGCGCAGCAGCTTCACTTGGATCGAAGCAGGGGCTTCCCCGATTTCATCGAGAAACAGGGTGCCGTTGTGAGCGAGCTCGAAAAAGCCTTTGCGTGCTTTCAACGCTCCGGTAAAGGCCCCTTTCTCGTAGCCAAACAGCTCGCTTTCCAGCAAGGATTCAGGAACGGCTCCGCAGTTAAAGGCGACAAAAGGCTGCTGGGACCGGGAGCTGGCCCCGTGCAGAAAGCGGGCCATCAGCTCTTTTCCGGTTCCGGTCTCACCTTCCACGAGAATATGAATCGCCTTTTTCGCCAGCTTCTTGGCGATGGCAGCGACCTTGGCCATCGGGCTGCCCGGAGCGTAGAGGATGCCGTACCTGGCTGCCTCTCGGGACAGCTCGTCCTCCTCTTGGGCCGACGATTCCAGGACGGCGTCAATGATGCGCTCCAGACTGTCCAGATCGTCAAACGGCTTTTCCAGGTAGTCCTTGGCCCCCCATTGCACAGCAGTCACGGCGGACTTGATCGTGCTGTAGCCGGTCATGATCAAGACCTCGCAGGAGGGGTGGACCGCTTTGATTCGCTTGAGCAGGTCCAAGCCATTGGCATCGGGCAGCTTCAAATCGACCAGGGCAGCATGGAAGCCCTCCGCCCCGGAGGCAAGCAGGCGATCCACGTCTTTTCCTGTGTTCGCCACGACTACCTCGCAGTTTTTTTGCCTGAGAAAATAGGTGAAAAAAGAAGTCACTTCTGTTTCATCATCCACGATCAGCATTCGTTTTCTCTCCATGGCGAATCTCCTCTCGTAAAAGCGGCAAAAGCAACGTGAAGCGGCTGTACTGATTTTCCTCACTTTCCGCGAGAAGCTTCCCTCCATGCGCTTCTGCAATTCCCAGACTGACGGACAAGCCAAGACCCGTCCCTTTTGACCGCTCCTTGGTGGAATAAAACGGCTGAAAGATTTGCCGCAGCGAATCGGCAGCGATCCCTTCTCCGTTGTCGTGAACGGAAAGCCCGACATAGGCATCCCCGTCGTCTTCTTCTACCAGTAAAGACCGGATTTCAATGAAAGGATCTTCTCGGCCGACGAGGGCATCCCTCGCATTGAGCAAAAGGTTGATGACAATCTGCTCGATTTGGTGGCGGCTCCCGTGAAAGAGCAGCGGAGGGTCGGCCAGCTCTTTGGTCACGGTCAGACCGGAAACGGAGAGCTGGTAGCCGATGAGGCTAAGTGCATCCTCTACGACTTCGTTGATTGAGATGGTAGAGAACAGGTACTCTTCCTGCCTAGAAAAGGTGAGCAGGTTTTGAATGATCTTCTTGCAGCGCACGCCGCATTGGTAGATATCGTTCATCAGGGGAGCAGCCGGGCTCTCTTTCATTTCTCTCAGGAGCAGCTGCGAATTCCCGAGTATAGCCGTCAGCGGGCTGTTCAGCTCATGCGCGATGCCGGCTGCCATTTCCCCGATCGCAGCCATTTTCGCGGATTGCACCAGCTGGGCCTCGATGTTGATCTTTTCGCTGACATCCTGAAAGAGCAGGATATTTTCGACAGAGACGGCGACATGACTGGCGATGAGGGAAAACAGTTCTGCCTCTTCGCCGACTGAGGCAGGGCGGATCCCCTGCAGCAAGGTGAGAAAGCCAAATGTCTGATTGAACTGGCTGCGCAGTGGAACGGATCGCGCGTGATGGTCCGGAAAACGCTCTGTC
This sequence comes from Brevibacillus choshinensis, assembly GCF_016811915.1. Taxonomy (NCBI): domain Bacteria; kingdom Bacillati; phylum Bacillota; class Bacilli; order Caryophanales; family Paenibacillaceae; genus Brevibacillus; species Brevibacillus choshinensis. The sequence goes on along the minus strand of NZ_CP069127.1, from coordinate 5,001,896 downwards.
AAAGACTGATGCAGCAAATTCAGAATGGAGAGGGACGCCTGATCCGGTGCGCTGGCCTGCCGAAGTGTGTGACATTGCCACTCTTCCTCTCCGCCTTTCGCCAAATAGGAGGTGAGCTGCCCTCCCTTTACCAGCGTGAGGATAAAATGATCAAACGGGAGGATCTGCGAAAGCTGGCTCGCGATGTAGATGCTTATCTCCGGCCAGGAGGCGTTGATCTGGATTTGCGTCAGCTGGTTGATGACGGCCAGCTGCCTGTTTTTCTTCTTCATTTCCTCCACGAGGTAATTCAGCTCGGTGTAATAGCTTTTCCGGGAGGATTGGATGCCGGTCAGCTTTTCGAGTATTTCCTGTTTGCTCTGCATATGGGACCTCCTACGAGTCTTACAAGGCCTGGCGGAAAAGGGCAGCGACGTCTTGGGCGCTCATGTCGCGTGGATTGGTCGTCATGCAGACGTCCAGCAAAGCATGCGCGCTCAGCAGTTCAATCTGTTCGGGAACGAGCCCGATGGCGGACAGGGATTCCGGACAATCCAGATCGCGAGACAGCTCCTTCACGGCTTTCAGGGCGAGCCGGGAGGATTCCCGCGCACTTAAACCAGCCGTGTTTTCCCCCAAGCATTCGGCGATGTGCCTGTATTTTTCAGGGGCGGCGATATAGTTGTATTCGAGAACGTGAGGGAGCAGGATCGCATTCACTTCCCCGTGCGGTGCATCCAGGTAGCCCCCCAGCTGATGGGACATGGCATGCACGGCCCCGAGAATGGCGTTGGAAAAAGCAATCCCTGCCTGGAGGCTGGCCATCGCCATGGCTCCCTTGGCTTCTGCGTTGTACTGACTGGCGGCAGACGGTCGCAAGTGCCTCGCAATCAGCCGCATCGCCTGCAGCGAGTGCACCTCCGTCAGGGGAGTGGCAGCGAGAGAAATGTAGGATTCGATGGCATGCGTGAGGACGTCCATGCCGGTATTGGCAGTGAGCTGCTTGTCTTTGGTCATCAAGGTCTGCGGATCGATGATGGCGATATCCGGAATGAGTGACTTGGAGATGATGGCCATCTTTACTTTGCGGGCGCTGTCAACAATGATGGAAAATTGCGAAACCTCGGAGCCGGAGCCAGCAGTGGTCGGGACCATGACCATCGGAGGGAGAGGATGCGCGATTTTGTCTACGCCTTCATAATCGACGATGCTTCCTTCATTGGTCCCGAGCAGAGCGATCGCTTTCGCCGCATCGATGGCACTGCCTCCGCCTACACCGAGGATCGCATTGCATTCATGGGCACGATATTCCGCTACGCCCGCATGGATTTCGTAGTCCTTTGGGTTGGCTGTGACATGGGTCCACAGATGGTAGTCGAGTCTTTGCTGCAAGAGGTATTGGATGATTTTCTCCACCCAGCCGGCACCTACGACTCCCGGATCGCTGACGAGAAAGACGCGAGTCGCTCCGAGTCTGCGCAGGCTTTCTCCGATCTGGGCAATGGACTGATTGCCAAAAATGATCTCCGGTGTCATGAATTTCGAAATTTGCATGCATGCGACCCCCTTCTTCCACTATCTAGTAATACCGCAGCCGGGGAGGAAATCCCTCTTCCGGCCAAAAGGTTGGCAGACGGGCCGTTTTTTCGGCTGATAGGGCCGAATGGACGGCCCGAATCGGACAGATTGCAGGCAAACGCGCTGCAATAAAGCGCTTTCAACTTGGCACGCTGCTTGCTATAGAAAAACAGCATCCATACAAAACCATGCGGCATGCGCCGAAAGTGGGACAAAAGGGAGGAAATAGAGATGAAGGCAGCGGTTGTAGGAGAATTCCAAAAGAAACTGGAGGTAAAGGAAGTACCGGTACCGGAAGTAGGCTATGGAGAAGTCTTGGTCAAAATCAAGACGTGCGGGGTATGTCATACTGACCTGCATGCCGCTCACGGGGATTGGCCGGTCAAGCCAAAGCTGCCGCTGATTCCCGGGCATGAAGGGGTAGGGGTCGTCGAAAAGCTGGGCGAAGGCGTGACATCATTGAAGCTGGGAGATCGGGTAGGGATTCCATGGCTGTTCTCCGCATGCGGCGAGTGCGATTACTGCCTGAGCGGCTGGGAAACCCTTTGCCAAAAGCAAGTGAACGGCGGCTATTCAGTAGATGGCGCTTATGCGGAATATTGCGTGGCACCGGCTGCTTACGTAGCTCGCATCCCGAATGAACTCAGTGACGTGGACGCTGCTCCGATCCTTTGCGCGGGCGTGACGACCTACAAAGCGCTGAAGGTAGCCAACGTAAAACCAGGAGAGTGGGTAGCCATCTACGGCATCGGCGGTTTGGGTCACGTAGCTCTCCAGTACGCGAAAGCAATGGGCTACAACGTGGTGGCCGTGGACATCCACAATGAAAAGCTGGAGCTGGCGAAAGAACTGGGGGCAGATGTCACCGTGAACGGCAGCGAAGTCGATCCGGTAGCCGCGATTCAGGAGCAGGTGGGCGGCGTACACGGGGCGATCAGTGTAGCGGTTACGAAAAAGGCATTTGAGCAAGCATACCAATCAGTGAGACGCGGAGGCTCTCTCGTCGTCGTGGGACTGCCCAATGCAGAGCTGCCGATTCCGATTTTCGATACCGTTTTAAACGGCGTGACGGTCAAAGGATCGATCGTCGGCACGAGAAAGGATATGCAGGAAGCTCTCGACTTCGCGGCTCGCGGCAAAGTGCGGGCGATCATCGAAACGCAGCCGCTCGACAAGATCAATGAAGTGTTCGAGCGGATGGAAAAAGGGCAAATCAACGGGCGCGTTGTTTTGACGATGGAATAGGAAAAGAAAACGAGGGACCTGCAAAGCAAAGCTGCTGCCGGCCGCATCTTTCCGAGGAAAGACGGACGGTAGCGGCTTTTTTGAGGAAGATCTTTACAAATGACCTCGAGCCTTGGGATGATAAGGAGAAAGCGGGTGCGTAAAGGAGTGGGGCTTACGTGACGAGCATGATCCATGGATTTTTCTTGCTGCTGGTGTTTCTCTCAGAGGTAGCTGCCATCATCGCCTATGGTTATTGGGGGTTCCATGTTCCATCCTCTGCCTTGGTGAAGTGGGTGCTCGGCGTCGGCATCCCGGCAGCAGTCATTGTGGTCTGGGGGCTGTTTCTTTCTCCGAATGCAAGCGTCGAGATTCCACAGGCGCTGTGCATCGGTATGAAGGTGATCATCTTTGGTTTGGCCGCAGCGGCGCTGTACTCGGCTGGGCGTCCCAAGCTGGCCTTGTGGTTTGGATTGTGCGTCCTCCTGTCACATGGGATGGATTACGTGTTGGGTGAAAAATAGCCGATTTTTGATTGGACCGCCCGGGCAGCGCACCCGGGCGGTTTTTCTGTCTGGGCATGGTCAACGCACACAATAGGCATTTGTGCCATAGGCTGTTGATAGCTTTTGAAGGCGAGACTTGTGCCCTTTGGGTGCAAAAAGCTTGGTGCAGTCAAGTTTTCTAGTCAAAGAGGTGATGAGGTGATACGCCTGAGAAATTTGCCTGACCTGATCGGGGCGCTCTTGTGCATAGGGTTAGGCTTCATCGTGAGCGGGGAGGCTTATCGGCTTCAGAGCTATTCGGGCTCCACGTATGTCGGTGACCATACGCTTCCTTTCATCCTGGCCATCGTGTTTATCGCATTGGGCGCGGCCTTGCTGTTCCAATCCTTTCGCTCAAGGAAAGCAGAGGGAGAAGCTGCGGCCGAAGACCCGGAGTCAGCGGCAGGGAACAGTGAAAGATCACGGTTGATCTTTTGCTTTGTCACCCTATTTCTCTATGTGTGGCTGCTGGATTGGTTGGGGTACGTGCTGGCTACGCTGCTGACTTCTCTCGTTTTGTTTCGCTTGATCGGTTTCTATCGATGGCTGACTTCTCTTTTCTTTTCCATTGTCCTCACTGGATGCTTGTATGCGGTGTTTATCGTTTGGCTGCAAATTACCTTTTCGAGTGGATCCTTGTTCGATTGAAAGGAGGGGGGAGCCATGGATACCATTCAGCTTTTGATGGATGGGTTCTCTTCGGCGCTAACGCTGGAAAATCTGCTCATGGCTGCGGTGGGTGCATTGGTGGGAACCTTCGTAGGTGTGCTGCCCGGCCTCGGTCCGACTTCGGCCATTGCGATTTTGCTGCCTCTGACTGGGGTACTGGAGCCGACTCAGGGCATCATTATGCTCGCGGGGATTTACTACGGGGCGATGTACGGAGGCTCGACCACCGCCATTTTGCTCAACATTCCCGGAGAGCTCTCGTCCGTTCCGACTTGCCTGGATGGCTACCCTCTAGCCAAGAAGGGGAAGGGTGGCCCCGCGCTGGGGATTTCCGCGCTCGCTTCATTTGGTGCAGGTGTGCTTGGTGTCATCGGTCTCGTGTTTTTTGCACCGATTTTGGCTGACCAGGCACTCAAGTTCGGTCCTCCCGAGTATTTTGCTCTCATGCTGCTCGCGCTTACTCTCATGGTCAGTTTGTCTGGAGGTTCTTTAATCAAGTCGTTTTTGATGGGGGCATTTGGTTATACGTTGGCATTGGTCGGCCTGGGACCCTCGTCAGGCATGCCCCGATTTGATTATGGCGTCTCCCAGCTGATGGGGGGATTTGACATGATCAGCATCATTATCGGTCTTTTTGCCGTGACCGAAGTATTGAAAGGAATAGAGGAGCGTCGGGCGGGTGCCGTCATCGCCAAGACCGGCAGCGTGTATCCGGGAAAAGAAGACTTGAAAAAGAGCGCCGCTCCCATGCTCAGAGGAGGGCTCGTCGGTTTTTTTCTCGGCTTGCTTCCTGGCTGTTCCGCTGCGATCACTGCCTTCCTCGCCTATGATCTGGAGAAAAAAGTATCCCGGCAGCCTGAGAAGTTCGGCAATGGTGCGATCGAAGGAGTCGCCGCGCCAGAGGCGGCCAATAATGCGACGAGCAGTGCAGGCTTCATCCCCTTGTTTTCCTTGGGAATCCCATCCTCACCTCCGCTCGCCATCCTGCTCGCCGGTTTGATGATCTATGGCTTGACGCCGGGGCCGGTTCTGTTTGAGCAGCACGCGCCGTTTGTGTGGACGGTCATCGCGTCGATGTTCGTCGGGAATGCGATGCTGCTGGTGCTGAACCTTCCGATGGTCTGGGTATGGGTCAAGCTGACGCGCGTTCCCTATGGCATCATGGCGCCGATTATCCTGATGTTTTGCACGATCGGGGCTTACAGCGTTCGCAACAGCATGTTTGATGTCCTGGTCGCGTTTCTCTTTGGCGGGCTTGGCTATCTGTTTCACAAATACAAATGGCCGGTCGTTCCACTCGTCCTGTGCTTTATCTTGGGACCCATGCTGGAGGAATCCTTTATCCATACCATGGCGATGGGGGCAGGAGACATCTCCATCGTGTGGAGTCGACCGATTTCACTGGTTCTTCTCATTGCGGCGGCAGCCCTATTGGTCATCTCCATCCTGCTGAACAGACGTACGAATCAGCGGGTGAAGGAAGAGCGGGAACGGGGAATGGATGTCGCGTAGTCACGTAAAACAGGAGGAGTCAAAGTTGAAAGGGTATAAGCAATGGGCAACACTCATGATGTCTTTTTTGATGGCAGTCTCAGTCAGTGCATGCGGAGCCAAAGACACGCCAGCGACCACTCAGGGCGCTCCGACATCCGCTCAGCCTGCGCCAAGTGAACCGGCTCCGGAATATCCGACCAAACAGATCGAGTATATCGTCCCCTATTCGGCCGGGGGTGGAGTGGATCTGGTCGCACGCGCTACCGCAGACTATTTGAGCAAGGAATGGGGACAGCCGATCGTCGTCGTCAACAAAGCAGGAGGCGGCGGTGCGGTAGGAGCGGAATATGCCCTGAAGCAGGCAAAACCAGATGGATATACCGCATTGGCTGTCAACGTCTCCAATACGACGATGCTCACCGCAGGCATGCTGAATTCCCCAGTGAAAAATGAGGATCAAATTTACACGTCACGCATTGGCAAAGGGACCTTGGCATTCGCCGTCAAGGCAGACGCTCCCTGGAAGGACTTCGCGGAATTTTCTCAATGGGTGAAGGCGCATCCGGAGCAATTGACCTGGACGTCTGTCGGACCTGCCGGATTTTCTGCATTTGGCGTAGCGGAATGGCTCGATGCGATCGGCGCGGATTTCTCCAAGACGAGAATGATCGTGACGAAAGGCGCTTCCGATTCTGTTCCTAAGGTCGCTGGGGGTCATGCGGTTCTGGCTGTTCATACGATCGGGGAAATCATGCCGATGCTGCAGGCAGGGAAGGTCAAGATTCTCGCGGTATCCGGCCAAGAGCGCAGTCCTTTTCTTCCAGACGTGCCGACAGCGGAAGAGCTCGGGATCAAAGGTCTGACGGTTTTCTGGTGGACGGGTGTGTCCTTCGCCAAAGGAACCCCGGACTACGTCATCGCCAAATGGCAGGAGTCGATCGCCAAAATGGAGCAGGACCCTGCGTTCGTCAAGAAGCTGACGGATATTCAAGTGGAAAATGACTATGCCAACAGCACCGAGTTCAATCAGGATGTCAACCGGGAAACCGCGTATTACACGGAATTGGCTACGAAAAAGAACATGAGAAAATGAGGGATGCAGCCACAGAGCTCCTGTTCGAAAGAATGGTAGTTTTGTGGCTGATTGTTTGAGGCCTTGGCTAGGCATCGGGACAACGATCCATGCGCGATTGCTAACCGGAGATGTGTGAATCATCGGACTTTTCTGGTATGATTCAAAATAGCAGGGAGCAGGAATTCCAAAAGGCTGGATGAAAGGAGAGGACGTTCATGCTGATACGAGTAGCCGTGATCACGCCCGAAGATTTTGCCCCACGTATTACGGCGCACGCAGAACATTTTGACCAGATCAAATTTCAGGCGTACCTCTATCGAAATCCGATGGAGTGTGGTGCATTGGTAGAGCAAATCCAAGGGTGCGACGTACTGCTATTTGCCGGTCCGCTGCCTTATTACTTTGCCAATCAAAGAAAATCGGGGAAACGCTTGCCATCTGTGTACATTCCATCTGACGAATACACCCTGACCCTCAATCTCGGGCACATTCTGCTGAATCGCAGCGAGGGTCTGCGCGCCCTGTCCGTGGATACTCCAAAGCGATCCTACTTGGAGCAAGCCGTCGCGGAATGGGAGCTGGACAGCTCGCAGTGGTGCGTGACTGATTACAGCCAGATCATCGACGGAGCGGGAACGGTGTTTGATCCGGAGCAAATCTTCCATTTTCATCGGGAAAACTATCAGAGTGGCAGGTGCAACCTGGTATTGACCAGTGTGGATTATGTCTATGAACAATTGAAATTGCTAGGAATTCCTTGTATCAATATGATCGTGCCGGAGAAGAGCATCCGGGAAACAGTCGCCAGAGCTGCCCATATCGGACAGCTGATGATCAGTGAAAATGCGCAGATTGCCGTAGGCCTGGCCGCCATCAATCAGCTCGATGGGGACGGCGAAGGGGCAAAGCCTGATGCAGGAATCATGCTGCAGCAATTGCTGCTTGAATTGGGCAAGGAGACGGATGCTTCCATCCAGCAGCTTGGATTGGATCAGTTCATCCTGTATGGGACGAGAGGCAGCATTGAACAAATGACCGATCATTTCACACGGATGCCTGTGATGGGAAGCATGGAGCATTTGTTTGGCGTGACCATCAGCATGGGATTTGGGTTTGGCATGACGGCCAAGGAAGCGGAAGCTCATGCACGCATCGGGCTGTTTCACGCACGGAAGCAAAAAGAGAGCAGTGCATTTCTGGTTACGCATGAGAAAGAAGTGATTGGGCCACTCGGCGCAGCCAACAAAGCCTACCATTTGAAAAGCGAAGATCGGGAGCTCTTGCATATAGCCGAATTGACCGGGCTTAGCATCGCTACGGTCAGCAAGCTGTCCAGCTTTATTAAGCTGCGCCGCGAGAACCGTTTTACGGCAACGGATCTTTCCGAATATTTACAGCTGAGCAGGAGAAGTGCCGAACGGATTTTGAAGAAAATGATCGAGCAGCATTTTGTCGAGTCGGTGGGAGAAGAGCAGCCGTACAAACAGGGAAGGCCGAGGGCTGTATATCGCAGCAATTTTTAGAAAATTTCTTGACGACCGTATGAATATTCCCTTATATTAATTTTTATAAATTTACGACATGATAGCGACATCTGTCGGTAATCTTTAACGAGGGAGGGTTCAGACATGGCTTCAAGAGTGCCTCACGTATTTGTCATCTTGTTTTCCGTCATTTTACTAGCGGCCATTGCTACTTACGTGGTTACCCCTGGTGAGTACGATCGCGCAGAGGACGCCAATGGCCGTATGATTGCCGTGGATGGCAGCTACCATCCGGTCGAAGCCGAACATGCAGGCTTCATGGACGTCTTCCAGTCCATTTATACAGGAATGACCGAAGCTGCGGACATCATCTTTTACATTTTTATCGTAGGTGGTTCTTTTGGAATCCTGCGTTCGACGAATGTGATCGAAGGCGCAGTCGGAAGCATTTCGCAGCGAATGGCGGGTCGCGAGAAGCTGATCATTCCCGTCTTGATGATCTTCTTTGCCCTCGGGGGAGCCATGCTCGGCTTGGCAGAGGAGACCATTCCGTACATCACGATTCTGGTGCCGCTCATGCTGAGGCTCGGCTTTGACTCGATGACAGGGGCAGCTGTCGTGCTGCTCGGAACATCAGCAGGATTTGCGTCGGCATTCATGAACCCGTTTACGGTCGGTGTCGCACAAGGGATTGCACAGATTCCGGTGTTCTCTGGATTGGGGCTGCGCCTCGTGATGTGGGTCGTATTTGTCGGTGTCAGCATCTGGTTTGTCATGCGCTATGCAGATAAAGTGAAAAAGGATCCGAAGAGCAGCATTACCTACGATTCGGATCTGACGATGATAGAAAAGCAACCGCAAGCGGAGCAGTTCACGGGCTTGACGGGAAGACAAAAGCTGGTCTTGGTCATCCTGCTGGCTACGCTTGTCGTTTTGGCCATCGGGGTATCCAAGCTAGGCTGGTACTTGACGGAGATTGCGGGATTGTTCCTCTTGATGGGTGTGCTGATGGGGATCGTTTCCAAGATCTCACTGAACAACATCGCGGAAGCATTCATCGAAGGCTGCCGTACGTTGGTGATGGGAGCATTGGTTGTTGGCGTGGCGAGAGGGATTCTGGTGATTCTGCAAGATGGCAAGATCATGGATACGATCCTGTACGGCCTGGCAAATGCGGTGGGATCACTTCCATCCGGTCTGACCGCGATCGGAATGTATATCGTCCAATGTCTGATTAGTTACATCATTCCGTCAGGCAGCGGGCAAGCGGCGGTGACCATGCCGATCATGGCCCCGCTGGGAGACCTGGTCGGTGTGACTCGCCAAACGGCTGTGCTGGCGTTTCAGTTGGGGGACGGAATCTCCAACATTTTCACACCGACATCGGGATATTTCATGGCGGGTTTGGCTTTGGCGGGCGTATCCTGGGTGAAATGGGCCAAGTGGATATTGCCGTTGATCATCGGTCACTATTTGCTCGGGGCCATCTTCGTGACCATTGCACACTTGATTGGCTATCAGTAAGGACCTTTACCTGAACAAGAAGGGTGGATCTGCTGTGAAAATCACTTCGATTACCGTATCGGGTATCAAACTCCCTCTCATCCGGCCATTTATCGTCGCGTATGATGCGTACTACGACATGCCGACTCTGATCATCAAGATGGAGACGGATGCAGGAATCACAGGCTACGGAGAGGCTACACCTGATCAGCATGTGACGGGAGAGACATGGGAGAGTACGTACAGCATGCTGGTCCATCACCTGGCTCCACTCGTGATGGGAGAGGACCCGTTTGCGATCGAGCGAATTCATGAACGGATGGGCGCCACTGTTTACGGATCTCCCTCAGCCAAAGCCGCCATTGATCTGGCCTGCTATGACATCATGGGAAAAGCGACGGGACAACCGGTCTACAATCTTTTGGGCGGGCGCTACCATGAAGTGATGCCTGTGCCATACGTCGTCAGCATATTGGAGCCAAGCGTCATGGCGGAAGAAGCTGTGCAGGCGCTTCGGGACGGATACGCGACGATCAAGATCAAGGTAGGCTCCAATCCAGCTCTGGACGTAGAGCGTATCCGCGCTGTGCGAAAGGCGATCGGGCATGACGTGCAGCTTCGCGTCGACGCCAATCAGGGGTGGAAGAACCGCGCACTCAGCATGTGGGTGCTGGAGCAGGTGAAGGATTGCAGGATTGACTGGATCGAGCAGCCAGTCTTGGCAGACGACATTACAGCCCTTGCGGAAATCCGAAGGCAGACGCCTATTCCCGTCATGATTGATGAAGGTGTGCACGGTGATCGTGAAATGCGGGAGACGATTATCAAGCAAGCCGCAGACAAACTGAACATCAAGCTGATGAAAGCAGGCGGAATTTATCCGGCGCTGAAGCTGGTAGCACAGGCAGAGATGGCCGGGATGGAGTGTCAGGTGGGCTCCATGGTCGAATCAGCGATAGCGACGGCTGCCGGAGCCCATTTGTCAGCGGCCAAAAAAGCGATCATCTCCAACGAGCTGGTAGGTCCGCTGATGATCTCCCGCGACGTAGCGCCGTTCCCGTACGAGAACAAAACCATCAAGCTGCCGGATCGCCCGGGCCTCGGACTTGCGGTGAACGAGCAGGCGATTGCTGATATGACGCAGATGTCGACTGTCATTTTGGCCGACTAAGAGCGGTAAGCATGAATAAAGAGCAGGGGGCATAGGCCCCTCGCTCTTTTTTTGGTTCCCTGCAGTGGGAGTCTACAGATTTTTTTTCAAATAGTAGTGGGTAAATCCGCCGGCATTTTCGATTTGTCCGTACACTTCAAAGCCAAGCCTCCGATAGAACTCCAGTGCTTGAAAGCTTAACGTATCGAGCTTGATGAAATCGCACTTGTTCTCGCGGGCGATTCTTTCCGCTTCTGCCATCAGCTTGGAGCCATAGCCTGCTTTGCGGAGCTCTTCGCTCACATACAGATAGTGGACCTCCATCCAGTTCCAGGCGATTTCGGTCAGGATGCCGCCGAACAATTGACCCTCGGCATCTTTTACAAACAGATTGACCTCCTGATATCTCCCTTTCAGCTCGGCGGGAAAATGGGCCGAGTTGAACTCATACATCTTTTGCCGGACATAGGCTTTGTCCGATGGGGTCGACTCATTGGAAATGGACAGCTCCATGTGTGATTGTCTCCTTTTTGATTGTATCGTACTCATAATATTCGTACCCTTTATAAAGCACCTACAGTATTCCCCAACCACAACTCGACTTCCTCCAGGAACAAGGCAACGGAGCGATTGGTTGTTTGCTCCTTCCAGGATGTGACGACATCCACCTCGTATTCCTCCCCTTCCAGCTCAATTAATCGGAGAGTAGGAGTGGCATACAAGTGCACATGCTTGGTTTGAACGGTAATGCCGATACCTGCATCGACCATGAGCATGACGGCATCGATCCGGGAAGCATGACTGACGATATCAGGGGAGAACCCCCTCTTCGCGCAGAGCGACAGGATGTGATCATAGCCTTGGGGAGATTGAGCACGGTCCAGCATGACAAAGGGCTCCTGGGCCAGCTGTTCGAGCCGCAGGGAGGGGCTGGCTGCCAGCGGGTGATCATGGGGCAAGATGACACAGTAGCGCTGCGTCCACAGTTTTTTTGATGCGATGCTGCCTAGCTTGCCCAATCCGTGAGAGAGGGTAAACGCGAGGTCAATTTCATCCTTTTCCAGCTTATGGTTCATTTCCCCGACGTTATAAAAGGCAAAGTGGATGCGGATAGAGGGATGCTTTTTACGGAACGCTCTTACGACCAATGGGAGGAAGGTGCGCACGGAGACACTCAGCAGACCGATCTTGATATTACCTACCTTGCCTTCCTCGGCCAGCTGGACCGTCTCTATCGACTCTTCCAATCGCTTCACAATTTCCCGGGCATCCTTGAGAAATATGGCTCCGGCATGCGTCAATTCCACCGAATGCTTGCTTCGGATAAACAGCTGGACACCGAGGCTTTTTTCCAAATGAGCGATCTGCTGGCTAACGGCGGGTTGAGCGACAAACAGGGCGCGGGCAGCTTCGGTAAAATTCAAGTGCTCTGCGACCGCGATAAAGTACCGGAGTTGGCGAACGTCCATAAAGGGCCTCCTGACATTCGATCTGCAGCGATAGGCTGTTTTTTCATCATAACATGCAAGTGAGGAAAAGAGAGATCGTAATAAGGAGAGCTTATTACCGATATCATATCCCGGTATTTCAATCCAGCTGACATCTGGGTGTACCATGATCCATAAGATCACATGCCAGGGAGGAATCGATGATGCAAAGCCAAAGCATACAACCACTTACTCACGACAAAGCGATGGAGCTCATCCGCGAGATGGTCCCGGCCATTCGGTCACGCGCCGCTCTGACGGAAGAGCTCCGCTGCCAGCCAAAGGAAACGATCCAAGCCTTTCGCAATGCCGGACTGATCCGGGCCCTCATGCCCAAGCGCTGGGGCGGTGCGGAGCTGGGGATCCAGACCATGTACGAGACGACTGTCGAGCTGGCAAAAGCCGATCCTTCAGCGGGCTGGTGCTACGGGCTCTTGGTGCTGCATTCCTGGATGCTGGCCTATTATTCCGAAGAAGCCCAGCGAGAGGTCTGGGGCGAGGAGCCGGATGCCTGCATCGCTTCTTCCTTTGGCGGATCGCCTGCCAATCAGGTCACGAGAGTAGACGGAGGCTATTTGGTAGAGGGAGAGTGGGGCTTTTCGTCTGGAATCGACCATAGCGACTGGGCGATGATTTTTGCCCATGCAGCTGCAGGAGCAGGAAATGGCATAGATTCGCAGAGACCCATGATGCTGCTCGTCCCGAAAAGGGATTTTACGATCGTCCCGACGTGGAATACCATCGCACAGAGAGGAACGGGGAGTAATCATCTGCGAGTGAGTCGGGCGTTCGTTCCGGAGCACCGGACAATCGATATGGTCGCATGGTGCCAAAAAGGGGAAGGGCCCGGAAGCCATTTGACTGGAAATGTCTTGTACCAGTATCCTTTGTACGCGGTGATTCCGGTCAGTCTCGCCTCCGCTCTGCTCGGCGCCAGTCTCGATGCATACGAGCTGTGGAGAGAAGGGATCAAGGGCAAAGCGACCGTGCGAAATGCGAGAGTTGCCGATTTTACCCATCAGCAGATCCGCGTGGCTGAAGTGTCTGCTACCCTCGAGGCAGCTCAGGCCCTTTTTGAAAAATCGTTGGCTAGACTCGCTGCCGATCAGCCGATCGATACGTATGAACGTTTGCGTTTGCGCCGCAATTACGGATTCACAGCGAGACTATGCAATCAAGCAGTCAAAACCATGATGGATTCCAGCGGTGCGGGCAGCATGTTCGAAGCCAATCCCCTGCAGCGCTACTGGAGGGACGTACAGGCTTCGTCCATGCACATTACCTTCAATATGGACCACCTGGGCGAAATGTTTGGCAAGCTGGAGCTGGGGCTGCCGTTGAATCAAAAGGATTCGCAGCTATCCTGATTGCAAGCGGAAAAAAGTGCAGAGTGGCTTTTTTATTTCACATCGAAGAATATTTATATTCATTTATTTTTCGCCATTTCCGATACATCCATTATAAGCCTTACAACTAAGACAGCATGGAGGGATGCAGTGTGAAGAAACTTTTGACGACCAGTCTCGTTTTGGCTATCTTGGCTAGCGTACCCGTAGGTGTGGTGCAAGCTGAGAAACCGGTGAAGGAAGCAGGGAAAGGCAAAGGCGGGGAAGGCAAGGGCGGAGAAGGCAAAGGCAAAGGCGATAAAAAAGGCCGCGATGGTAAAGAGGATAAACAAGATGATGACGATGATGATCAAGGCGGCGTTGACGGCGATTCCGATAACGCCAATGACTCAGGCGACGCTTCTGGCGACATCGATGATTCCGATGATGGCAATGCAGACGATCAACAATCGGGCTCGAGGGGTCATGGCAAAGGAGTGGACAAGCCAGGCAAGGGAAGCGGCAGAAACACAGATACAGCCACTCAAACGAATCCTGATGGGACTGCAACCGCAGATCCTGACACTCAGCAGGAGCTGACCAAAAAGGAAGCTGTAAAAGAGGCTGTCCGGACGAAAAAAGAGATGATCGAGCTGCGCCAGCAGTTGAAGCATGCGACGGAGATCACAGAGGAGCTCAAAGCGAAATACGAAGCGCTGACCGAGCAGCTGGAAAAGCAAACAGAGCTTTCGCAAGCATTGGAAGTTCAAAAGGAGCTGCTGGGTCGCTTTTACAAACCAGGGGATACCGAGTTGTATGAAAAACTGGGAGAACTCTACGAAAAAGCAGGGGACGAATCGCTGAAAACATATGTAAACGGGGCAGAGGTCGCGATGGATGTCGCACCGTTCATCGAAAAAGGGCGTGCCCTGGTTCCAGTCCGCGCCATCAGCGCTTCCTTGAAAGCTGACGTGAAATGGGACGGAGAAAATCGTACGGTGGAAGTCGTGCGGGGAGAAACCAAGATCACGCTTTATCTGGATTCCAACGAAGCTGACGTGAACGGCACCAAGGTGAAGCTGGAGACGGCCCCAGTGCTGAAGAACGGGCGTGTCTTTTTGCCGCTGCGATTTATCGGTGAACAGCTGAACGCAAAAGTAGGCTACCAGGAGGAGGGAGACCTCATCATCATCGAGGATGGTCAGCCGGACGGAACTACGGGCACAGAGGCAGGTCAGCCGGACGGAACTGCGGGCACAGAAGCAGGTCAGCAAGACGGAACTACTAGCACAGAAGCTGGTCAGCAGGATGGAACCGCGAGCGGCGATGCGGCTGGGGAACAGCAAGCCGCACTGCCAGCAAGCAACGAAACGGTAACTCCATAACTCCATAAATAAACCCATTCAAAAAAGAGAGCGTGAGGAGTTTCATGCTCTCTTTTCTCTTCGTTTTCCCTATTCCCCAAAGTAATCCGCCAATCCTTTTACGATCGCATCTGCCGAGCGCTGCTGATAATCAGCCGTCCTCGCGAGTCCTTCATCCTTGGCAGCCGTCAAAAAACCGAGCTCGAGGAGTACGGACGGCTGGTCATTTTCCCGCAGCACGTGGTAGTCTCCAAAGGAAACGCCGTTGCTTTTGGTCCCGTAGACTTTGCCGAGCCTGGCTTCGATGGCTTGAGCCAGCGGCTTGTCTTTGTTCTCTGAATAAAAGAAGGTCAAGGTACCGTTTACATTCTTCGGCGAGGAATTGTAGTGAATGCTGATAAAAGCGTCTGCATTCCGTGCCTCACTGATCTCGACCCGATCGTGCAAGGCAGGATTTTCATCGGCTCCGGTGCGGGTCATGACGACCACGGCTCCGCGCTGACGAAGCTTTTGAGCCAGTTTGTTGGCAGTTTGCAAGTTCACGGTCTTTTCCAATGTGCCGTACTTGCTGCCGATGGCACCGACGTCACCCCCGCCGTGTCCGGCATCCACGACGATGAGCTTTCCTTTCAAGCAGGGCTTTCCAGATGGTTTGGAGCCGATGGCTTTGGAAGCGGAAATAACCGATCCCGCCTTTTGCTTCCCGATATAAGTGCCAGACACCCACCCGATCTCACCGGATGAAGTGCGAATCCGAAGCCAGTCATTTTGCTGACCGATGATTTCCACAGCTGTATTCATAGGCAGTACGCGCACGATTCCTTGGTCCAATCCCGGTCCTTTTCGCATGCGCAAGGCATCGGCTTGTACGGTTCCGATCGAAGTGCTGCTGCTCGATCCCTGGTTACCGGAAGAGGAGACATTGGCTTTTGGGGCTGCATTCGTTTGCTTCAAATAATGGCCGGCGACCCAGCCGGAGACCTTGCCCGAGCTTACTTTAGACCATCCATATGCGTCACCGGAGACAGAAACGATCGTGCCGTAGGAAAGTGATCCAACGATGGTTGACTTCTGGGCAGGCTCGCTGCGGACATTCAACGATGTGGCCAGTACGACGGCATTGTCCGTTGAAACGGCTTGAGCATGCTCCCAGCGGGGGATAGAGGTGGATAGCAGCATGGCGATGATGATGGCTGCCTTGCGAGTACTCTTCTTCATGGCTTCTCCTCATAAGTCAGTGGTTTCGTTTTGCAGACCATTATAGGGAACCTTGTACGAATGTTGTAGGGTATATTTTCCTGTCTTTCAGGTGGGCCTAATAGGGGAAGAATCTGGAATATTTTTCGTTGACATGATTTCGAGCACCCGCTAGTATAGTTGTTAACAGAATAGATGGAATTGAATGAAAATTACTCTGGCGCACGCCTTTTGGAAGTGCGCATTTAAAAACAAGCAATATCAGAACGTAGTTTTATATTATAAAACAAATGGAGGTGACCAGTGTGCAGACTCCTTTTTTAAGCGGAAAATGTGACAACGCTTTCAGAGAGTGAGCTTGTCGTCGTTTTTTTAAGTCATTTTTATAAAACTGTGTTTGATAATGTAAAACAAAACCCGCAAAAGGAGGTTGTCCCATGAGTGCGCCTTCGGTACCGCAAAAAGAAAGTCTCCCATTGGAAACGAAGAAGAACTTCCGCTGGACTGTAGTCATTTGGCTTTTGATCGGGGGGATCATCAACTATCTGGATCGTGCCAATCTATCCATCGCCGCTCCGGAAATGATGAAAGAACTAGGTCTCACAAAGACGGACATCGGTCTTTTGGGCACCGTATTTTCCTGGTCCTATGCGCTCATGCAGCTGCCTTCAGGATGGTTGATTGACCGCTTTGGTGCGAAGAAAGTATACTCTGTAGCCGTCATCTGGTGGAGTCTCGCCACGTTCCTGACGGGGGCAGTCAGCAAGATGTCCTCCTTCATTGCCGCCAGGCTGCTGCTGGGCGTCGGAGAAGCTCCTTGTTTTCCGACTGCTGCCAAGATCACGGCAAGCTGGTTTCCGAAAAAGGAGCGGGGCCTGGCGACGGGCTTCTGGGATTCTTCCTCCAAATGGGGACCTGCGATTGCGCCTCCCATTCTGGTATTGATCCTGGTGAGCTTTGGGTGGAGATCGTTGTTCTACATCACCGGAATTGTCGGCATAGTATTCGCAATCTTATTCATCATTTTCTATCGCAATCCCGACAAAAGCAGCAAGCTTTCAGCGGAGGAGAGGGCGTACATTCAGGCGGATGGCTCCGGATCCGAGCAAGGCTTGCAGCAAACGAGCATCAAGTGGCGAACGCTGTTCACGTACCGGAGCGTGTGGGGCATGATTCTCGGATTTTTCTGCACGATCTGGATTTGGAACATCTTCCTCATTTTCCTCCCGCTGTATCTGGTGGAAGTCCATCACATCACGCTGGCTCAGCTGGGCATCTATGCGAGCATCCCATGGATTGGCGGCATCTTCGGCAACATCTTTGGAGGCTACATCACCAAAATAATGGTCGATAAAGGCAGGAGCACCCCGATTCATGCCAAGCGGCTATTGATCAGCATTTGCGCGATCGGCGCAGCGATCGTCGTCATCCTCATTCCATTTGTTCAAGGTATTGTGATAACGCTTACACTGCTCACTCTCGCACTGGCCTTTATTTCGGCGATCACGGGAAGCGCGTGGGCATTGGCCGGCGATATTGCTCCTCCCGCTCTGGTCGCATCCGTAGGTTCCATTCAGAACTTCGGGGGTTATTTCGGCGGAGCCTTCTCTCCGGTAGTGGCCGGAATCATCGTCGATACGACTGGCTCCTACCTGCTTGCGTTCGTCTCCGGAGGCATCATTGCCGGCTGCGCGGCTCTCTGCTACTGGTTCATCGTCAAGAACCCGATTGAGGAGGCAAAAGCATGAAACCATACGTCTACATCGCCACATCAATCCCTTCAGAAGTGGAGGCGTATATCGCAGAGCATTGTGAGTATCGGAAGTGGGAGGGAGAAGAACCGATCCCCCGGTCACGGTTGCTGGAGGAGGTCGCCCGCGCAGAAGGCTTGCT
This sequence comes from Brevibacillus choshinensis, assembly GCF_016811915.1. Taxonomy (NCBI): domain Bacteria; kingdom Bacillati; phylum Bacillota; class Bacilli; order Caryophanales; family Paenibacillaceae; genus Brevibacillus; species Brevibacillus choshinensis. The sequence continues at coordinate 4,983,929 of NZ_CP069127.1, read as the reverse complement.
GACAGTAGGGGGACAAATCAATGAAGAGCTGCTCGACCATGCCCCGCATTTGAAGGTGGTCAGCAATATTTCGGTCGGATACAACAACATGGAATGCTCGGCACTCATGTCCCGGGGAGTGATGGGAACAAATACGCCGTACGTACTCGATGAGACGGTCGCGGACCTCGCCTTTGCCCTGATCCTGGCAGCTGCGCGAAGAGTGCCTGAGCTGGATCGGCACGTCAAGGAGGGGAAATGGGAGAAGGGCAGCGACAAGTCTTTTTTCGGAGTCGATGTGCATCACAAGACGCTCGGAATCATCGGGATGGGCAGAATCGGCGAAGCGATCGCCAGGAGGGGAAAGTACGGCTTTGGCATGGAGGTACTCTATTACAACCGCAGGCCCAAACCGGAAACGGAGCAGCGGCTGGGCGTAACCTACAGCCCGCTGGAAGGCCTGTTGCGACAATCCGACTTTGTCGTTTTGATGATCCCGCTCAGCGAAGAGACCACCCACTTCATGGGGAGAGAGCAGTTTGCGCTCATGAAGGAATCCGCGATCTTCATCAATACATCCCGCGGAAAAACCGTTGATGAAGAAGCATTGATCGCGGCCTTGCAGGAGGGACGCATTTGGGGGGCGGGGCTCGATGTGTTTGCCGAGGAGCCGGTTTCTCCTGACAATCCTTTGCTCTATATGCCGCAAGTAGTGACTCTGCCGCACATCGGATCCGCGACAAATCAGACGCGCTTCGATATGGCGATGAGAGCCGCGCAAAATCTGGTGGCGGCTGTGAAAGGAGAGCAGCCTCCTGATCTGATCCCTGAGCTTCAAGGGTAAGCCCGCTGGAAGAAGAGCGAAAACCTGTATATCGATTGGAGGCATGCAAGGTGAAAAAAAAGAGTCTAGCAATCCTCTCAGGCCTGCTCCTCACGGCCACTGTGGTTCTTTCAGGGTGCGGGGGAGGCAGCAGCACAGGCAGCACGGCATCCGGCGCGGGCAGCGGGGCTGCGGCGGGCAAGCCCCATGTCCTGAAGGTAGCCAACTACTTCGCGACGGACCATCCGCAGAACGTAGCGCTCAGGGAGAAGTTTAAAAAGATCGTGGAAGAAAAATCCGACGGCTCCCTGCAGGTGCAAATCTATGACAACAGCAAGCTGGGAGCAGAAAAGGAATTTTACGACGGGGTGCGCAACGGAACGATCGAAATGGGGATCCCGGGACTGATCATGCAGGCGGATGTGCCCAAGATGGCAGTAGGAGAATGGCCGTTTTTATTCAAAGATTTCGAGCACGCCAAGAAAGTCTTGCAAGGCCCTATCGGCAAAGAGATGACGGACGAGATGGAAGCGAAGCACGACGTGCATGCTCTGGCCTGGAGCGCCAACGGCTTCCGGATGTTTTCCAGCAACAGGACCATCGCCAGCCTCGAAGACTTCAAAGGCTTGCGCGTCCGGATGCCCAATATCCCCAACTACATCAAGCTGGGCCAATTGCTGGGAGCCAACATCACTCCGATGCCGATCTCGGAAGTCTTCACGGCCCTCGAGCAAAAAGTCGTCGATGGGCAAGACAACCCGATCGCGACACTAAAGGCTTCGGCCTGGTATGAGGTTCAATCCGATGTATTGGAATCCAAGCACATGTTCAGCCCCAACCTGTACATCATCAACGGCAAGCTTTGGAGCCAGCTTACGCCTGAGCAGCAAAAAATCCTCGAGGAAGCGGCGAAGGCTTCAGCCGATTACGAATGGGAGCTGCTCGAAAAGAGCTACGAGGACGACAAGAAGTTTCTCATGGAACACGGCATCAAGTTTACGGCACCGGATGAGTCGTTCCAGCAAGCGATGGAGACGGCGGCACAACCGCTGTATGAAGAAATCTACCAAACCTATCCTTGGGCAAAGGAAATGGTAGAAAAGATCAAAGCAGAGGGCAAATAAAGCAAATGGTGGTGAAAGACCGTGGGGAAACTCTCAAAAGCGTTGAACTCGTCACTGGATGCGGTGATGGCGATATCCTTGGCGTTCATGGCTGTTCTCGTATTTGGCAACGTCGTGTTGCGGTATTTGTTTAATTCAGGAATTACCTGGTCGGAGGAAATGTCGCGTTTTCTGTTCATCTGGCTGATCTTTTTGGGGGCGATCGGCGCATTGAAGGATAACGAGCATCTCGGTGTAGACATGCTGGTCAAAAAGCTATCGCCGATCATGAAGAAAGTCGTATTCGCCGTGACCAACGGACTGGTTCTGTACGTGCTTTGGCTGGTTTTGGATGGCAGCTGGAAAATGACGCTGATCAATATGGACAGCAAGGCGCCGGCCACTGGTTTGCCGCTCGGCTATGTGTACGGCATCGGAATCGTCATGAGCATTTGTATGGCGCTTGTGATTCTGACCAAGCTGTATCGTGTTTTGTTTGGCAGAGAATCCATCGACGACTTTATTCGAATGAAGGAATCCGAAGAAGAATTGCTGGTGCCGGCCGAAGGGCAGCAAATCGCGCAGGGCGGTGGTAGGTAAATGACGCTCGGTATCTTTGTCGGCTCGCTTCTGGGTGTCATGGCGCTTGGCATGCCCATCGCGTTTGCCCTGCTCTTCAGCGGCGTAGCCCTGATGGTGTACATGGACATTTTTGACAGCCAGATTATCGCACAAAACCTGATCAGCGGGGCGGACAACTTCCCGTTGATGGCGATCCCTTTTTTCATCCTGGCAGGGGAATTGATGAATGCTGGGGGGATCTCCAAGCGCATTATCACGTTTGCCATGGCGCTCGTGGGGCACATCCGTGGAGGACTCGGGTATGTAGCCATTCTCGGCAGTATTCTGTTCGCCGGCCTCTCCGGTTCAGCCGTGGCGGATACGGCGGCGCTCGGCGCGATTTTGATCCCGATGATGGTGCGAGCGGGCTACGACCGCAACCGCTCAACCGGCTTGATTGCGGCAGGTGGAATCATCGCTCCCATCATCCCTCCCAGCATCCCGATGATCATCTTCGGTGTGACCAGCGGGGTGTCCATTACCAAGCTGTTCATGGCTGGCATCGTTCCCGGTCTCATGATCGGCGTCGGTCTGATGGTGACTTGGGCGATCATCACGCGAAAAGGTGACTATGAAGCGTATCCGCGCAAGTCGCTCAAGGAGATTTGGGCGGCGTCGAAGGGCGCGGTCTGGGCGCTGCTTTTGCCGATCATCATCATCGCCGGTCTTCGCGGAGGGGTGTTCACGCCGACGGAAGCGGCGGTGGTAGCTGCCTTTTATGCCTTGCTCGTCGGAATCGCCGTCTATCGGGAGTTGAAAATCTCTCAGCTTTATCACATCCTCGTCGCCTCAGCCAAGACGACGAGCGTCGTGATGTTTCTCGCAGCGGCTGCGATGGTGTCCGCCTGGCTGATTACGGTGGCAAACATTCCTGATCAGCTGACGAGTCTGTTGGGACCGCTGGTGGAAAATCCACTGCTCCTGCTGATTGTGATCAATGCGATCATCCTTTTGGTGGGCACCGCGATGGACTTGACGCCGACCATCCTGATCATGACGCCGGTCCTGATGCCGATCATCGACAAGGCCGGCATCGATCCGATCTACTTTGGCGTTTTGTTTATCCTGAACAATTGCATTGGCTTGCTGACACCGCCAGTCGGGACTGTGCTCAATGTGGCGTGCGGCGTCGGAAAAATCGGAATGGAAGACATCATGAAGGGGATATGGCCGTTCCTCTTGGTCGAAGTGATTGTTCTCATTCTGCTGATCTTGTTCCCGGGAATCGTGACGGTTCCGCTCGGATGGCTGACGTAAGGAGGAAAAAACATGGACAGGAAATGGAAAGTGGTCGTGACCGATTGGGAGTACACGGATTTGCGGTATGAGGAGCAGGTGCTGGAAAACGAGCGGATCACTCTGGTACCTGCCCAGTGCCGCACGGAGGAAGAAGTGATCGCTGCCTGCTGGGACGCTGACGCGGTGATCAACCAGTACGCGCCGCTCAGTCGAAGGGTCATCGAGGGCCTGGAAAGATGCCAGGTGATTACCCGCTACGGGGTGGGGGTCAATACGGTCGATCTGCAGGCAGCTACGGAAAAGGGCATCTGTGTGGCGAATGTGCCGGATTACTGCATGGATGAAGTGGCGGACCACGCCCTTGCCCTCCTGCTGGCATGGACGCGCAAAATCGTCGTTGCCCATCAAGCGGTCCAAAACGGAAATTGGGATTTCAAGGTGACGCAGCCGATCACGAGGCTGCGAGGCAGGACGCTCGGGCTGGTCGGCTTCGGGAAGATCCCGCAGGCGCTGGCGCAAAAAGTAAAACCGCTCGGGCTGAATGTGATCGCTCATGATCCGTATGTTCCCCAATCGGTAGCTGCGGAGCTGGGAGTACAGCTGGCCACACTCGAAGAGCTCTGCGAGCGGGCTGATATCGTTTCGGTCCATGCTCCGCTGACCGACTCGACGAAAGGCATGATGGGGGCAAGGCAATTTGCAGCTATGAAAAAAGAAGCCATCATCATCAATACGTCACGCGGACCCGTCATTGACGAACAGGCGCTGATTTACGCCCTGCAGTCCGGAAAGATTGCCGGAGCGGCATTGGATGTGGTGGAGCAAGAGCCGATTACGCCGGAAAGTCCGCTAGTCGGGATGGACAACGTCATTCTTACGCCGCATGTGGCATGGTACTCCGAGGAAGCAGCGGCGGAGATGAGAGCGAAGGCTGCGATGGGGGTCGCCGATGTGCTGCTGCATGGGGAATTTCCCAAGTATTTGGTCAACAAGGAAGTAATGGAACGCGTTCGTCTGAGGGAGAGCATTTCCGCAGAACGCTACGCGGCACTTGTGTAATCCATAGGCTCAAAGAAAGAAGGGGGAGCGGTTATGAAAAAGTGGATGCAAAATTGGGTGATTGGGTGTACCATTCCAGCCCTGCTGGTCTTGGCAGGCTGCGGAGCAGGCGGCGGGAATGCAGCGAATACGTCGGCACCAGCTGCTGCGACAGGTATCCAGGAGAGAACGATCAAAGCGGGAATCGGCCTGAATGAAGATCACCCCGAAGGACAGGGGCTGAAGAAATTTGCAGAGATCGTCAGCGAGAAGAGCGGAGGGAAAATGAAAGTCACTCCGTATTACGCCGCACAGCTCGGAGACGACAAGAAAATGACGGAAGCCCTGCAAGCCGGACTGCAGGAAATCACGATTCCGTCCACGTCCCCGCTGGTGGGTGATATCAAGGAATACGCCATCTTCGACTTTCCGTTTGTATTTAATGAAGAAAAAGAGGCGCATGCCGTACTCGACGGGCCGCTGGGTCAAAAGCTGCTGGAAAAGCTGCCTGCCCATAATCTGATCGGCCTCGGCTATTGGGAAAATGGATTCCGCAATTTGACCAACGACAAGCATCCAGTGACAAAAGCGGAAGACTTCAAAGGCCTGAAGATTCGTACGATGCAAAACCAGGTTCACCTGGAAGCGTTCCAGGCACTGGGAGCCAACCCTTCCCCGATGGCATTCTCCGAAGTATTCAGTGCATTGGAAAGCCACACGGTCGACGGCCAGGAGAACCCGCTCGCTACGATCAAATCGAACAAGTACAACGAGGTGCAGAAATACCTCAGTGTCACCAAGCACGTCTATACCCCTTTTGTGTTCCTCGTCAGCAAAAAGTTCTGGGATAAGCTTTCTGCCGAGGAGCAGCAGATTTTGCGGGATGCGGCTGTAGAGGCAGGAAAGTACCAGCGTGATTTGAACCTGACGGAAAACAAGAAAGCGCAGGATGAACTGAAGGCCGCAGGCATGGAGGTCAATGAAGTGTCGGCGGAGGAAAAGGCACGCATGCAAGAAGCGATCAAGCCGGTCATCGACAAGTTTGCAAAGGAAATCGGGGAGGATCTGGTCAAGGAGATGTACGACGAGGTAGCCAAGGTGCGCAAGTAAAGGGGGGCAAAGCATGCAGGTGATCGAAGAGCTGCTCCGCAGTATAGAAATCCCGCGGATGGCCAAGGTGAGGCAGCATTTTCACGCCCCGCAGCTGCCCGATGTGGCAGCTGCCGTTCGACAGGCAGTTAGCGATGCAGGCGTGCTTTCGCGGATCGCTCCGGCAGATCGGGTGGCGATCGCGGTCGGAAGCAGAGGCGTTGCCGAGATACCCGTCATTACAAGGGAAGTCGTGAGGATGGTCAAAGCGGCTGGCGGCGAGCCGTTCATCGTACCTGCCATGGGAAGCCACGGGGGAGCAACAGCCGAGGGGCAAAAAGAAGTGCTGGAATCCTTGGGGGTCACGGAGGCATTCATCGAAGCGCCCATTCACTCCACGATGGAGGTCGTGGAGGTGGGCAGACTGCCGAACGGACTGCCCATCTACATGGACCACAACGCCCATCATGCCGACAAGGTCATCGTCATCAATCGGATCAAGCCGCATACGGCATTTCGCGGACCCGTCGAGAGCGGACTGATGAAAATGATTACGATCGGTCTAGGCAAACAGCGAGGAGCCGAAGCTGCTCATGCCTACAGCTTCAAGTACATGGCCGAGCACGTGCAAGAGATGGCCAAGGTGATGATTGAGCATACGCCGATTATTTTCGGAGTGGGGACGATTGAAAATGCGTTCGATCGCCCTGCGAAAGCTGTCGCGATCCCGGCTGAACGCCTCGCTGAGGAAGAGCCGAAGCTGCTGCTCGAAGCGAAGGCACTGATGCCGAAAATCCTGTTCAACCCACTCGACGTACTGGTGGTCGACGAGATCGGCAAGGACATATCGGGGGATGGGATGGATCCGAATATTACGGGGCGCTTCGCCACTCCGTACGCTTCAGGGGGAGTGGAAGCTGCTAGGACGGTCGTGCTCGGCCTGACGGAAAAAACACATGGAAATGCCAACGGGATCGGGCTGGCGGATATTACAACGAAACAGGTTTTTGAAGAGATCGATTGGGTAAAGGGGTACGCGAATGCCTTGACCAGCACCGTCGTAGGCACCGTCAAGCTGCCGATGTTTCTGGAAACGGGAGATCTGGCCGTAAAAGCTGCGATCAAAACCTGCAACGCCTTTGATCTCGGCCGGGTCCGGCTCGTGCGCATCGAAAATACACTCCATGTGCGAGACATCTGGATCTCGGAAAGCCTGCTCCCTGAGGCGAGAGAACGGGAGGATGTCGAGGTGCTGACCGAGGCTGCGGTCATGAGTTTTTCCCATTCGAGCGAAAGGGGCGGGTGAGAGGATGAAGATGACGGCTTTCAAGCTGTATCGGGTGGCGCCCCGCTGGCTGTTCCTCAAAATCGAAACCGATGAAGGAATCGCGGGCTGGGGGGAGCCGATCGTGGAAGGCAGAGCGGGGACGGTGGAAGCGTGCGTCCGGGAGCTCAGCGAATACTTGATCGGCAAATCTCCGCTGACGATCGAGGATCACTGGCAGACATTGTACAGAGGGGGCTTTTACCGGGGCGGACCGATTTTGACGAGTGCCCTGTCGGGAATCGAGCAGGCGCTGTGGGACATCACTGGAAAATATGTTAACCTTCCCGTCTGGCAAATGCTCGGAGGAGCGGCGCGGGAGAAAATACGCGTCTACTCGTGGATCGGCGGAGACCGGCCACATGATGTAGCGGCAGCTGCCAAGGAAAAGGTAGACGCGGGCTACACGGCTGTCAAAATGAACGCGACGGAGGAGCTGAATTACATCGATGCGCACTCCAAGGTGGAGGCTGTCATCGAGCGAATCGCTGCTGTGCGTGAGGCTGTCGGGAAGGATGTCGGGATCGGCATCGACTTTCACGGCCGCGTCCACAAAGCGATGGCGAAGCAGCTGGCCAGAGAGCTGGATCCGTACCGCCCGATGTTTTTAGAGGAGCCTGTGCTGCCGGAAAACAATGAAGCGCTGCGGGAAATTGCCCGTTATACGACTGCGCCGATTGCAACAGGAGAGCGGCAGTACACGCGCTGGGGATTCAAGCAGATTTTGATTGATGGCTATGTGGACATCATCCAGCCCGACCTGTCTCACGCGGGTGGCATTCTCGAGGTGAAAAAGATCGCAGCGATGGCAGAAGCGTTTGATGTGGCGGTGGCTCCGCATTGTCCGCTCGGGCCGATCGCACTGGCGGCCTCCTTGCAGGTCGATGCCTGCACGCCAAACGCCATCCTGCAGGAGCAGAGCCTCGGCATCCACTACAACCAGGGGAGCGACCTGCTCGATTACCTCGCAGATCCTTCGGTGTTTGCCTATCAGGACGGTCATGTCGCCATTCCATCCCGTCCAGGCCTGGGGATTGAGATCAACGAGGAGGCGGTGGAGCAGGCCGCAGCAAAGGGACACGACTGGAGGAATCCGGTGTGGCGCCATGAGGATGGCAGCGTGGCTGAGTGGTAGGAACGTAAGCTTTTACAATAGGAAAAGGAGATTGCGAGCCCATGTCCAAACGTTTTCCGTCGATCCACAACCGGATCAATCCGTATCGCGACAATGTTCAGGGAAAAGCGAATGAACCCATTTGCGTAGCGGGTCTGCTCGATCGAGCCAAGCAAATACTCGGCTCCACCTACGAGGGCCCTGCTCCAGACTGGACGCTGGACGAAATCTACATACGGCTGGAGGAAAATGCGCCGCGCATCGCCATCATCGGCGGATCACCCGACCATCCGGCCCATATCATGGACTTTCAGACGTCGAGTCGTGCGGCCATACGGATCTGGCAAAACGGAGGAGTCCCCTTCTATTTTTCCACTCCGGTCATGTGCGATGGCACGGCCCAGAGCAACCAAGGGATGAGCTATTCCCTGCAGAGCCGCAATGCCGTCGCGCAGATGGTGATCAACCAGCTGGAATCGCACAGCTATCACGGTGCGTTCGTCATACAGGGCTGCGACAAGCAGCCGCTGGGAGTGGTCAGCGCGCTGGCCCACCTGGACCGGATTCGCCAATACCGTGGAGAGGCTCCCTTTTTCGCTACCTTTGCCCCTGCGCACGTGCTGCAGGGAGGGACGATCCCGCCCGCGCTCATGGATGAGCTCGAGCAGGTGGCAAAGTCGGCAGAGGGCAAGGGAGCGCCAGATATTGCCGATGATTTGCGCGATGCCATGGCGTACATCCTGCAGTGCTCTTCCAATACCGCGTTTCAAGGGGTGCTGGAGCGGGCGGTCGATCGCGGAATCATCAGCAAAGAGGCACATAAAGAGTACGAACAGCGTCTGGCGGTTGCCACCTGTGATGGAAAAGGAGGCGTCTGCGCCTTCAATGGTACGGGCAACAGCTCCCGGCATCTGGTGGCGGGTCTCGGCTTGGTTCACCCCGCAGTCGAGCTGCTGACGGCCCCTCCTACCCAGGAGCAGGTGAATCAGGCAGTGGACAGCTTGGCTGCGATGATCAATGAACCAGCTTTTGGTGCGGCCAATGTGATGGCGGCCAACATCCGCAATGCCATCCGCATCCACAGTGCCTCTGGCGGCTCGACCAACCTGATGATGCACATGGTGGCAGCAATGCTGTACGGCGGCTATCGCTTCAGCCTGTGGGAGCTGGATCGGATCCATCATGCGCATCCCGTTCCAGATCTGTTTGATTACAGTCTGACGCAGGGGCGAGATATTTTTGCCCTCGCGATCCAATGCTGCAGCGGCAACAGCCGGGGGATGGAGACGCTGTTCCACGAGCTTTTGCAAAACGGCGTACCCATGGACGTGGATGCGCCGACGGTCACAGGGGGGACCTGGCGGGAGCGTTTGGCGAATCAGGTGAGCCTCTCTGCGACGCATGTGAAAGAAAATCCGATCATCCTCTCGTCTCCGCGCCGGCCGTTCAGTGGCGTGGATGTGCTGACAGGCAATTTCTTTGAGAGCGCCGTGGTGAAAATCAGCGGGATGACCTCGAAGCAGCTGGATGAGTTCGATAAAAAAGCGGCGTTTGTCCTCTACTACGAAAATGAAGACGACGCGAACCGCAGTCTCCTGGACTCGCAGCTCTTGGAGAAGCTGAAGGAGAGCAAAAGCTTTGCACAGGAAAACCTGCTGGCGATGCTCAGGCAAAATGCCCCGGAGCGCTGCGAGGACTGGCACGCACTCGAGTACGATTCGCTGTTTGATCGCATGGTGGAGCATGGCGTATTGAAGATCTCCGTCGTCATCTCCGGGCAGGGGCCGGTGGCTTTCGGCATGCCGGAGATGTTTACGCCGATGCAGCACATCAACGCGAACCGCAACCTCAAGCGACTGGCTACGCTCATCAGCGACGGACGTTACTCCGGTGTGACATACGGGGCCGCCATCGGTCACATGACGCCAGAAGCGTCCGAAGGCGGAGGGATCTTGTACCTGCAGACGGGTGATCTGCTCTATCTGGACCTGCGCGAGAGGCAGATTCAATTCCTGGATGAGGAGCAGTTTCGCCAAGGCCACATCGCCTTTTCATTTGTCGATGTCCAGTCGCAGCGTTCCGAATTGGCCGCGAAGAGACTGTCCGCGATCCGCTCTAGGCAGCGGCTGGTCGCAGCGAGCAACCGCATGACGGGACATACGGATGCGGCGAACGGCGTCGTGCCGCTCAGCGTCTGGGAGGAAGCACAGATGGACTATCAAGTAGATGTCATCTTACCCACACAGGGAAGCAAAGGGGGAAAAGGTGTTGAAGCAAACGCGTGAGTTGATCGAAAAACTGGGCTTTCCGGCAAGTGATTGCCATGATCTGCCTACCTCGACCAAGCGATTCCCGGACGGCGCACAGTACCGCGTCGAAATCCCCAGCGTCGAGGGGCCGGCCTCCTTCGAAGCGGTAGTGGAGGCATGCCAGACGTACGGTGTGACGATTCACCGGATCTCCCAAGGCAGTGGAATCATGCTGCTCACCGATGAGGAGCTGGGGCAGATGGCGGCCATCGGGCAGCGGGAGAATCTCGAAGTGAGCTTGTTCGTGGGACCGCGGGGGACCTGGGATATCACCCCGATGTCATGGGCCAGCGCGGGAAAAATCACCGGACTCCGCTCGCAAGGCATGGATCAGCTCGTCTATGCCATCGAAGACGTCAAACGTGCCTGCCGTATGGGAATCCGCAGCATTCTGGTAGCGGATGAAGGGCTGCTGTGGCTGGTAAACGAGTTCAAGAAAACGGGAGAGCTCCCGGATGACCTGCTCGTCAAAGTTTCCGTGCAAATGGCGCAGGCGAATCCCGTATCGATCCGGCTGATCGAGCAAATCGGCGCCGGCACGTACAACGTCCCGACAGACCTGACGCTGGCACGCCTGGCAGCCATCCGGCAAGCCATCGATATCCCGATTGATATTTACGTAGAGGCCCCAGACGACATCGGGGGGTTCATCCGCCATTACGAGATACCGGAAATCATCCGGGTCGCAGCTCCGGTATACATCAAGTTCGGCCTGCGCAATTCACCGAACATTTATCCATCGGGTACCCACCTGGAGCAGACGTCCATCAGTCTGTGCAGGGAGCGAGTCCGCCGCGCTCGCATCGGACTGGATATGATTTCGCGCTACGCTCCTGAGCTGACTACGTCGCAAAAAGGCGCAATCGGCCTGGCTGTCCCTGCTCTCCCTGTCCAAGAGGAACGCGTATGGACGTAGTGACCTTTGGCGAGACGATGGTGCTTTTCCATCCGGTATCGGTGGGGCCGCTCCGGTTCGCCGCCCAGTTTGAGAAAACGATAGGCGGTGCGGAATCCAATGTCGCCATCGGGCTGGCTCGCCTCGGTCATCAGGTGAGCTGGGTGAGCCGGCTGGGCGATGATGAATTCGGGCTTTTCATCCGCAATTTCATCCGCGGCGAAGGGGTGGACACCTCCCATGTGGTATTCGACCCCGATCACCCGACCGCCGTGTTCTTCAAAGAAAGGCAGCACGGAAAAGAGCCCAAGGTTTATTACTATCGCAAAGATTCGGCAGCAAGCCGCCTCGGGCCAGAGGACATCAGCGAGGAGCTGATCGCAGGGGCGAAATTCTTACACGTGACGGGAATCACACCAGCACTCAGCCCGTCATGCAGGGAGGCGCTTTATCAAGCCATCGACAAGGCAAAGCGGAATCAAGTCACTGTAGTGTTTGATCCCAATGTCCGGCTGAAGCTCTGGAAAAAGGAAGAGGCGCGCGCCGTACTCGCCGATATCGCCAGCAGGTGTGACATCGTTCTCCCAGGCTGGGAAGAGGGCTGCCTTCTCACGGGGGAAGACAGTCCGGAGCGGATCGCGGAGCGTCTGCTGCAAAAAGGGTCAAAAGCAGTCGTCATCAAGCTGGGGGAACGCGGTGCGTACTATGCGACGGGGGCTGAGAGTGAGTACGTATCCGGTTTTTCCGTCGAGGAGATTGTCGATCCGATTGGGGCGGGCGACGGCTTTGCCGCCGGTTTTTTGTCGGGGCTCCTCAGAGGCTGGTCGTATCGGGATGCCGTCCGGCTGGGCAACCGCATCGGTGCCTATGCCCTGACTGTAGCGGGGGATGTAGAAGGCTACCCGTTCTGGTCACAGGTGATGGGCGGTCGGGAGGAGGTCATGCGGTAGCCCGGACGGAGATGGAGAAAAAGGAGGAAGAAGCAATTGCTACCGAAAACAATGCTGCTGGAAAAGCTGGTGGAGAGCGGTGTGATCGCCGTGGTTCGCAGGATTCCCACGGAGAAGATCGACCGCGTGGCGGAAAGTCTGGTGAGGGGAGGGGTCACGGCTCTAGAGATCACGGTGGATTCAGAGGATGCCTTTTCATCCATCGCCAGACTCAGTCGACAGCTGAGGGGCGTAGCCATCGTCGGGGCGGGTACGGTGATCGATGCAGAAGCGGCAGCGATGGCCATCCAGAGTGGAGCGGACTTTCTGTTCAGTCCCAGCCTGCACCACGAAGTGATCCGGGTAGCTGCCCGTCACGGCAAGATCTGCGTGCCGGGCGTCCTGACACCTACGGAAATGATCACGGCCATCGAGTGGGGGGCTGATCTGGTGAAGCTGTTCCCGGCAGCCAGCTTTGGGCCCGCTTATCTGCAGGCTGTCAAAGCTCCCTTCCCACACATTCCGATCATCCCGACCGGCGGAATCGACGAGCAAAATGCCTCCTCGTTCATCCAGGCGGGAGCAGCGGCGCTGGGAATCGGCGGAACCTTGCTGGACCGGAAGCTGATCGAAGCAGGCGACTTTGGAGCTTTGGAAAAAACGGCCAAAACGTACGTGGAGCTGGTTCGCGAAGCGCGTCGCGCAGGCAATGAAAGCGGATGCGAAAGATGATTCAAACGTCGTAATTCTATGGTAAGATAACACCAAATCATTCCGTAATTACGACGTAAAAGGATGGATAAAATGCCAATTATTCAAGCTGTGGAGCGCGCGCTGAAGATTCTCGATCTCTTTGACGAACAAGAGCAGGAATTGAAGATCACAGACATCAGTGAGCGAATGCAGTTGCACAAAAGCACGGTTCATTCCCTCTTAAAAACACTGCAGGTGCATGGATATATCGACCAAAACCCGGAGAACGGCAAATACCGGCTGGGAATGAAACTATTCGAGCGAGGAAACTTTGTCATCCATGGTTTGGATATTCGGAAAGTAGCAAAGAGATATCTCGTGGACCTGTCGATGAAGACGGGGCAGACCACTCATCTCGTGATTCTCGATGACAAAGAGGGCGTCTATATCGACAAAGTAGAGGGACCGCAGGCGACGATTCTGTACTCGCGAATCGGCAGGAGGATTCCCGTTCACTCCAGCGGTGTAGGGAAGGCTCTCCTCGCATGGAAAAGCGAAAAAGAGCTGCAAAATGTATTGAAGGACTATCGCTATGTGCCGCAGACGCCCAAGACGATTGCCAACGAACAAGAGCTGCGGGCAGAGCTGCAAAAAGTTCGTGAGCAGGGGTATGCAGTCGACAATCAGGAGAACGAAGCGGGGGTGCGCTGCATTGCTGTACCGATCCGCAACCATCAGGCGCAGGTGATTGCAGCTGTCAGCATTTCCACGTTGCTATCCCGTGTCGATGATCAGCAGCTGGAGCAATTTCTCCATTTGCTAAAAGGGGCTGCGGATGAGATGTCCGAGCAGATGGGCTACGGAATCGCCGCAAGAAACCATTGAAGCTGCCATACTTCTATGCGTTATGTACGACGAGAATACAGAACGAGGTTCTATAATATAAAACTGTGGAGGATGACCTATGCGAATCATTCGATTTTTGCAAAGCGGCGGTACGCCTATCTTAGCGGCTGTTACAGACGATTCTCGCGTCTATCGATTGCCGCAAAACGATTTCATGGAGCTAGTCAGGGAGGCGGATGAGGAGGGGAAAACTCCTCTGGCATGGATCCAGGGCATCATTTCCAGCGGGGAGCCGATCCCCGAAATGCTGGAAGAGCTTGAACTGGTCGTACCTTTGGAAGCAGCTGAGGTATGGGCCTGCGGCGTGACCTACGAACGCAGCAGGGACGCACGCAATTACGAAGCGACAGGCGGCAAGCTCGATGCTTCCACCTTCTACGATAAAGTGTACGAGGCCCAGCGTCCGGAGATCTTCTTCAAGTCCACGGCGGCACGTACGGTGGGACCGGGCAGGGATCTGTACCTGCGAAGCGATTCCAATTGGCAAATCCCCGAGCCCGAGCTGGGACTGGTGCTTTCACGGGAGGGGCGAATCGTCGGCTACACGGTCGGCAACGACATGAGCTGCCGCGATATTGAAGGAGAAAATCCGCTCTATTTGCCGCAAGCGAAAATGTGGAAAGGCTCGTGCTCGATCGGCCCAGCCATTCGCCTCGTCGAAACGGTAGAGGATCCTTACTCGTTCCAGATCGTCTGCCGCATTTTCCGGGAGGGTGAAAAAGTGGTCGAAGGTTCCGCTAGCACGGGGCAGCTGAAACGAAAACTCGATGAGCTCGTTTCCTATTTGCTGCGAGACAACACCATTTTTGATGGAACGGTTTTGCTGACTGGCACCTGCATCGTGCCGCCGGATGAATTTACCCTGCTGGATGGGGATCGCGTCGAGATCGAGATTGAAGGGATCGGCGTACTGTCCAACCCTGTGAAAAGCCAGGTCGCTGGGAGCATCCCGGTATGACGCGGTTGGCGGGAAAGGTAGCTGTCGTCACTGGGGCAGCTTCTGGCATCGGGGAAGCGATTGCCCGTCGCCTAGTAAGAGAGGGGGCATTCGTAGCGGTTTGTGACCTCGACGGGCACAGAGGACCTGAAGTCGCGGCTGCATTGGAACAGGAGGAGAGCGGAGCACAGTTTTTCTCTCTCGATGTCAGCCAGGAGGAGCAAGTGCGAAGCGTCCTGCAGGAGATTGCCGATCGTTATCAGAAAATTGACATTATGGTGAATAATGCGGGCATAGGCAAGGCTGGAACGGTGCTGGAGCAGACAGAAGCAGAATGGGATGCGATGATGAGCGTCAATGCCAAGGGGGCGTTTTTCGGGTGCAAGTACGCCGTCAGGCAAATGCTGATGCAAAAAGACCGTGGCAGTATCATCAATATCGCATCTGTAGCGGGGATGGTCGGCGTGCTGAACCGCGCTGGCTATTGCGCTTCGAAAGCGGCTATCGTGGGCCTGACCAAATCGGTCGCTTCGGATTTTGCGGAGGCGGGCATCCGGGTGAACGCCATATCGCCGGGTACAGTCGACTCCCCTTGGATTCAAAAAATATTGGCAGGTCAGCCGGAGCCGGAGGTTGCCAGAAGTCAGATGGAGCAGCGCCAGCCGATCGGGCGTATGGGCACCCCGGAGGAGATTGCCCATCTGGTCTGCTTTCTCGCAAGTGACGAGGCTTCGTTCATTACCGGAAGCAACTACGTGGCCGACGGCGGATTGACGGCTAGATAAGGGCGATTTGTAGAGGAGGGAACAGGCGTGGAAGGTGAGTACAAGACGGTCATGATGAAGCCTCAGGACAAAGTGGCGGTAGCTCTTGAAACGATTCCCGCAGGAGCGACGGTCACCGTCAATTGCGAGGATCGCGCCACCCGGGTTACGCTGCGCGATTCGATTGAGTTTGGCCACAAATTTGCTGTCTCCGCTATCGGACAGGGGGAGGACATCCTCAAATACGGCGAGGTGATTGGCGTGGCGACGCAGGCGATTCAGCCAGGGGAGCATGTCCACATCCACAATCTCGAAGGCAAACGGGGAAGGGGCGATCGCATTGTCGAAGCAAGATAGCGGGAAATTCTGGGGCTACCGGAGTCCGGACGGGCGGGTCGGAGTGCGCAACCACGTGCTGATCCTTCCAACCATCACATGCGCCACACAGGCGGCCAAGCAAATCACGGAGCTGGTGAAAGGGACCGTATCGTTCATCCATCAGCATGGCTGCGCGCAGGTCGGTGTGGATTACGAGCAAACCTTTCGCACGTACGTGGGCATGGGGGCGAACCCCAACGTATACGGCGTGGTCGTTCTCGGACTCGGCTGCGAGACCCATCAGGCGAGGAGCGTGGCGGGAGAAATCGCCAAGACGGGAAAGCCAGTGGAAGTGGTCTCGATTCAGGATCACGGTGGGACGCTGTTCACGATAGCGCAGGGAGCCAAGATCGCTGCCAAAATGGTGCAGGATGCTTCCATGCAGCGCAGGGAACTGTGTGATTTCAGCGAGCTGATCATCGGGACGGAATGCGGAGGCTCCGACGCTTGCTCGGGTCTGTCTGCAAATCCGGCAGTCGGCGTCGTCAGTGATCTGATCGTCGACTATGGAGGCACCTCTATCCTGGCGGAGACGACGGAGCTGATCGGGGCGGAGCATTTGCTGGCGGATCGGGCAGCCGATGAGAAGGTAGCCAAGCGAGTCTACGAAGTCATCAAGGCCATGGAAGACCGCGCCTTTTTGATGGGAGTGGATATTCGCACAGGCAATCCGAGTCCGGGAAATATCAAGGGCGGTCTCAGCTCCCTGGAAGAAAAATCGCTCGGTGCGGCTAACAAAGCGGGAAGCAGGCCCTTGCAGGAGCTGATCGATTATGCGCAGACTCCGACTAAAAAAGGGCTGGTCTGGATGGATACGCCCGGGCATGACATCGAGCAGCTGACGGGAATGGTAGCGGGGGGAGCGCAGGTGGTTCTGTTTACCACTGGCAGGGGGACGCCCACAGGCTCACCGATTGCACCCGTGATCAAAATCGCAACCAACTCCGCCATTTTTGAAAAGATGGGTGACAACATCGACATCAATGCGGGTACGATCATCGACGGAACGGAATCCATCCAGTCTGTCGGGCGCCGGCTTTTTGACGAAGTAGGGCTCGTCGCTTCCGGAAAAATGACCAAAGCGGAAATTCTGGGGCAGCATGACTTCGGGATATGGCGCATCGGACCGACATTCTAAGAAAAAGGAGAGAGAACATGACTGTCAAAACGGAAGTGAAAACGTATTTGAACTACGTGAATGGAGAGTGGGTCCCGTCTTTGGACAATGTCGTGGAAGCGAGCATCAATCCCGCGAACAAGGAAGACATCGTCGGGTACGTGCAGAAATCGGGAGCGGGTGATTTGGAGAAAGCGGTCACCGCTGCCAAGCAGGCACAACAGGCGTGGCGCAAGCTGTCCGCTCCAGCCAGGGGAGAGTTTCTCTACCAAGTGGCCAATGCCATGGAAAAACGTCTCGATGAGATTGCGGAAACCATGACCCGGGAAATGGGCAAAACGTTCGCAGAAGCCAAAGGGGAAACGGCCCGGGGAATCGCGATTCTGCGCTACTACGCAGGCGAGGGCATGCGCAAGGTCGGAGACGTCATTCCTTCCACCGACAGCGAAGGGTTGATGTTTACCACTCGCGCACCACTCGGAGTCGTCGGTGTCATCACACCATGGAACTTTCCTGTCGCCATCCCGATCTGGAAAATGGCTCCCGCTCTCGTGTATGGGAACGTGGTCGTCTTCAAGCCAGCGCAGGAGGTGGCGGTGACAGCCGCCAAGATCATCGAGTGCATGGATGCTGCAGGACTGCCGGCGGGCGTGGTCAATCTGGTAACCGGACCAGGCTCTGTCATTGGTCAGGGGATCATCGACCACCCGGACATCAACGGGATTACCTTTACCGGCTCAGATACGGTAGGCAAACGAGTCGGGCTCGGGGCGCTTGCTCGAGGTGCGAAATATCAGCTGGAGATGGGCGGCAAAAACCCGGTGATTGTCGCAGACGATGCCGACCTGGATCTTGCCGTGGAAGCGACCATCAGCGGGGGGCTTCGCTCTACCGGGCAAAAGTGCACCGCCACGAGCCGCGTCCTGATCCAGGGCGGGGTGTACGAGGCATTCAAACAAAAGCTGCTGGCCAGAGTGGCTCAGCTATCCATTGGTGATGGCATGCAGAGCACGACCTGGATGGGGCCATGCGCGAGCGAGAATCAATTGAAAACCGTGCTGTCCTACATCGAAAAAGGCAAAGCGGAAGGGGCCACGCTCCTTTACGGCGGCTCCCGCCTCACGGCAAACGGTTTGGATCGGGGCTTTTTCGTGGAACCTACGATTTTCGAGGACGTCACGAGCGATATGGTCATTTCCCAAGAAGAGATTTTTGGGCCCGTTCTGGCTTTGATCCGGGTGGACACATTGGAGCAGGCGATTGAATTGGCCAACGATGTGCAATACGGCTTGAGCGCATCGATTTTCACCAAAAACATTGCGAACATTCTTTCTTTCGTGGGTGAAATCGAAGCAGGACTTGTGAGAATCAACGCCGAATCAGCCGGTGTAGAGCTTCAGGCGCCGTTTGGAGGCATGAAGCAGTCCAGCTCCCACTCGCGCGAGCAAGGGCAAGCGGCCATCGAATTTTTCACGTCAATCAAAACAGTCTTTATCAAGCCTTAACCAGTAGGAGGAAGACCATGATTACCGTTGCATTTCACAAGCAGGATAGAATCGCTCTTGGCGTCAAGACGAACAAAGGCATTCTCGACGTGCAGGCAGCAGCTGCAAAGGATTCGGAGTGGAGAGGCGTTCCTGCAACTGTCGAAGCACTCCTTGCAGGGGGAGTAGAAAGCAGGCAGCTGCTCGCGAGACTGACGGACGCCGTGTACGGTGAAGATAGCCTGTTTCATCCGGAAGAAGAGCTGGCGTTTGCTCCTGCAGTCCCCGCGCCCTCCAAGATCATCTGCGTCGGGCTGAACTACAAAAAGCACGCGGACGAATGCAACATGGCCTATCCGGCTACTCCTATCCTGTTCAGCAAGTTTGCCAATGCGCTGGCGGGACATCAGGAGGACGTTCCGATACCGGCAGCGTCCCAGAAGGTCGACTACGAGGCAGAGCTTGCCATTGTGATCGGCCAAACAGCGAGCAGCGTATCAAAAGAAGAGGCGCTATCGTACGTCTACGGATACTGCAGCGCCAATGATGTATCCGCCCGGGATCTGCAATTTACGACCTCGCAGTGGCTGTTGGGCAAGACGTGCGACAAGTTTTGCCCGATCGGCCCCTATCTCGTCAGTGCGGAGGAAGTAGGCGATCCGGATCAGCTCCAGGTTCGGACCTATGTCAACGGGGAGCTGCGCCAAAACTCCAACACATCGGACATGATCTTCTCGTGCCCGGAGATCATCAGCTATATCTCCCAGCACATGACCCTGAACCCTGGGGACGTGATCCTGACGGGAACGCCGGAGGGAGTGATTACCGGCTTCCCTGCCGAACAGCAGGTCTGGCTCAAGGACGGCGATGTGGTGACGGTGGAGATCGAAAAGCTGGGGCAGCTGACCAATACGTTCCGAAACGCCTGATTGGCAAAAGGAAAAGCACTCCATTCGTGGGGTGCTTTTTTCATGCTTCAATTGCTCTTTTCCTTGGCCAAACAGTCCTGCTTCGACCTCGCCTGTCTCGGGTAGGAATCCAGCCTGGGAATGGAAATGAAATAGGAAAAAAGGAACAAGATGCAAAATGGCTGTGTTTGTTTTATACTAACGGAAGGTAGTAGCGCAACCCGGGCTGGTCATGGCCTAGGTTTCCTATTCCTTGCGAAAAGGCAGTTCTCTTACAGAGTTCTGGAGGTGAATTTATGGCAAATTACGTTTGTTTGCCAGATACTGCAGCCACTCATGCAAAGCCGAAACGGGTAGAGGCGATACTTTGCATGGGGCGGACAATCAGATAATCTATCGCCCATGAGCGTATTGCATATCCCTTTCATTTGGCTTTGCAGACCTTATTTTTTTCATTCAAAATAAGGGGCTGGCGAAAATGAAATACGTGAATGCAACCGCGATTTTACCAGAAGCGCTGATCGAAGAAATCCAGAAATATGTGCAAGGCGAGACCATCTATATTCCCAAACCGGAGACCACCTACCAGAAATGGGGGACGCGCTCTGGAACGAGGAAGATGATTGACGACCGCAATCGCGCCATGAAAGCATCTTTCAAGCGCGGCGTATCGATCGATCAGTTGGCGATCGACCATTGCCTTTCCGTGGAGACGATCAAGAAAATCGTGTATACAAAATGATGAAGACAACGATAGAAGCACTGTAAGCCATAGACGCTCACAGTGCTTTTTGCTTGGTTTGAGGAGCTTTGGAAAAATATATGTAACTGTCAGCTCCTTCCAATCGTCTATAGGAGGAACCCCCAAACGATAGGAAGAAAGAGGAGCAACCGATGAGACTTGCAAAACCGTTTCACACCATTCTCACTTTGTGTCTGGCTTTGCTGTTTATGCCGCACGCCGTGCAAGCCGAGCAACAGAGCGCCCCGCAAAGTGACGCCATCCCAAAAGATAGAGAAATTCAAGTCCCTCCTGGCTTGACGGAGCCGTTCTTTGTTCCTTTCATGCTACCGAATCAGGACTGGGATAAATTCCGCAAACCGTTCCCATCTTTCGCACTCGTTTCTCCAGCGGGAAAAGTGATGTCCCATCAGACATATTCGGAATGGCCAGGCTATATCAGTCCGTTTCGAAATGGATACGGCTTCTTTCAAACAGGTACTCAGTTCAAATTCAGCGAGTATGTCATTTACGACAAGCAAGGGAACATCCAGGAGAAGGCCTCGTACGATCATTCCTTCTCGCAATTGGACGGCGAATGGTTTTTGTTTCAGCCGCAAGTAGGACAGTCTACCTTTTACAATGCGCGCACGAAAGCCTCCAAACCGCTTGCCGGTGAGGAACAATGGTGGAGCATTCCCGACCAATTTACAGGAAAAGTCACTTACGATGCCCAACATTACCCATTTGTAAAAAATAACGTGGTCAACGGGGCACTCATTTCTTACAAGCTCGGTTTGAAAGACATGAATGGTAAAGTAACCTGCCCGCCGATTTTCGATGAATATATGGGGTACAGCGAAGGCTTGCACCGTGTAAAAATAAGCGGTATGACGCACTTCATCACGCATGAAGGGAAAGTCGTATTGAAGCCATCACGCAACTACAAGGTGGAATCCAATTTTCATTCGGGCGTATTCATCGTATCCGGGAAAAAGGATCAGGATGAATTTTATTTGCTGATGGACAAAAAAGGGGCTTTCGTTTCCAAAAAGTACGCCTTTCTGAAGGAGACGAGTGACGGACAGTTTCTTGCTGTTTCAAAGACGAAGGACGGCTATTTCTTTCAAAAAATAAATGCGCAGGACATGCCGACCACGACACTCCATTACAAGATGGATCGTCCTGAAGAGCTAAAGCAGCTGAGGCAGACCGGCAAGCTGTTCCACACCGATACCCATATCGTGGCGGACATGTTGAACAGGCAGCCATTCCCGTTTCCTCACAAGCTGCTGACGCCTCCGAGAAACGAGACGGTCGCGATCGAATACACCGCTGCAGGTCTGAAACGAATGGGGACGTTTTCCCATGAGGGGCGACAGATTTATTCGAGACCGGCGAAATAGTATGCCAAGATCATTTCCGAATCATCTTCTCCCTTTAGACCCGACCGCAAAAGGTGTAGCCTAAAAGAGGAACAACAACATCTGATTTTGCGGTAATGGAGTGAGAAGAATGAATCCCTTTTTGAAAAGCTATCAATACAATTATATAAAAGCGCAGACCAAAATCTTGCTGAACGGGCTGTCTGCCAGCAGCGATGCGAGTGTCCACCGGGCTCGCAAGGACATCGCCAAAGAAAACGTTGCAGGACTGTTCCCAGCCTTGAGTGAAGAGCAGAAGCAGCTGCTGTACCCCATCGCGGACATCTCGGAAAACGCGGACGTCAAACGGTATTTATCGGAGCTTGCTCCCTATGTGATCCCGTTTCCCGCGATCACGGATCAGACGCTCAAAAAGCTGTTCCCGAAAGCGAAGAAGCTGAAAGCACCGTCGGTCAATGACTTGAATCTGCAAGAGCACTCTTATGTGAGCTGGCAGGATGACGGAACGCAAAAGAAATTCCTCATCGCGGAATACCAAGGGAAGCTGGTCGGATTTCAGGGGGCCTTTACCCCGATGAATCAAAAAGGGATGTGCGCGATCTGCAACCGCTTTGAAGAAGTGGGGATGTTTATCTCCGAAATCAAGAGCTCGGGTGACGGCTCCTATCTCAAACGTGGGAATTACATTTGTCAGGACAGCAGGACCTGCAACCAAAACATCATTTCGCTCGAAAAGCTGGACGACTTTGTCGAGATGATGAGGCAGTAATGCGGTAGGCTCTCCTCCTGTTCGAGCTTGCTGCCTGGACGAAGCGATTGTACGATGTGGTCAGAACCATACCAGTCGCGCTAAAAAGGGAGGCTTCGAGCATGGAGGTCACGGTCCGAAAAGCAGAGAAAGAAGATGCGAGCCAGCTGTCCGATTTGTTCGTTGAGTTTACGGGCGCGCCATCTGACATCACTGCCATGCGAGAGACGATCGAGCTGATCTCGAAAAGACCGGAGTACTATGTCGCTGTCGCGTGTGAGCAGGAGAGGGTAGTGGGTACGGCGATGGGGATTATCTGCCGGGATTTGTGCGGGGATGGCAGACCCTTTATGCTGATTGAAAATGTGGTGGTAGCCCAGAGCTATCACGGAGAGGGAATTGGAAAGCGGCTCATGAATGAACTGGAGCAGTTCGGGAGGGAGAACCGCTGCAAGTACGTCATCCTCGTTTCTGAGGCCGACCGTACGGACTCTCATCATTTTTACGAATCGCTCGGGTATCCATCCGGAGAAGAAGTAGGGTTTAAGAAGAAATTGGACGAATAAAAAGGAAGAATGAAATACATGGAGCCTTGCGTCGTATGTTGAAACGAAAACGCAAGGCTTCGCGGCGTAAGTACGATCAGTCTGTCAGGGAGAAAGGGGTTCATTCCTTTCTTCTTTTACATGAACGATCTTATTCTCATTCGTGCGCGCTGATAGTGTAAAGTTTACCCCTTGTTCCACGGGAATCAGCAAATACCATACACGAAAGGGAAACTTCGGATTCTCGATGACATGGGCTTGGAACTTATCTCTTGTCAAGCCACTCTCAATATGAATGGATTGAATCGCTGAATCGTCGATGGCTCCGAACAGCATAGGGAAAGGCGAGTCAAATGGAGTATCCTTCGTACTGTAAAAGTATTGGGAGGACCAATGATGCTCGATATACGGGTTTTTCCCATCAGGGAGTGAATGGCCTCCACCGTAGCCCCACTTCCACCCTTTCCATGTCCTTTTGGCATACTCCGCATGAATCATTTGGTTCGGTTCATTTCCCCGGACGAAAAATATTAATTTTCCATCGCCCATGTCGATCTCCTGATAAACCGGCCCCACTTCTGACCGCATCTGTTCAATAGCGAGCAGCGGCGTGTCTGCCGAATCATCCGTCACGTATAGATAGCCTACAGTTCCGAAAATGAATAAAACGAGAAGAAGCAAGACTGTTTTCTTCACGAGGCTGTTAGGTACACCTCCCCAAATTCTTTTCACCTACTATACTACGAAATGGATGGAAATTAATGGATCCTTTACTGAAAAATCAAGACCGAGCGCTGCATGCAGCAAAGCTCGGTCTCTTTTCTTTCACGACGGCTCGACCTTTTAATAAGGCTGAATCTCTTCTCCCGTCTCCAGATCGATCACACGGGTATTGTCCTCTGGAGTGGGGATGGTCTTGCTCTCGGGCGCCTCTTCGTTTTCCTCGACCCATTTGATGAGCATGTCAAAGCTTTGATGTACGTACGGCAGCAGGGGCTGCAGCTCCTGATCGGGGTCCGATTTGCTCCAGACGAGGCTATCGACGTGGTTGCCCTTCTCTACCATGTACAGCCGGTGCAGATCTCCCTTTCCGGCTTCCTTCACGAGCTCCTCATACCCTTTCGCGTGGATATCCGGGAAGATGAGGGTGTCCCATGAGCCGGCGACCGTGATCAGGGGAACGTTGATGTTGCCGGTATTTTGGATCGCTGCGACGCTGTTTTTCACGCTTCCTGGTCGCTTGAAATAATCGTAGTCTTCAAAAACATCGTCATGACTGCGATCGCGGAGTCCGTTTTTATCGAACTTCAGGTAATCCTGCCAGTCGAGTCGATCAGGGGCTTTGGGATCGAATTCGTCACGGTAAATATTGAGGGTGATAAACCAGTACACTTGATCATGGTACGCCCACAGCTTCTCGGAGCCTTTCGGTACGCCAGCCTCGTACAGCGCTTCCGTTGCCCGTTCCTTTTCCTCCCGGGAGCCAAAGACGGCGGCTTCCGCATGGTTCACGACGGGGGTCAAGGACGAAATCAGATTGGCGTCTTTCGCACGCCACATGACGCCTTCCCAATCGACACCGCCATCATAGAGCTTCGGTTCCTTCGTCTTTTTCGGGTCATCGTTTTCCAGGGCATAGCGGACGACGTATCCCCCGTTGGAAATGCCCATCGCGTAGGTAGGGACCGGGTGGTTTTTGGAGACGAGCTTGCTCGCCGGATTCTTTTTGTCACGGCTGGAGATCAGCTGATCGGCATAATTGGCTGCCAGATAGGCTTGCGCGGCTTTGGTCACCTGGCGGTAGCGAAGGTGCCACTCGCGGAGGGAATCATCCTCGGAGACGAGTGCATTTTTGGATTTGGCAAAAGGATCGTTCGGATCGATTTCACCCTGCGTGCCTTTATCGATGGCAGCGAAAGCAAAGCCTTTCTCCAAGACGTAGTCGCTGAACAGCAGGTCGGTGGAGGTTTCATTTCGCGTCGCAGGAATACCGGCCACGACCAGCTTGCCGTTCCAGTCGGCAGGCACGCGGATCACGAACTTGGCATCTTCAAACATGCCATTGACCTGGGTTCCCTCTACCTCGGCAGGCTGGTACATGCGATACCAGCCCGTCTTTTCGTCTTTGGAGCCCCAACCGCTCGGAGCCAGTCCGAGGTTGCCAAACTGTGTCGCTGCTGCGTATTGTGCAGGGTTCTTCGTCGTGAGGCCACCGCTTGAGCCGTCAAATTTGGTCACGGTCACGCTGTGAGCGCCGGGAATGACAGGAGAGTAAGCAGCTTGAACTTGGGAGACAGGATAGGCAGCGCACGTGGAGAGCAGGAGTGCAGCCATCGTGAGTGATGTAACGTTTCTTTTCATACGTTCCTCCTCGTATTTGAAAGCGATTTCATCTGTTTGTTAGGTATAGCAAGTATCATTCCGAACGAAAAAGAGTAGGAATTGTGCGAAAAAACAGCGAATATGTTGCGTATATACGACATCTTCAGTGTCTCGTTTGTGCGACATGATGCGTTTGTGCTACAACTCGAGGCGAAAGAGTCAGCAGAGGAGGCAGATGATGCTAACACCTCAAATCGTTCATTTTCTCGATACGCTGCAAATGGGAGTGATGATGATCGATCGCGAAGGAATCATACTCCATGTGAATCAGGTCGGGTGTCAGCTGCTGGGATTGCGGCTGGCGGAAGTCAAGCAGCATCACGTCTCGCGGATCACACCGGGGGCCGAGATGATGCAGGTCATTCGGGAGGGCAAAGCGAGCCTGCGAGTAGAGATCCGCTTCGGGGACAAGACCTTGCTGGTAGATCGGATTCCGTACATGGAGGATGGCGAAATCATCGGGGCGATCTCCGTATTTCAGGACATGACGGCCTACGAGGCAGCGGCGCAGAAGATTTCGTCGCAAGAGCGGGAGCTGCATCAGTTTCGGGAGCTGGTCGAACAGCTGTACGATGGCATCGTGATGTGCGATCGGAACGGGATCGTGACGATGATCAACCAAGCTTACTGCGATTTTCTGGAGACGACGATGGAAGAGGCGATCGGCAAACCTATCACGGAGGTCATCGAAAATACGAGGATGCCTCAGGTCATGGAGACAGGGAAGGCCGAGCTTGGCCACCTGATGAGGGTGGGGAACCGCGATATCATTGTGAGCCGTATGCCGATGCGGGAGGACGACAAGATCATCGGAGCGATGGGCAAGGTCATCTACAACGATCTGCGCGAGCTGCGGAGCATGGTGGAGCGCTACAATATTATGGAGCGAAAGCTGGACTTCTATCGGCAGGAGCTGAAACGGGTAGCTGGTACCCGCTATTCCTTTGATTCCATTTTCGCGGATCACCCATTGCTCAAAGAAACGATTCAGCTGGCGAAAAAAGTGGCATCCTCACGATCCTCCATTCTCATCCTGGGTGAGAGCGGGACGGGCAAAGAGCTGTTCGCCCAAGCGATTCATGGAGAAAGTCCGCGGGCGGAGGGGCCGTTCGTCCGCGTCAACTGCGCCGCCATTCCCAAAGACCTCATGGAGGCCGAACTATTCGGTTATGAGGACGGTGCATTTACGGGGGCGCGAAAAGGCGGGAAGCCGGGAAAAGTGGAGCTGGCGCATGGGGGCACCTTGTTTTTGGATGAAATCGGCGATATGCCGCTGGATATGCAGGTAAAGCTGCTGCGCGTCCTGCAGGAAAAAGAAGTGGAGCGGATCGGCGCCACACGTCCTATCCAAGTCGATATCCGGGTGATTGCTGCGACCCACCGTCCATTGGAAAAGCTGATGGAGGAGGGGAAGTTCCGTGAAGATCTGTATTACCGGCTCAATGTTTTTACCATCAATATCCCGCCGCTGCGGGTCCAGACCGGATCGATCATGGCCATGGCCCAGCACCTGATCCAAAAGCTGAACCGTGAGCTGTTTACATCGGTGACGGGGCTGAGTCCACGAGTCGAGGATGTGTTTCTCTCCCACAGCTGGCCGGGGAATGTCAGGGAAATGCACAATGTGCTGGAGAGAGCCATTCAGCTGGCAGACTACGGGAGCCTGGAGCTGGTGCATTTGCCGACGTATTTGCAGGAGAGAAAGGTCGTCGTGAATGGAGAGAGTGTGACCCTTGATCTGGAAGCCGAGCTCGCCAAGACGGAAAAGAAAGTGCTCACGATGGCGTTGCAGAAGGCGGAGGGAAACAAGGTGAAGGCCGCAAGCCTGCTTGGTATTCACCGCGCGAGCCTCTACCGGAAGCTGGAGAAGTACGGGATGGATGTTACTTAGAGGAGGAGAGATCTCTCATGAATATCGTCGCGTGGAACTGCAGGCAAGCCTTTCGCAAAAAAGTGGGGAGGCTGGCCTCCTTTTGCCCGCAGCTCGCGGTCATTTCCGAGTGCGAGTCGCTGGAAAAGCTGGCGGGCTGCCATGAAACTCTCTTTACGCACGCCGTATGGGCAGGGGACAATCCCCATAAAGGGCTCGGGGTGTTCGGCGCATCCGCGTATCCGTTAACGGTGCATCCTGCCTATGACGACCGCTTTCACTGGATCTTGCCAGTTCGGGTTACCGCCCAGAAGCCATTTACCTTGCTTGCCGTTTGGACCAAGGGCCATAAGGATCGAAAGCAGAGCTACGTCGGGCAGCTGTTTTTGGCTCTCCAGCATTACCGGACGCTGCTACTCGAGGAGACCTGCCTCGTCGTAGGGGATCTGAACAGCAATGCGATATGGGACCATCTCCCGAGAGTGGGAAATCATACAGCAGTGGTACGGATGTTGAGGGAGCATGGGCTGGAAAGTGCTTATCACTGGCTTCACCGCG
Organism: Brevibacillus choshinensis; assembly: GCF_016811915.1. Taxonomy (NCBI): domain Bacteria; kingdom Bacillati; phylum Bacillota; class Bacilli; order Caryophanales; family Paenibacillaceae; genus Brevibacillus; species Brevibacillus choshinensis. The sequence goes on along the minus strand of NZ_CP069127.1, from coordinate 4,956,070 downwards.
AAGAGCATGGTGCGGAATCCGTCCCTACGTACTATTTCCAACATCACAGGGAGAAGGGGTACCATATTGATTACAGCTTCTTGCCAGCGGAGTGGATGCAGAGGGTGGAGTCTGTCCATGTAGGGACGTTTGAGGAATGGCGAGAGTGGAGTGATCATGTGCCAGTGGTCGTGAAGGTTGGTAACGAAGCGATTCGGTTAGACTAATTCGTGTCTTGTAACATAAAAATACTTGATATGAGATATTAAATAATTGAATTTGAGAAAATATTTTCCACATTCTATCATTACAATATAATTTTTCAGATTAATAAAAATATTCAAAACGAACGAACTGATATTCACTTCTACTACTGCTAACGACTTCGCACAGAGGTTTTCTAACGAGGGGGGTTCTTATGGTACGCACACCACATTACGTGAAAAAGGGTTTTCTCAGTGTCATCGCATTCCTGTTGGTTTTGGGAACCGTCGCTTGTTCCTCTACACAGGAAACCAGTCAAGGAAATGCAAGCAATCCGACCGGCACGACAGCCCAGCCTGCAGCAACACCAGCACCGAGTAATGCAAGCGACGACAATACACCAAAGCCGGGCGGCATCCTCAAGCTCGCTCGCGCCCAAGACCTTTCCAATCTGGACCCGATCGTTCCGGGTGACAACATGACGATTTGGACACTTTTGTTGATGTACGACCAATTGGTTCGCGTCTCTGCAGATGGAAACGGGATCGAGCCTGCCCTGGCAACCGACTGGAAAATCTCAGATGACAAGAAAACGTACACCTTCAATCTGCGAAAAGACGTGAAGTTCCACGATGGCTCCATCATGACACCGGCAGACGTCAAATTCTCGCTTGATCGCGCGAGAGGCGAGGGCTCCAACTGGAGCTGGATTTATACCGGCATTGAATCGGTAGAGGTGTCCGGCGAAAACCAAGTGACCATCAAAACGAAAACACCGTACGCTCCGCTGCTTTCCTCCCTGGCCCTGTTCAGCAGCTCGATTGTGTCGGAGAAGGCAGTCAAGGAGAAAGGAAAGGAATTCTTGAGCGACAAGGAAAACGGGACTGGACCGTTCCGCTTGGCAAACTGGCAGCGCGGCCAGAGAGTAGAGCTGGAGAAAAATCCGGACTACTGGCAAGCGGGCAAGCCGTACTTGGATGGCGTCGAGCTGGTGCAAGTGCCAGAAGATACGACTCGCTTGTTCCAGCTGCGCGCGGGAGATATCGATATCGCTTCCAACGTTCCCTTTAACACCATGGAAGAATTAAAAGCAGATCCGGCTTTGACCGTCATGACCCCGCAGGTATCCCGCGTGGATGTCATCAATATCAATCACACCCATGAGCCGTTCAACGACGTGAAAATACGCCAAGCCATTAACTACGCGGTAGACAAAGAGATGATGATCAAAACCGTACTGATGGGGAATGGCGAACCCGCTACCTCCTACCTGCCAAAAATGAAGTTCTTCAACGATCAGCTCGAAGGATACAAGTACAATCTGGAAAAGGCAAAACAATTGATGGCGGAATCATCGAAACCACAAGGCTTTAAGACGAAGCTTCTGATCAGCTCGGGTGATGAGACTGACCGTCAGATTGCGGTCATTGTCAAAGACCAATTGGCTGCTCTGGGCATTGAAGTAGAAATTCAAATGATGGAGCCGGGTGCAGCATACGAGGCTGTCAACACGATGAATTACGATCTGGCGACTACTTACTTCTCCACGGATATTATCGACCCGGATGAACTGACCAGCTTTGAAGTCGTCTCCACTGGCGGTACAGACGCGTACCACACGGGCTACAAAAATCCAAAAGTAGACGAACTGGCAGACAAGGCACGGGCCGAACTGGACGAAGAAAAGCGTAAAGAAATGTACATGGAGATTCAAAAACTGGTCAGCGAAGATGCGACATTCCTGTTCCTCTATTACAAACCAGCTTCCTATGCGGTTCAAAATTACGTCAAAGGCTTCAACGTTTTGTCCACGGGGAACTATCGGCTTGAGGAAGTTTGGCTCAATAAGTAAGAGAGGTGATGAGTGATCTTACGCGTACACTTTGTCCTCCAACGCTTGATCCAGCTGATTCCGGTTGTATTCGGGATCTCGGTCGTCTCATTTCTGATCATCCATCTCATCCCTGGGGACCCGGCTACGATCATGCTGGGTTCTCGGGCCACTCCTGAAAATGTCCGGCAGATCACGGCACAGATGGGGCTGGACAAGCCTTTGTACGATCAATATTTGATCTTTGTGAAAAATATGGTGCAAGGTGACTTGGGGACGTCCATCCTGCTGAAGAAATCCGTCAACACGCTGATCGGAGAACGCTTGGGAACGACGTTTTTCCTCGTGATTTACGCTTCCGTCCTCAGTCTCTTGGCGAGCATCCCGATCGCCCTATGGTCCGCGATGCGAAAGGATTCAGTCCTAGACAACGGATTTCGAACGCTCTCCATCATCGGGTTGGCCATGCCATCCTTTTGGATCGGCATTTTGCTGATGCTGCTGCTCAGCATCAAAGTAAAGCTTTTCCCTGTTTCCGGATACGGAAAGAACTTTTTTGCCCACATCTACTACTTGTTTTTGCCCGCGCTGACGATTGCCTGTTCTTTGGCACCCGTGCTCATCCGACCCTTGCGAAGCAAAATCATCAACGTGTTTTCCTCGGAGTATATCGAGGCGGCTAGAGCGAGAGGGCTTGGCGAGAATAAAATCATCATCAACCACGTCCTTCGCAATGCAATCAGCGGTACGGTGACCATCCTCGGCGTCAATATTGGCTGGCTGCTGGGAGGCTCGATCGTGATCGAGACGGTCTTCTCGGTGCCAGGTCTCGGGCAGTTGCTGATCAATTCGATCTTGTCGAGGGATTATCCGATCATTCAGGGCTTGGTGCTCGTTTTTGCGATTCTTGTCATCGTGGTCAATCTGCTGACGGATTTGTGCTATGCGATACTCGATCCGCGCGTTGATCTGGAATAGGGGGCGAACATGGCACAAATACAGCAAACAGCGGTGAAAAAGCCGGTGAGGGCCTATCGACTCAGATTTTCTTGGCTTGCTGTGAATACGAAAATCGGCATAGGGCTGGCACTGGTGCTCATCGTCATCCTCCTCTCAATATGCGCGCCGTGGCTGACACCGTACGACCCCAATAGCAATGACCTGACGAATGTCCTGCAGAAGCCGAGCGCCCAGCATTGGTTTGGCACAGATAACTTCGGGCGTGATATCTTTACCCGCATGCTCTACGCGGGGCGGATTGATTTGCAAATCGGTGTGATAGCCGCGATTGTTCCTTTGATTGTCGGTACGGTAATCGGCCTGCTCGCAGGGTATTTCGGCGGATGGTTCAATATGCTGACCATGCGGCTCGTGGATGTCGTCATCAGCTTTCCGTTTATGGTGCTGATCATTGCCATCATTTCAATTCTCGGGCCGGGTCTGACGAATATGTACATCGCGATCTTTATCGTCGGGTGGAGTGCGTACGCGCGTATTGTCCGCGGTGAGGTATTGGTAGTGAAGCAGCAGGAGTATATTCTCGCCGCACGCAGTATCGGCTATGGGCACGGCAGGATCATTTTCCGGCACATCCTGCCGAATGTCATCTCGCCGGCGATTGTTTTTGCCATGTCTGACGTCGTGCTATGCATTTTACTCGGGGCTTCCCTCAGCTTTTTAGGTCTGGGCGTACAGCCGCCTGAGGCAGAATGGGGCTCGATGATTGCGGAGGGACGCAGTTATATCATCAACGCTTGGTGGATCTCGACGCTGCCCGGTTTGGGGATCATCGTGACTGGTCTGGGCTTTAGCCTGCTAGGAGATGGCCTGGCGGAAAAAATCGAGAATCAATAACGAGGGAGAGGTTCGCCATGAAGCCAATACTCGAAGTGGATTCTTTGGAGGTCATCCTCCAAACAAAGCAGCGGACCATCCATGCTGTCAATGATGTCACCTTTCACGTCAATCAGGGGGAAACAGTGGGATTAGTGGGAGAAAGCGGAAGTGGGAAAAGCATCACCTGCCGTTCGATCCTGCAGCTGCTGCCTTCTCCGCAGGGGAAGGTGGTAAAAGGATCCATCCGCTTTGCAGGAACGGATTTGCTGAGCTATTCCCAAAAGCAGATGCAGCAAGTCAGAGGTAAAGAGATCGGGATGGTGCTGCAGGATCCGATGAGCTCGCTCGACCCGGTCTATCGGGTAGGGGATCAGCTGGTGGAGACGCTGAGGACCCATCAAAAGTTCAGCAAAAAAGACGCGTGGAACAAAGCGGTGGAGCTGCTTCGCCTGGTAGGCATTCCTTCGCCGGAAAAGCGTGTTTACGATTATCCCCATCAAATGAGCGGGGGGATGCGGCAGCGGGTGATGATTGCGCTGGCCATATGCTGTGATCCACAGCTCTTGCTTGCCGATGAGCCGACCACTGCCCTCGATGTAACCGTTCAGGATCAAGTGCTCGGGCTGATGAAAAACATCCAGTCACGCCTTGGCATGGGAATATTGATCGTCACGCACAATCTTGGCGTAGTGGCTGAAATGTGTGACCGCGTCGTTGTCCTTTATGCCGGAAAAGTCATGGAAACCGCGACGACTGCTGACTTGTTTCAATCGCCCCGGCATGCCTATACGCTCGGTCTGATTCGCTCGGTGCCGCGCATTGAATCTACTGAAAAACTGGAAGGGATACCCGGGACGCTCCCTGATATGTCGCAAGTGGTGGAAGGCTGCCCTTTCCGGGAGCGGTGTTCCTTTGCTACGGAAGAGTGTTCCCGTCGTGAACATACGCAATTGAGGGAAGCTGCCGCAGGTCATTTGACGGCCTGCTTTCATCATGAAAGGGTGTGTGCGCAGGCATGACGACCATTTTACAGATCGATGGATTACGCAAAGAATACCGCAAATCGGTGGGCTTGGTAGGGAGGCTGCTGGGGCAGAGCAGCACGTCACTCTATGCGGTAGAGGATGTGTCGTTTTCGCTGCGAGCGGGGGAGACGCTGGGGCTGGTCGGTGAGAGTGGATGTGGGAAAAGTACATTGAGCCGGACCATTATGCGGCTCTACGAACCAACGGACGGGAAAATCACGTTTCTGGGAGAAGACGTCACAGCGAGCGACGGCAAGTCTCTTCGCAGGATACGGAAGAATATGCAGATGGTGTTTCAAGATCCGTATTCTTCTCTCAATCCGCGAATGACGGTTAGAGAGATGCTGGCGGAGACAATCCGGTTCCATCAGATCTGCGGGACTGAGCAGGAGCTAGACGATTATATTGCCTACTTGCTTGATCGGGTCGGGCTGCACGTCAAGGATGCCGACAAATATCCCAAAGCATTCAGCGGTGGACAGAGACAGCGCATCTGTATTGCCCGTGCCATTGCCGTTCGCCCAAAGCTGTTGATCGCTGATGAGCCAGTCAGCGCTCTCGATGTCTCGGTTCAGGCTCACATTTTAAATCTGCTGGAAGACTTAAAAAAGGAATTTCAGCTTTCTTTGATCTTCATCTCGCATGATCTCTCTGTGGTGAAGTACATTTCGGATCGGGTGGCTGTCATGTATTTGGGCAGGATCGTGGAAATGGGAACGACGCAGGAGATCTTTCATAACCCTGTTCATCCATATACAAGGGCGTTGCTGTCGGCCGTACCAAGGCTAGACCTTTGCAAGCGGGAAAAGATAGATTTGGAGGGTGATCCCCCGAGTCCGTATGAACGGCACAAAGGCTGTCCGTTCGTATCGCGTTGCCCACAGCGCATGCCGCATTGTGAAAGGGAAATACCACCGTTTGCCCAGGCAGGGGAGACGCATCAAATACGGTGCCATTTAGCCTGAGCATTAATCTTTGCCCGAGTGATGCTAGCCGGATGACGTCATGAGTAACAGGCTCCCGATTCATTCGGAAGCCTGTTTTGCTGCGTGGTTACGACGACAATTGGTCCACCTTCATTTTCATGGAAGCTACGACTATTTTCCTGTAGCGAACCGCTTGCACCAGCACATGGATTTGTTGCCTGCGCTTCAGCTGCTTGAAACGAGGTTCTTCTTTCAGGAAGGTGCGGATGATCGACCAGGCTGCTGGAGTAATGCTGTCGATCTTGATGCCAGGAACGAGCACTTGCAGTCTTTTCCTCCGAAACCGATACAGCCAATTTGGTTCCTGAATTTTTGGCGTGCTGTCATCTACTAGACAAGGCGCAACCAGCTTTTTGGTATGTTTGGACAGATACTCGTATCGCTCATTTCCAAGCAGAATTGCGTAACTGCCGTCGTTTTGGTTTTTGCGCACCACCAAGAGATGCATGCAGTCCCACATCATACTGCGAAGCTTCCGGATATGCGAAGTCATTTTGGCGGGAACATCGGGTTTGATCTTGCTCAGAGGGACATATTGTACGGTAAACACAGATACATCCTCCTCCCCTTCTGAAAAGGATATGAGAGGAACGGATCGTCCTAGACGCCTGACTGGCAAAAAATCTCCCTCAAAAAGATTCAGGCCATGCGCCATCGTATCCGCTTGAGTATTCGGAAAAAACGCGAGTCTATATGCCTACCAAATGCACGTGCGGGAACGATCTTTGCTATAATGAGAGAATCAAACGAAGGGTGGGCGGTATTATGATTTCGGATTCCCATGCACGGCCAAGGATTCGCAAAAATATGAGGAAGACAGGAGCTGTCAGTAAGCATGGACAGAAACAAATTTTCAGCCATCGCCCACCGCGATCACGTTTTTTATAACCCGATATCCGAAGCGAAAATGAACCAGGTATTGGAGCATATACCTTTGCAGCCAAATGATCCCGTCGTGGATATTGGAGCAGGAACATGCGAGCTGTTGATTCGCTTGGCTGAATCCAGAGGGATCAGTGGAACCGCGATTGAGCTGTACGAGGAAGCCATCGAAGCAGCAAGGCGGCGTGCAGGGGGCCGTATCACGGAAGGTCAGATCGAATTTCTTGCGGCAGATGCGCAAGTCGCTCTTGGCGCATGCGAGCAACAACCGTTTTCGCTGGGGATTTGCGTGGGCTCGACGCATGCACTGGGAGGATTCGTCCCTACGCTGAAGGCTTTGCAGAAATGCGTGAAAAAGGACGGCTACATCCTGATCGGCGAAGGCTACTGGAAGCAAAAACCGAGCGAAGACTATCTCCAAGCACTGGGAGGCGCAGAGGAGTCCGAGCTGCAAAGCCATTACGATAATGTCCGGATTGCGGAGGAGTTAGGGCTGGTCACACTGTGGTCGAGCGTCGCAAGCGAGGAAGACTGGGATCAGTACGAGTGGCTTTACTCGATGTCGGTCGAAAACTACTGCCAGGAAAACCCCCAAGATCCCGACTGCGAAGCCTATTTGCAAAGGATTCGCGCATGGCGTCACACGTATCTGAAATGGGGAAGAGATACTCTTGGCTTTGGATTGTATCTTTTTAGGAGATAAGTAACTGGGATGGATAATAAGCTATCTTTAACGGGTAAAAATCCGTGAAGATAGCTTTTTTATATGGAGGTGTCCTTCCTCCAGACATAGGTGTCTTACAACTGTCTGGTACGATTGGAATTCCAGACAGGGGGGCATGCTGGGAAGCCAGAAAAAGCACGGAATAGATAGCTGGTACTCAACTTGCATGTCTTTTTTTGAAATGCGGATAACCAGAAGGGAGAGAATGGCGTGGAGATTCGAGATGCGGTAGCCATTGTTACGGGAGGGGCCTCCGGTCTGGGAGAAGCAACTGCGAGGAATCTGGCCCTGCACGGGGGGAAAGTCGCCATTCTGGACATGGCGCAGGAAAAGGGGCATGCTTTGGCAGAGGAGCTGGGAGCAGAAAGCGCCATGTTCATTCAAACAGACGTAACCAATGAAGGGAGCGTCCGGGAAGCCATCGATCAAGCAACCGGCAATTTCGGCACGATTCATGCCGCCATAAACTGTGCCGGGATCGGGACAGCGCAAAAAACGCTGTCACGTGGCGGCCCCCATCCTTTGGAATCATTCTCCAAGGTTATCCAGGTCAATCTGATCGGCACGTTCAACGTGATTCGTCTGGCAGTCGAGCAGATGGCAGGAAATGAGCCGAACAAACACGGAGAGCGGGGAGTGATCATTAATGCATCGTCCATCGCTGCTTTCGACGGACAGGTCGGGCAGGTAGCCTACAGTGCTTCCAAGGGAGGAATCGTCGGGATGACGCTGCCCCTTGCACGCGATCTGGCTCCGTACGGCATCCGCGTCATGACCATCGCACCGGGTTTGTTTGACACCCCGATGTTTGACAGACTCCCTCGCACGGCAAAGGAAGCACTCGGCGCCACCATCCCGTTCCCGCCGCGTCTGGGCCAACCAACGGAGTTTGCCATGCTCGTGCAAAGCATCATGCAAAATATCATGCTCAATGGCGAGACGATCCGCCTGGACGGCGCCATTCGGATGCAGCCGAAATAAATGCCAAATATGAAAGGGCTGCTCTGTACCATCCTGAATGGAAGGTCAGAGAGGCCCTTTTTTACTTGCTCGCTTTTGGAGCGCTTTTTTGGGGGTAAATGCCACCCTTGGGATACGGTGTTAACTAACCGGTTGTGTAGAGCCAGGTGGAATGTAGAAAGGAGGTATTCTAATCCAGCCACGTTTTCGCATCGAGTGTTTCAATTTAACAGCAAAGGCTATTTTTTCGGCTTGGAACTGAGTGAATAGCATACCGACGTCTACTCGGATCGATTCGGCGGCAATCCCAGCTGCTCGAATTATTAAACTATATATTTTCAACGATAATTCATTCGCCAGTACATCATCCGATAATTTGGCTCCGAGCGGGATAGCTTTAGGGTCTGAGGAAGGGACGTCTTCAGAAGCCGGCGGTAAGGAAATCCCTTCCTTAATCATAAATTCATAAAGTCTTTTTCGTTGGCTGGTTCCGAGCGCTAAGTCTTCTTCAAGCAATTCTTTTAACTCGTGGTCGGTTGTAGTGTTAATTGCTGCTTGAACGGTTGCTTTAGCTAATTCAAGGCCAGTCAAGTATATCCAGCATCCCATCACTTCCCCAACGTGAAGAGGTTGGTCTTCATCTTGATCTGTCATTGTTTTAAAGGTATCTATTGCGGATTCCAAAATATTCATCGTGTGTTCTGTCTCCTTCTTTGAAAATGACAACACCTATATTGTTTGAAGGAAAGAAATTACTTATTCAACCATCTGTATTCGAATCAAGCGTAAAACAATTTACATGATGGAACGAGCGGGTTCGGTAGTTTAGCAAATACATCAGTGAGGACAAATTTAACGAAGAGGGTCAATCAGTTATTTCCGGCTAACCTCAAAATACGAAAGGGCGGTAGTACGAAGGTACGCCACAGAGAACCTATTTAAAAATACGATCAATTTCATTGATTTCTTCTTCTGTCAGGTGGACGTCTGCTGCTTTTAAATTATCCAGCATTTGCTCTGCTCTTTTTGCTCCAGGAATGACGACATCAATTGAATCATGTGCTAAATACCAAGCAAGGACTACATGAGCAACTCCGGTATTTTTTTCATTTGCAATTTTACGGAGCTGCTCTACCTTTTCTAGATTTCTTTTAAATTTATCCCCCTGGAAGTGAGGCATATCTTTGCGTAGATCATTGAATGTCATATCCTTATTGTATTTACCGGCCAGCAAGCCTGATGCTAGTGGAAAGTATGGAATAAACGAGATATTATTCTCTGTCGTATAGGGGAAGAATTCTTGTTCCGCTTCACGCTGCAGCAAATGGTAGTTTCCCTGTAATACGTCGACATAACCATCCTTATTTGCTTCTTTCAATTGTTCAAGAGAGAAGTTAGAAACGCCAATTGCTCTAATTTTACCTTCGTCCTTTAGCTGTTTTAAGACTCCAACCGCCTCATCTTTTGGCGTATCCTGATCTGGAACATGAATATAAAATAAATCTATGTAATCTGTTTGTAGTCTTTTCAAGCTATCTTCAACGGCTTGTTTTAAAAAAGCTGGCGAATTATCCATGGCAACATCATTATCGACAAGCGTAAGGCCGCCTTTTGTTGCAAGGATGAGTTCATGACGCTTTCCTGCTTCTTTTATCACTTCACCTATTAGCTCCTCTGAACGTCCTGTTCCATAAAAAAACGCTGTATCTAAAAAATTCACTCCACTGTTGATCGCAGCCCGCACCAAATCTTTTCCTACTTCTTCATTTACATTAGGAAAAATATTATGCCCACCTACAGCGCTTGTTCCAAGTCCGATTGGATTGACGACTAAATCGGTTTTACCAATACGTGTTTGTTTCATCATTCTCTTCAACTCCCTCTTATTTTTAAGCTTAGGTACATTTTCCGCGTGAGGTTTTTACCGGTATCTACAGCATAGTTCATTACGTTACGTAAGCTTCAAGTGTTGTAAAGTGAATTTTTAAAATATTTCCATGAAAAATGGTGTTTACCTTTAGGCACCTGGAGCCTAACATGTGAAAATATGTTGCCTTTAGCAGCATTAGTGTCCGTGAATGCCTTCTACGATTTAAATCAACTTAGAGTAAATTTCCATGAAAGTTAACCTTAACCTGCTAGTTAACAAAAAGAAAAAGACACCTGAGGCGCCTTTTTCCATCAGTGAACGAGAATACAGTTAGGAGGCCATCTCGGCCAAGTGAAGGACGATCATCTCTACCATACCTCAGGCTTCACCACCATGAACCATAACATGGCCAGCAAAAGAAACAAATAGATCCAGATCGAACGAGTAAGCGACTGCACCAATTTATCCTTGTCCTGGTCAGGTTCATTAAACTTCCGTATCTTCGGCGAAAATGCGCGCGCCAGGAAATACAAGGAGCTTACCAAGATCAATACGGTCATCACGATCCAGGACGACTTCCATGACCAATACCCACCCATGACAAGCAATACCCCGGTTATGACCAAAACATGACCGGCATGCTTTGCCAAACGTGTGGTAGACCTGAATGTATCCAGATAGGCTTGTTGTTTGGTGAGGTCAGCCTCTCGCAATCTTTTCATCATGGGTAGCAGAACAAAAAACGGGCCAATGGACATCATAGCACTGAGAATATGTAGATAAAGAATCGTCTTATATAATAAAATGCTCACCGTTATTTTTTCTTGTGCGGGCTAAATTCATGGACCCACACTCGCATTTGCGGCAGCCAAGGCATCCCTGGATGATATGATAGAATGGATTGCTTATATTCCTCTACATTTGAATAACCCTCTTGCTTGGCATGATCATCCGTTAATTCCCCGAGCGACTGTGAATAAACCTTGTCTATTGCAAATTCGTGGCCATCGAGCGTCATGATTTCACCAACATCTGCGTAGCGTCCATTGCGCCGAGTCGCTGTTTTTTGTCCTGACAATACTTTCTCGATATCCGGCTTCACCGTAATTAAACGATCGATTGTACAGGTTTTTGGCGGCAAAGCGTCAGAGCCCATTTGATTTTGCATATATGCCATCCTCCTTTTTTCTTCTAAACCACTTTATCATAAGTCGAGCCATGAATGCACGAGCACACGACTGTATGGTTGGACGGGTGGGTCAGTCTTTAGAAGCTATAACATTCCCCAAATGAAAGAGATTTGAGCTGTAAGGAAGTAGAGAATCGATCCTATTGTAACCACCTTGATTATTTGTTTTGGAGACTGATATAAAACAAAAATCGTGGCTATCCAAAGTAATAACTCTAAGTAATATCTTATATCAAAATACCAAAATCCAAATGCAAAAGACTGCCTTGTAATAACCAACAAAATAATAGATGAAATAGAAATGGCAATAATACCTTTTCCTTTTGCATACCAACAAACAAAAGCCAGAAATGGCGAAATAACAGTCATGACAATCCAAATCATCATATAAGATTTAGGAAAAAAGCCTGCTACCAGAACTGTATATAGATAATAGCTACCAACCATGCCTACAAAAAATAAAAAAACATGTATGGCAGACCCAATAGCTGATTTGCTATACACAGATATAACTACCGCAAGGAAAATCCAAACTCCCATGCGAGAAAGGAAGTTCCTTAAATCAAATATTTCAAGAAAATAGGGTAAATAATTACTTGAGGTTGTATCAAGCACCTTGGAAATTAAGCCCAAAATAACCCCTGCGACAAATAGTAAACCCGAATATAAAAACTTTCTTGATAGCGATATTCTTATTGGTCTACGAATCTCGTTTAAAAAGTCTATCATTTTTTCCCTCCCATAAACTTGTTTTAATCATATGACTTTTCGTTTTATTTTCTGGAACATTAATACGCCTAATATATTTTATCGCAAAGGAACAAATTATGTCCTTCATGTCAAAGACTTTATCGGTTCATCCAATTCATTGTGCAGTGATCACAATACTTTTGAGAGTGAAGACTAGTTGAGACTCGCAAAAAAGTATCAAGAAGATATTGATCACAATATGAATTTATTGTATTAGAACCTCCTTTAACGACAAGGAAAAGAGCAATCGAAAAGAAACGATAGGTCGCTTTATAGGATATATTTAGGACAGCAGTTCACAGATCCCGGAGCATCTACGTGAAGCAGGTGATTATTGGTCCGTCACTGACTTTTGCTAAGCTAACGGGTTCTATAGCTTAGCAAATATACATCAGAGGCTGCTGGACAGTAGCCGACCTCACAAACTAATTTGACGAAGAGGTGTTTTGAAAATGGCATTAACGTCCGCATTCACGAGCTTCAACCTGCCTGTAAAAAACGTAGAACAATCGAAAGCGTTCTTCACCGGACTCGGATTCGAGCTCAACCCGCAATTCCCCGAGAACGAGAATTCGGTAGCCATCGTGATCGGCGACAACCTGCAGGTCATGTTGATCAATCAAGCATTCTTTAATACGCTCACGGAGAAGGAATCCGTCGATACGAGCAAGTATGCGCAGATGACGATCGCATTGGCCTTCGAGAGCCGGGAAAAGGTCGATGAAATCGTGAATACCGCGGTCTCCTTGGGCGGGAAATTACACGCTGAACCTGAAGATCATGGGTTCATGTATCATTGGGGCTTCGTGGACTTGGACGGCCATCTGTGGGCCATTAACTACATGAACATGGATGCGGCACAAGGTTAAGGCAAACGGGGAGCACGCTCGTACTAGGGTTCAAAAAGAAAGACGCCGGGCATCTTCCCCGGCGTCTTCTTCGCGATGATTAGTTTTGTTCGGTAGAGGCTTTGAAATCGTCCATGATGGCTTGCCAGCCTGCTTGCTGGAACTCGACGGGATTGGAGCTTTCCGCGTCGAACGTTTCAATGACCTTCGTCTCTCGCATGCGTTTCTGGCCAGCTGATCGCGACTTTTCGGCCGTGGGGTGCTTTTCTGTTCTGGGAACGCCCTGATTCCTTGAAAAAAACCGATACAAGTAGAACTGAGTCGTCATCATTACGCTTACGGGTTCGATAGTTCAATGAGGCAGTCTAAGACTTTATCATTCAGTTTTTTAGATCCATAGACTGCTTCACTCTGGTGTATAGTCTAAAACTAATTTTCGAATACCTGGTGATTTAGAAGATCGGGTCTCTTTGTACCATAATGGGTTCTTGGCTAAAACTTTATTATCCCAATTCACCCCTTTCGTTTTCTGTTTTTTCATGAAAGCAAAAAACAGCCGACTTGGGCTGTTATTGATCGAAGAAGAGAGCTTTTTTGTTTATGGAAGAAGCGTATTGCTGCGAATCAGCCAGTCGGCATAGAGCGGTCCTTGTTTCGCCCACCTTTCCCGCTCATTGGGCAGATTTCCAACGACATCGCCGTTTCGAAGAACAGCAAAGTCGTCAGAGGTCGTAAATAAATTTCGCCCAAAGGTTGCTTGCGAGAGGGGGGAGGCAGGAAGCCCGAACAAATGAGCGAGAGTCGGCAAAATATCGACTTGTCCGCCATGAATCGAAATTTCTTTACCGGATAGGGAAGGATGATAAATCAGAAACGGGACGCGTTTGTGATTTTCCTTCCACCAATTCCCTGAAAGCGGAGTTGTTGCGACTTCGTCATCGTAGTATTTGTGAATGCCTTCGTGATCCCCATAAACGACAACGACCGTGCGATCGAGCAGGTTGTTGTCGCGAAGCGAGGCAAGCAGTTTACCGATTTGGGCATCGACGTAATGTATACTTTGGAAATACCCGCCCATCCGATGCTGATCAAGCTGTGCGGGCAAGCGCATCGATCGATACTTCACATCCAAATCAAAGGGAGCATGTGAGGTCAAGGTCACCGCAAAAGAAGCAAAGGGCTGTGGCTGCTTGGCAAGTGTTTGGGATACTTCTTGCAAAAAAGCTTGGTCACTAATCCCCATGCCGATTCGTTCTGCCTCGCCAATATCAAGCGAATCGATACGGGTGTGATAGCCAAGAGACTGATGGGCTATTTTCCAGTTCCAATACGTTCCTTTGTCAGGATGGAGGGAAAGGCTCGAATAGCCGCTCTCTTCAAACCACTTTGGTAGCGATGGGTAGTTGTGCATCGGAAAGCGGACAAATACACTGCTTTTTTGCAGTGGATACACGCCCGTATTCGCCGTAAATTCCGCATCTGAAGTGGTTCCTTCTCCCACTTGTTCGTAGAAGAGAGGGAACCAATAGCTATGTTGTTTCATTTCGTTTAAGGTGGGGGTGATGGCTTGTCCTTCTACTGACTGTCCCCACACAAACGCTTCCAAGGATTCGACTTGTAGAAGAAGCAAATTGTACCCGCGAAACTGCCCGAACGGCGCCCGCGAAGTTTCTTCCAAGTTCGTTTCTTTTTGTGCGTACCAGTCCTTGATTTCCTCTTTCTCGCTTGCATTAAGGGTAAGCGTTTCTCCTTCTTTCGCTGTTTCGATCGCATCGAGCATGTGATAGCCGATCGGACTGAGATTGTAGGCGGTACCCCCTGAGTCGATCGTCGAATACAGCGCCGAAGAATCGCGAAGCGGGGTGTAGGTCTTCAGCGCAGGGATCGCACTTGTGCAGAAAAGGCAAACAATCAGCCAGCAGGAAAACGCCCTCCATGAACGCGCCTCCTCTTGAAACCAAGTCGGTCTCATCCACAAGAGGATCGGGATGATCATCACATCGAAGATCAGCAATAAGTCCCCAGGGCGCGCCATGGAACGAATGGAACCGCCGAGGTCTTGCAAGTTCCCTGATTGCTGCAACACATGCAAAGATGGCAAGGTTTCAAACCCGCGAAAATACCACAAATCACCGACGACGATGGCCGATAATACCGCAAGAAGTCCCCAGCCCATCCACGCTTTCGCGCGCCCGCGAAACAGGAAAAGCAGACAGAAAAACAAGCCCAAAAATCCGATGTAAAAGGGAAATCGCCTAAGGATCATGACAAAATTCAAGAAAAATCGGGACGTGTCATGGCTTGCATCCAGGAGAAACACGTTAAATAGGACACATTTCATCCAAGCTAGCACAAAAAACAGGGCGAAGGCACTACGCTTTCCGTTCATCCTCTCGTATCTACCTTCTCTCACTTTTCTCATCTTCTTAGCATACGGATGCCCATATAGACGCGCAACAACTAATTGTTAAGATCTCCCCAAATGCCGTACGTACTCGTCTGCGAAATTTGGGCATCCGCCGTAATCCAGCAGGCAAACGAGTTATTAACTTACTTGGTTCGCATGGTCGGAAAGCAATATCCCTAGCGTTGCTTGGTGCTGAAGTTACTGTAGTAGATGTATCTACAGAAATCGGTTATACGCCACTGAAGTTGCAGCTGCTGCGGGTGTGGAAATCGATTATATTTGTTCAGATGTGTTAAATATACCGAGCGAAGAAACGTTGGGCAAATTTGATTTCGTTTTGATGGAGTTTGGCATACTACACTATTTCACAAATTCCATTTTTTCAGTAGTCAGTCGCAGACTACGCTCAAATGGACGGTTAATCTTGACTGACGTTCTGATTACTGGAAGCGGTCTTAATGTAGGTTTATTGATTAAGCTAACGGGTTCGATAGCTTAACAATACATCAGAGGCTGCTGGATAAGATGATATGCTCCCCTTTAAGTAGACAGGTGAAATAATGAAACCTGCTAATAAAGGGGAGCATTTTCATGTCTAAAGTACAATTTACTGCGTCAGAAAAACTGGCCATCCTTCTGGAGATCGATAGCGGTCAGATTGGTGTTATGGCTGCTGCTAAAACATACGGTATTAGCAAAACAACCGTAGTGAAATGGCGACGGCGATATGAGGTGTACGGATACAAAGGGTTAGAGATTCAATCTTACAATAGAACTTACTCGGTGGAGCTTAAGCTTCAAGCCGTTCAAGATTATCTAACCGGTCATTACTCCCAATATGAAATCATCGATAAATATAAAATCGCCAGCCGCACCCAACTCAAGAATTGGGTAGACAAGTATAATGGTCATAGCAGCTTAAAATCGTATAACGAAGGAGCAAAAGCTATGACGAAAGGTCGGGCTACAACATGGCAGGAGCGAATTGACATCGTTCACTACTGTCTTGCACATAAACATGACTATCAGGAGACGGCGAGCCAGTATCAAGTGTCTTATCAACAAGTATACCAATGGGTCAAGAAATATGAGGATGGCGGGCTAGATGCCCTACAGGATCGTCGTGGTCGGAAGAAGCCTGTTGAAGAGCTAACTGAAACAGAGCAGGAAAAGATGGCGATGAAGAAGTTGGAGTATGAAAATGAGCGGCTTCGAGCGGAGATTGCTTTCTTAAAAAAGTTACAGGAATTCCAAAGGAGGCGAGTTTAAGGCAGCACCGACAGGTGCATGTTTATTTAGCAATCCAGTCCATTCAGCAGGAAGGAGAGTTTAGTCTACAGCTACTATGCGAAATTGCAGGGGTTCCACGGTCAAGTTATTACAAATGGCGTAACCACAAGCCTAGTTTGCGTGAACTGGAAAACCGACAACTGATTCAGGCTATGCTTTTACTCCATGAGCAGGTTGGGGGAATCTACGGGTATAGACGATTGACACTTCATTTACGCCGACAAACCAAACTGCGAATTAACCACAAGCGGATGAAACGCCTAATGAAGATGGCCGGTGTCCAATCGGTTATTCGTAGGAAGAGAAAGAAATATGCACGATCAACTCCTCAACATATTGCCGAGAATTTGTTAAACCGTGAGTTTCATGCAGCAGCACCAAACGAAAAGTGGGTAACGGATGTTACGGAATTCAAATACGGCAGTGGAAAGAAGGCCTATTTAAGCGCAATTCTGGATTTACATGACAACACGGTTGTCTCGTACGCTTTCGGTCATTCCAACAACAATGCCCTGGTAATTCGAACGGTGAAATCGGCCCTGCAAACGGTACGGGTAAACAAGCCTATGCTCCACAGTGATCGGGGTTTCCAGTATACCTCTTCGAGGTTCAAAAGATTGTTTGGGCACGAAGTGGTCCAGAGCATGTCCCGAGTTGGCAGGTGTATCGATAATGGTCCCATGGAAGCTTTCTGGGGAACACTGAAATGCGAGAAGTATTATTTGAATACATACAGTACCTTTGAGGAACTTGAAAAAGACATTAAGGACTACATTTATTTCTACAATAACGAACGATTACAGGCAAAATTAGACGGCCTCAGTCCCATGGAATTCAGGACCAAGGCCGCTTAACCGGTTTTTATTATTTGTAATGTCTACTTGACGGGGTGCAGTTCAAGATCCGGCAGCCTCGTTAACTCTTTGGCTGGATAGTTTCTTTAACCCCCTTGTGAATATAATATTCATGTCGTTTTGTGAGTATTGTAAATTTATAGAAACTACAGGAATGATGATGGCGTCTTATAACTGTCAGATGAATTATTTAGGGAGGACCATGGAATGAAAAAGTTTATTATTGGTGTTGTTACAGGTATATTTCTAATGGCATGTTTCGCATGGATTTCAAATTTTATGGGCATTTCCTTAATCAAGGGGAAAGAAATAGTACTTCCAAGTAACCAGCATAATCAACTGGAGAACAAACTGAAGGATCTGACTCAAATTATTGAAAAAAAGGAAGACGAACATAAAACACAAAAGGAGTCATTAGACCAAATTAAGAAAGATCTAAATAGCTACGCTAAGGTAGTATCCACTGTAGTTCAAGGAGAAGTTTTTCCTTTTGAAATAATCTCGGATACTTCGGAAGAAACCATTGTTTTTTCACCAAATTATATTAGAGAAGTACCAGAGAATACCGATTTACAGAAATTATATTTGATAAGATTAACTAACGAACTGGCTGCAGTTAAAGGCGCGAAAATTACATTTTGGAGTAATAAGGATGATGCATTGCTTTATTCGACAGGCGACAAGGAGACAAATGGAACAGAGGGTTGGGTAGGACAAAATTCGAAGTTTGGAACTATGTTGAAAGTTGGGGACTCAGTCTATTTGTGGCATCATTTAGGCGTTCATGAAAAAGACTCAGTAACTTTCGGAATATATCAAATTAAAGAATAGTAGAGTATCGCATTGTATTACGCTAACGGGTTCGAAAGTTCATCAATCTAATAATAATGGCAGCCGTTAACAACTGGCTGCCTTTTTATGCTAATGGACTGATTTGCGGAATTTCCCATTATTTGGTGTCGAATAAGAAGTGACAAGGATAGGACCAACGGCTATAGAGTGAAGGGTGAGAAATTTTTAGGGAGTGAACAAATGCGAGGATGTATTTTAAAGGTACCAGAATATGGATTAGTTTGCTTTTTATCGTTTGTGTAGTGGGAGGTGCAATGGTGTTCCAAAGCACATTTGTTAAAAGCACGATTAATCAAAGCCCCACAAATCCTCCTTACTATCCTGAAGATGAAAATAGACAGACATACGGTTCTTCTGAAGAAGCCACTTCCCTTGAAATGCTACCTGACTTAATCCATGTAGGAAGAATGAATGGAGTTGCAGTATATGTGCTGAAAAAAGACTTAGACGGTGAGCAATCAAAATCACCCGAGGAAGCCATTGAGATACAGAACAGAGGCCACCAGGTGGTCGTGATATTCCGTTATATGACGTTGATGGTGAAAACGTAATTGGTGTGTTTCATGTTAGAGGAAAGTAACAAAGATGTATGTTCAAGTGTTTAAGGTATTCCACGAGTTACTCATTGGCAGATTCAAGATCATTCCTTGGAAAATGGTCTAATAGCTGGTTTCAAGAGAAACTGGCAATATCCACTTTTCAGGATATCCTTTTGAAGGTTTCGAGTGTAAGTCATTAATGGAATTTGTAGCCCTGTACCAGCCAATGTAATGGTTTTTATTTAGTTCGAAAGTTACTTTGTAATAACGATTACTGTTGCTTTCTTCCGGATAAAAAGGTGTGTCACGAGCTTCCACTGCCTCAATCCCAAGGACTGCTCCATGGTTTTTTGTTATTACTCGATTTATTTCGTCCTTGTGCAGGTTTATTAGACCCCAGTCGGCAAGTAACAATAATGGAGTACAAATCACTAGGCCTCCTATGATGATTCCAATGAGTGCAGCTTTATTTTTTCGAAGGATTAGACCGAGGATAATAGTTGCGAATAAAGCAATTGCGCATAAAACAAAGAAAAATATAGCCAACTGAATCACCTCAAAATACGTATACGTCCAGTATTAGTGCTAGTTCCAAAAAATTAAACAGGGGGTGAAAAAGCATGCAAACGATGCTCTTGGCTGTTTTTCGAGTAGAACAAAGCTAACAATTCGTGGCGGTGGGTGATGGATCTTATCTCCAAGCACAAGAGCCCTGGACTATTCAGTATTGAGGAGGACGGTGGCCATTAAGTAAAGGTTACATGATAGGTCCCTTATGGATTTACAAAACATACGTTTTGTTAAATCAGGAACGCTCTAATAAAAGGTGCTACGTCAATTCCAATATATGGTATTATTGGAGGGGATGATGCGATAAGTAGGAGGGTTGTATTTGAGAAGATTAATTTCAATATTTTTAATAGTTGTAGCCATTTTTGGGGTATCGTACTACTACATCTTCACTCAATCCAGAGGTGCATTCATCATTGATTCCTCACACGAAATGATTGAGTCGGCTGCACCTAGTTCGCTAAATACCGAACAAAAGTATGGTTTTAGGTTAGTCAACGCAAGCGATAAGAAGATTAAGTTATTAGAAATTGAATTACTGGACTTTGAAGGCATTAAGATAAATGGCCTAACAGTTGATGGAAAACCAATGACTCCACTATTAATACCAAGTCATAGAGTCTATACAAGTACGAGAAATTGGACAACCAGCAGCCAAGGCGTTAATGTTGACTATCTCGCTGAAATTATGAAGGAAACCATAAAGAACCCCGAGAGTGCAATAATAACTTATTCATATTTGGGAATAAAGCAAAAACAGAAAATAAGAATACCAGGGCTAGAATAAATAAACTGGAACTTCATTACGCTAACGGGTTCGATAGCTCAATAAACCAGGCCAGTCTAACACTTTATTTTTGTGTTTTGACTGGCCTTTATGTATAGAAGGATTGAATAGTCTAATACCTATTTTTCAAAGGTAAAGAGCTTTCTTAGACACAAATAGCATCAAATCAATAACATCAGTCTAATACTGTATTTTTTCTGAACAGGTGGCGCAGTTTACCAAATCGCTCGCCCAGACACTCCTGCCTTGGAGAACGCCCAGTCGCTCCGGGACCAGTTGATTATGATTTCGAGGAAAGAGAATTGGAATAGGAATATCTTGACCATATAAAAAGTGCCGAGAACCGGCACTTTTTTATTTTGATATTTTTTGGTTCCAAAAGACAATAAACGACACGGTGGATGAATTCACGATCGAGTGCAGGACAAAGGTTCTCTCCAATCCTGCCGTGATCAAACAAAGGAAATAGGCTGATCAATATGATCAGCCTATTCACCAGCTTCCAGCAAAATGAGATAACGCTTATTTTTTGTGGGAGTTCAGATAATCGATTGCCAGATTAGCCAGAACCCGGGTGCCGACGATCAGGCTGGCATCGTCCGCCTTGAAAAGGGGCGAGTGGTTGGGGGCCGCCTTGGCAGGATCTTCGTTCGCGGCTGTAACTCCAAAACTGACGGACATTCCAGGGATTTCATTGGAGAAAAAAGAAAAGTCCTCCGCAGCCGTGCCCTTTTTGCCTACGTTCGCATTTTTCTCGCCTACGACCCGCTTCAAGGTCGGAGCCATTTGTGCCACGAGATCGGGGTTATTGACTACGGTGGGGATGCCTTCTTCCACTGTCAGCTTTGCTTTGGCACCAGCGCTCTCAGCAATCATAGTGGCTGTTCGCTCCATACGTTTGAGAATGTCTTGCCGCATCCCTTCGTCATAAGTACGAAGCGTCCCTTCCATGTCTACCTCATCTGGAATGATGTTGTTTCGATTGCCGCCGTGAATGCTGCCGACAGACAGGACGGAAGGCTCCTTGATCACGTTTACTTGGCGGCTCTCGATCGTTTGAAACGCCGTAATGATCTGCGAAGAGACGACTATGGGATCAACACCTAGCCAGGGCATGGCGCCATGGGTCTGGCTTCCTTTGACATTTAATTTGAAGGCGTTGGCGCTAGCAGTAGAAGGCCCGGATACATAAGAGACCTGTCCGACATTCATGCCGGATGAAGTGTGAAGCATGAAGATGGCTTCTGGTTTGGGATTGTCCAGAGCGCCTTCCTTCATCATCAGCTTCGCACCGCCTTCTTCACCCGCAGGGGCACCTTCTTCCGCTGGTTGAAATACGAAAACGACTGTTCCGGGCAGTTGATCCTTCATGCCCGTCAGAACTTCGGCCACGGCCATTAAAATGGCGGTGTGCGTGTCATGGCCGCAGGAATGAGCTACACCAACTTCCATTCCGTTGTATTCAGACTTGACCGTTGACTTGAAGGGGAAGTCAGTCTGTTCAACGACCGGCAATGCATCCATGTCGGCACGAAGGGCGACGACAGGTCCTGGCTGCTTCCCGCGAAGAACACCGACCACACCGGTTTTTGCTACGTTTGTTCGCACTTCCAGCCCTAGACTTTTTAGATGGTCGGCTACTAGCTTGGACGTGCGAAATTCCCGATTGCCCAATTCGGGATTCTGGTGAATATCGTGCCGCCAGTTGATCAGCTTCTGCTCGATCGCTTTTGCTCGCTGGTCAATCATTGTGTAGGCTGAATCGGCCGAGTTGGCCAAGACCGCTCCACCGTTTGGTACGAGCAGGCAAGCAGTGGCACAAAGTGAAAGCAGTAGCTTGGTTCTCTTTTTTAAGATCATGGAAATCCTCCTTTAGCTGAGACTAATGAACATGTTCATTATTATATACTAAAAATTCAGAAAATTAAATAATCTACTAAAGTGGAAGAAGGAGAATTTATCGTGAATGTTAGGCAAAGCCGCCGAAAAAGCGCCGTGAAACGACACCATTCTATTTTTGGTTCCTATAGATTATAACCTTACAGATCAATTAGCGTCTAATAGAATGGTGAACGTTGCACGTTTGCTGAAGCCAGCGAAACAAAACGGTCATGACCGTTTTGTTTGACCGCAAGCGGTCGCATCCTCGTTTATGAAAAACGTCAAGACGTTTTCCACAGATAACAGACATCACGGAGGAGGTCAGGATGAAAAGACGATTGTACCCTCTGCTGCTATCACTGCTGGTCCTGCTGTTCATCCCCGGTTGGGCGGCGGCAAGCAGTGCCAAGGAGGAACCCGTCAACCTCATGATCGGTGGACAAGCTGTTACTCCAGAGGTCCCACCTGAGATCAAAAATGGTCGGACCCTTGTTCCGGTCCGTGTCATCGCCGAAGGACTCGGTGCGGATGTAGACTGAGAAAATATAGTATAAGACTGGGAACGGAATTAAGCTACGGGCAGATTAGCGGGATAGAAATAAGGTCTTATTCCACATATCCATGACTCAATCAAAGGCAACATTTTTAAATAGGAAACGTATTAATGTATAAATCGCATTGACTACAAAGGAGATCAAAGTATAAACAAGTTTGTAGTCTATCTAATTGCTTGTATTGCATGTATTGTCATCCCGATACTCGGTGATTTATATGGATTATGGGATAGTCAACAACCTAAGACAGGCACGGTGGGAGATGACGCAAGGCAAACCTAACTGCAAAATCGGGGTTGACCTGGAGTCGACTCCAGCATGTAGAATGCGGTATGAAAGGAGGTGCGCTCGTTGTACACGATCGGTCAAGTCGTAGAGATGACGGGGTTCGGACATGATACGCTCAGGTATTACGAGAAAATCGGACTGCTCAAGCCGCAGCGCAAATGGCCAGGCGGCGCGCGCGTGTTTAGCGACGACGATCTCCGATTGCTGTCCGGACTGAAATGTTTGAAACGGCTGGGATTGTCTTTGGAAGAAATCAAGATGTTCACGAGCACGAAACGCTGCGTGACCGAACTCTCGTCGATGCAAGATGGAGACGAAGCCGTTCTCCGGGATCGAATCGTCCTGCTGACGGACAACTTGGTCCGGATGGAGACGCAGCGCCGCGAACTCGACGAGCTGATCGATCGGACGAAAAACAACATTCGCCTGTACAACGAACTGTTGGACGGGACGCCGTAAACGTTTCGATAGTTCCGGCGTTCGCGCCTCCAAGAACTCTTGCAGAGGAGATGCCCGCATGAACATTGCAATAATCGGTTCGGGACACATCGGCGGTACGTTGGGGAAAGCATGGGCGGCGAAAGGTCACCCGGTGACGTTCGGTTCGCGGGATCCGCAAAGCGAACGGATGCGTGAGCTGCTCGAGTCGATCGGCCCGAACGCCGCGACGGCGTCCGTCAAGGAAGCGGTCGCAATCAGCGAAGTCGTCGTATTGGCCGTTCCCGGCACGGAAATCGAGCGAGTGCTGGAGGAGGCGGGAGACCTGCGGCGGAAAATCGTCGTCAATGCGACGATTTTGTTCGATGGGCGGTCGGCGGACGAGGAAGTGCGGAGGCTCGCAAACGGCGCACGCGTCGTGCGGGCGTTCCATACGTCGACGTGGGAGGCGCTCGCGAACCCGCGGTTCGGCGTGGCGAACGCCACGCTCTTCATGAGCAGCGACAACGAAGAAGCCAAGCAAACCGTTCTCCTGCTGGGCGCAGAAGCCGGATTCGACATGGTGGATACGGGTGGGGCGGAAGCGATGGCCGAGATCGAGAAGGCGCTCTTTTCGTTCTGGACTGTGCTCTCGCCGCGGTTCGGCCGCGACTACGCGATCCGGGTGCTGCGAAGGGAAGAAGCGCAGCCGTCTTAAACCGGGTTCGTTTTTATTGCGCCGAATCACTAAAAGAGGTGTGGGGGATTAAACTAACGGGTTCGATAGCTTAGCAAATACATCAGAGGCTGCTGGAGTTTATCCGGCAGCCGCGTTAAGCTAAAGGGCAGTTTAACAAAGAATTATCCTCGTGATTCTGGGAGGAATTGCAAAAACTCACCTGTTTTTGCATCAACAAATATATTTGTCATTTTCCCCTCATTATCTAACCCTAGTACGCCCATAACTGTCTTACCATTCCACCTATAAAGCAAGAAGTGATATCCTACAGCCCAATTCTTACCCGGTTTAAGATTGAATTTTGATTTTACCATTTGGAGTATGGCTGGACTATCTAAAACAACATCTCGAGATGATATTAAAAAATCGGATTTAATTGTGCTTTTTGAGGTTACAAATACGGTATTTTTTTTGTCATGAATATACATGGCAACAGATTTCCGTTCACCAGGTACAAAAAACATTAAGCCCCATTTTCTTCTTTTACCGTCTGCACCTTTACTTCCTATTTTGTTGTCATCTATACTTCCCATTTGACCCAAAGTGACCCTTGAATCCCATTTTTTCGCTATTGATAAGCCTAATTGGTATGCTTCTTTTAATGTCAGCTCAGTATCAGTTTGTGGTTGTGACTGTGCAAAGATAGTATAAGAATGAAACGTTGATATTAAAGCCACAAGTACGGAAAGAAGTATTTTTTTCATTTAATCACCTATTAGTTAAACTCCCCAAATTTGTGATATTTATTAAACTAATGGGTTCGATAGTGGAACAAACACAAATAGAAACTGCTGGTGTTAATACCGGCAGCCTTTGCTTATCTAACGGTCAGTTTGATACAGTGTAGCTCTACAATTAATTCGCGTGCGAACGTTGTAAACACAGTGTGTTGACGTTGTGTTCACGGCCATGTATGATTAACTTATGCGTAATAGAAGGAGGTATTAGTTAGATGGATGCTAATTTGCATATACGCTTGTCAAAAGAACTAAAAGAGCTTTTTCAACAGATCGCCAAGGAAAACAATAAAGATACCTCATCTTTAGTGAGAGACTGGATTTCCAGCTATGTGGCTGAACATCAGAAATCTGATGAAGCCTTAGCATCTGATTTGTATCTGGCAGGCTACCAGCTTCAGCAAGCGTTTGGTGGGAGAGAAAAGGTGAATAAGGAGTTTGCACAGCGTTTGCAAGAATACTCCTTAACGAATCAAAAGGAATTCACAGATCAAATCATATCAACCTACTTGGACCTGAACTTGACAATTCCTTCAATTGTCTCCAAAACGTCCAAGGGTTTCGCTTTTTCGCAAATGTTTTTATTGGGCTTATTAGGAGATAAGCCGAGTGGAAAATTATAGGTGATCGTGCTCGTTCATTATTTACAGATGTGTGTACACTCCATCCTTCGATCATAATGTATCCACATGTAGTTCAACTAACGGGTTCGATAGTTGAATAAAGGCAGTTGCAGCCTAAGACTTTATTTTTGAGTCTGTAGCTGCCGCTGCCTATTTATTTTCGATCAGCCTAAAACTAAGTAATCAAAACTTGAAGAGTGGTGACCTATAAAAGTTCCCGGTCTACTACATGATTTTTAACTAACACTGTCGCTACTCTTCTACTCAAGGAGGCGCGTCACAGGGATGGAATGTTCCTTCTTCCTGTTTCTCGCGTAGCCAAGCTGTTTTCTCTGAAAATGATTGTTTCGGATCAGAGCAAAAATGACGAGCAAGGTACCGTAAAACTCAAACATGCTGATCTCGTAGCCCTGAAAAGACATCAGGATAAAGGTAGTGATCGGGACCAGGTTGATATATAAAATGCCGTTTAACGGAGTCAGCGCTTTGATGCCAGCATTCCAGCTCAAAAGGGCGGCGAGTCCAGGCAATAGGACCATGAAAGCCATTTCATACTTGATGGAAACCACGCTTTCCCACGTAGGGACGGGAATCCACTGAAAAAGGGACGCGATCGCAACCACCACGAAAGAAACTGCAGTTCCCAATAAACATGTCAACGTCGAATAACGCAGAGTTGACCAACTACTAAAACGCCCTCCGCCGATGGAGTATATGACCCACCCTATCACACCGGCAAAAATCAGCAGCAACGGGAAAAGCTGCTCGCTCGCCTTGGCGAAGAAGGCCAGGCTCCCATTCGTAATCACAAGCAATGCGCCAGCCAAGGCGATGGCGATGCTGGTTAGCGCATAGGAGGGGGGCATTTTTTTCGTGGTGACGGACAACAGGAGGATGGAGATCATCGGCATGAGTACTTCCATGATGGATGCGGCGATGGTGCCTGCCTCGCCCATGAGATGCTGTCCCAGGAAGACCCCCATGTTGTAGACTGTAAATGCCATCGTTCCAAAGAACACCAAAGCCCTCCCGCGTCCCTCCAAGCGAAAGGCAGAAAAGCCCTCCTTTACCCAAAGCAGGCCACACAAAATGACCGTAACGAAGAAATAGCGAAGAAACGAGAAGTAGAAAGGATCAATCTGCTGCAGAGCGATGTGGGCAACTGGAAACATCGCTCCCCACGACATGCTTGCGATCATGCATAAGATTGATCCTATGATGATTTGTTTGTTTTTCATGTAAAAGCTCTCCCTTTCAATCTAAAGCTGATTATTGATTCCTTCCAAATCATAAGGGATGGAAATAAGATAGTATAATGATTGATAATAACTTTATGTATCACTTTTGGTGATGGATAAAGACAAGAGACCTCCCATGGGGAGGAAGCACGAGGAGAGGGAACAGGTGGAGCTGAACGATTTGAAGATTTTCCAAATGGTGGCCACATTAGGCAGCGTGAGCAAGGCAGCATCCGAGCTGAGCTACGTTCAATCCAATGTTACGGCCAGGATCAAGCTGCTGGAAAAAGAGCTGGGGACTCCCTTGTTTTATCGAAATAAGCGAGGAATGACACTGAATACAGAAGGGAGGAGACTGCTGGAATTCTCACGGGAAATCCTGTTGAAAATGGATGACATGTATCGTTATTTCCATCAATCGTCCGTGCCTTCTGGGGTCCTTGCAATCGGGATGGTGGAAACGATCAATGCGCTTCCCGCCCTCTTATCCTCTTACTGCGGTCAGTATCCGCATGTGGATTTATCTCTTAAGGCAGGAGTAACAGAGCATTTGCTTCAGGAGGTTCTGGATGTGGATCTGGACGGAGCGTTCGTCACAGGCCCGATCAACCATCCGCTGATTGAACAGGTGCACGTTTTCCACGAAGAGCTTGTGCTCGTCACCAAAAGCAGCTCCTTCACAGTCAATGACATGACGGGAAAATCGTTGCTCTTGTATAAAAAAGGCTGTGGGTATCGCGAGAGGCTGGAGAGTTGGATGAAGCTGGAGGGATTGGTTCCGAGTAAGGTGATGGAGTTCGGAACGTTTGACACGATCATCGGCGGAGTCGCTGCAGGAATCGGGATCAGCATTTTGCCGAAATCATCCGTGAGCAGCCTGGCTGAAAGCGGGACGATTCATCTTCATCGGGTACCGGAACCTTATCAGGAAGTGTCTACGGTTTTCATACGCAGAAAGGACGCCGTCATCACGAGCACGATGCAGTCGTTCCTGGACGAGATCAGCCAGCAAAAGATCATTACCTGCGAGAACTAATTTACTGAAGGGAAAAGCCTGTCCCCTTCGCTAACGGGTTCGTTAGGTCAATGAAACAGAGGCAGTCTAGGACTTTATTTTCGTGTCCAGCGTGCATGTCGAACCTCGAACCAAGAGGAATAAAAAAGAAGCTGGGAAAAACCAAAACGAATCGGTTTCCCCCGGCTTCTATACTAATTTAGGCCCCCGCGCATTCTATGTGCTATTTTCCGTTTTGACTGTCTAACTTGGTATCAAACTGGTTTACAAAGATTGACGGTGAACCCAATGGATTATAGAAATCGAATTCGACCGACTGTGCAAAATTGCCATTGCCTGTAATTTTAATCAGCATAGGCATGGGAGAGTGGCCCTCCGGCTTCCAGAGAGCGGATATTTTGTACCGGCCGAGCGGGATTTTATCTACTCCGTGGCCACCTGTTGGGAGTGCCGTTGCACGTGTTGTGATCGTTTTGCCGGAGCTTCCGTCAAACAATGGCCCGACAGGTGTGAGTGTAATTTCTAAGTCGTTCATCTCAAATTGCGGCAAGCCATCGTCAAACGACCAAAAATCGGGGTGGATTTCGATATGTCCTACGACACCCTTCAAGGTGAAATCGCGAATAGCCCCTGAACTTCCGGCGAATGGTTGATCGACGTCAGACCTTAAATAAAACCGTTGCTCCTTGCCGTTATAGGGGAGAGTGAAACTTGTAGACATAATCCAGGTCGTTGGAAGGTGAGGCAATTGGATCCGATAAAATCCATTCTGATCGGTCACCGCTCCTAAGTTGCTGTCTGAGAACAATTGGTTATCTGCATGGATCGTAACTCCTGGAATTGGCTTTCCCTGCGCGTTACGTAAATAGCCTTTCACAACGTAGGGCTCTACTTTCCCGGCAGAGGGGAGGGGCTTCGGAGCAGGTGCAGGTGCTGGTTTTTTCGGTTGCGCAGCATGAGTAGGCTTTGAAACGACGGCAGACTGCGTTTCGCTAAAGGCATCCGCGACTCCGATGAACGCAAGACAACTTGCCACCAAAAGGGATAAGCTCGTCAATTGTTTCCTAAATTTGATCATCTCATCGTACTCCTATTCAGAAAATCTTCGTACGGTTAACCCGCCTCAGGCTTCGCCTCTGGTTTGGCAGCAATCAACCGAGTCGCGTTTGTTTCGAAAGCCACCTCAGGCTTCGCCTCTGGTTTGGCAGCAATCAACCGAGTCGCGTTTACCCCGAAAGCCACCTCAGGTTTCGCTTCTGGTTTGGCAGCGATTATCCTTGTCGTTTTTATTGCGGGAGCCATCTCTGGCTTAGCTTCCGGCTTGGCGCTCACCGCTGCTGGAAAGGCAATTGCTGTGAGTAACCCAGCCACTACAATCATCTTGAATCCTTTGCTCATTGTCATAACCTCCATAAAAATGAATTGGTTTATGTCCCTTATCTTATCTCGTCAGTGTTCACCTTTTCATGAGTAACGGTCAGGAAATACAGTGGGAGAAATACAGGATAATGCTGGGAACAGGGCTGGGAATTTTTCCGAAAATGGCCTCCTGCCCATTGCCCGCTTCGGTTGTTACATTTTCACCCGATATTGATCTCGTCTGCACCAGATATCGATATCTCTCCTCTAGGATAGGGGTATCTTGCAAGAAGGAGCTTTTGCGTACGAAAAGAGTACAACGATGGGTAAGCATTTTTCTGTCAGCGGCGATACGATCGCCCCTCGTCGCCTGCGGCGCGGCTGACGACAAGGGTCAGACTCAACACGCTACGATTCAGGCGCATGCGGGTAGCGTCCAGGAATTGTTCGGAAGCAGCTTGTTCGTAGGCGACTTTTCGACTTCATCAGTTTAAGAACTGGGAAGTAATGGACCAGTGCCCCAATCGTAATAGAAAACGTTGAACGAACGGGTTCAGATAGTTCAATAGCAACAGCGGCAGTCTAAGACTTTATTTTCACTGGACAGCGAGTTCCATAAAAACGTTTTGATAAGTAAAAAGGATTAAGTAAATATACCTTAAAATATTGTAAAGATTTTGAAAATACAAACATTATTTTCCCCCTATTATGTAGGAAAGTGTGTTCAACAAGAGGTTCTTCGCAAATTCCAGCTGCAAAGGGGGATGAGCGCGTTCCGAATTGACACAGATGCATGATGCAGCTCTGAAACACGGGTCAAACATGACTAAGGGGGAAAAAGCGTGAAGAAAAAAACGTTCCTCAGTACGCTATTTGCGCTCAGTATCGTTGTGGCAGCCTCATTGTCCGGATGTTCAACCGGGCAAGAAGCAAATATATCGAATACGAACAAACAAACAACTACTGCGACACCCAATGAACAAGGTACACTGGTCATTGCTCGGCAAGCTGACGCAAAAAAACTTGACCCTCATTTTCTCACCGATTTTGAATCTCAAAATGTCATTTTCCAGAAAGTCTATGAAACTCTCGTACAACAGGACAAAGACATGAATATTCAACCACTCCTCGCTACCGAGTGGAAACAGCTCAATGATACGACCTGGGAATTCAAGCTGCAGCAAGGCATCCATTTCCACGACGGCACCCCGTTTAACGCACAGGCAGTTCAAAGGACCTTTCAGCGAGTGTTGGACCCCCAGGTTGGGGCTCCGCAAGCATCTGACTTTGAGATGATAAAAGAAGTGAAAGTGATTGACGAATATACCTTCCAATTTATTCTGAAATATCCGTTTTCTCCGCTTTTCTCCATTCTAGCGAGCAACGAAGCCAGTATCCTTAGCCCAAAAGCGATTGAACAATACGGCAAAGATCTTGCGAAGCATCCCGTAGGAACAGGTCCATTTGTCTTCCAGTCCTGGACACCTGGACAAGAGGTCGTCTTGTTGAGGAATGACAATTACTGGGGCAAAAAGGCGAAAGTGGGGAAAGTCGTATTTAAGGTTGTACCTGAGGATGCGACGCGCATCGCAATGGTGGAGACGGGAGAAGCGCATATTGCAGAACCGTTGCAGGTTACAGAGCTGGAACGCGTCAAGTCCTCCCCATCCATGAACCTCTACAGAAGCGATTTGCTTGAGGTCGCATACATCGGGTTTAACTTGAAAAAGAAGCCGCTCGATGATGTGCGTGTACGACAGGCGATCAGTTACGCCATCGATAAAGAATCACTGATCAAGGGGGTGTACAACGATGTCGGTAAACTCGTGCACACGCCTATGTCCTCAAAGGTGCTGGGATTCACCCCAGATATTAAAGGATATCCGTATGACTTAAACAAGGCCAAGACGCTGCTGGATGAAGCAGGGTACGCCAACGGATTCAAAACGACCATATTGACTATCGATCTTAAAGACCGTATTAATGTAGCAGAGGTCATACAATCACAATTAAAAGGCATAGGGATTGATGTCGAGATTGTCACAATGGAAAGCGGCGCCTATTTTGATGCAGTCATGGCCGGAAAGCAGGACATGTTCCTCGGAGGCTGGGGAAACGTTACGGGCGACGGCGATTACAACCAATTCAACTTGTTCCATAGCAGTTCTCAAGGCTTTAGTAACCGTTGGTTCTACTCGAATCCTGAGGTTGACAAACTAATTGAACAGGGGCGCCGAGAAACAGACATTGAAAAGCGCAAGCAAATCTATGCAATGGCGCAAGAAATTGAAATAAAAGATGCAGTCTTGATTCCTTACCGCAATCCAGAGATTCTGGCCGCTGTCAGCAAAAACGTGAAAGGTTTTTGGATTAACCCGGTCAGTATGCATATGCTGCATGACGTCAGCATTGAATAGCTGATGCACACGATCAAGGAGAAGAGAATCGCCCCGCTCCAAAAACAGGAAGATAGATGGAAGAATAGACAGGAGACTTGGCATGGCGCAAACCAAACAGCAGTTGCTTCGGATGTTACTCGCTATATCTGTCGCATGGACAACAGCTCTCATCGGTTGCTCTCCCAGCCCGAAAGAGAGAGCCGAACACAAAAATATCTCAGAAGCCCCCAAGGATGGCGGGACATTGATTATCGCTCGCTTGTCAGACGCAGACAATCTGGACCCCCAATTCAGTTCTACACTCAATGCCGCAAGCGTGGTTCACCAAAAGGTTTATGAAGGACTTGTGACACGCGACAAAAACATGGAGTTTCGACCGTTGCTCGCCACGGAGTGGAAACAGATCAACGATGTTGTCTGGGAGTTCAAGCTTCGTCAAGGGATTACATTTCATGACGGGACACCCTTCACCTCAGCAGCAGTCAAAAAGACCTTTGATCGCATTTTGGATCCGAAAACAGCCTCGCCCCGGGCTACCGTATTCGGAAAGGTAAAAGAAGTAAAAACCGTGGATGACTATACGGTCCAAATGATCCTCACCGAGCCGTTTGCTCCCCTTCTTTCCATCCTGGCCAGCCATGAAGGGAGCATTTTCAGCCCGAAAGCGATTGACCAGTATGGCAAGGATTTATCGAAGCATCCTGTCGGGACAGGACCATTTTCGTTTCAGTCATGGAAGCCCGGCCAGGAAATTACGCTTGTGAAAAATAAGAACTACTGGGGTGATAAGCCCAAAATCGATCAAGTAGTCTTTAGAGTTGTGCCTGAGGATACCACGCGGATTGCGATGGTTGAAACGGGAGAGGCGCACATCGCTGAGCCGCTTCCCGTAACCGCGATTGAGCAAATCGAATCATCGGACAAGATGAGCGTCTATCGAAGCGAGGCGCTTGGTACAGAATATATCGGGTTTAACGTGAAGAAGAAGCCGTTTGATGATGTTCGCGTCCGTCGGGCCATCAGTCACGCGATCGAAACCGATGCCATTATTAAAGGCGTCTACAATAATGTGGGTACGAAAGCAAACTCTCCTCTGAGCCCCAAGGTGTTTGGGTACAGCCCTGAGGTGAAAACGTACCCATACGATCTGAACAAAGCACGAGAATTGCTCTCAGAAGCCGGCTATCCCAATGGATTTCGAACAACAATCTGGACCTATGACCGGAAAGACCGAGTAAATGTAGCGGAAGTCGTGCAATCTCAATTGAAGGGAATCGGAATTGACGTTGAAGTAAAAGTGATGGAATACGGAGCCTTTGTCGATGCGATCGAAGTCAAAAAAGAGCACGACATGTTTATCAGCGGTTGGGGGAACGCAACGGGAGATGCCGACTATAATCAGTACAATCTGTTTCACACGAACTCAGCCGGACGAGGAAACAGCTTCAATTACACCAACCCGGAATTGGATACCCTGATCGAAGCGGGCCGAAGGGAACAAGACCCCGCCAAGCGCAAAGAAATTTACGCCAAAGCTCAAGAGATTGAAGTAAGAGACGCGTTGCTGATTCCTATTCGCAATTTAGAACATGTTACGGCCATAAGCAAAAATGTTCAAGATTTTTGGATCAGCCCCTCTGGATATCTGATGATAAACGAGGTCAAGATTCATTAAACGCAACGGAAAATGATTCTCCATTTGCTCCCCCTCAGCCGCAGCGAGTTCAGAACAACCGACAGCTAGCTAAAAGCCATCGCAATCCCGGCTACCCATGGCTCCGGTAAGCCGATCATCGTGGCTGGAATGGCAACCGCATTACAAAAGAGAGCTCAAGTCTGTCGGCTGAGGAGGAACGCATGGACATGTCCCGTCAATTCCATGTGGCACTTGTGATCCGCTGGATATGTCCGCTTTTGGATTTGTCTTTCGTTACTCTTTGAATGTGACTTTTTTTGGTAATCCGTCTTCCAGGTTCATTTCCCCTTTATGCCGGACAAACACGACCTGGTTTCCTGTAAAAATAGGCGGATTTTCCGGATCGAAATCCTGCCAGTTGTCCTGCCCTGCTACGCTGTACTCCATGTATCGAGTCGCCCCGACAAGTTCGTTTTTCTCATCGTCAGCCAAGACATTCGGCGGCAACTGCTCAATTTTCCCCTTGTGGATGCCAAGCTCCTTGATTACTTTGTCATGCTTGTAGTCATACGCCTGGATGACGACATCGTCACCGTACACGCCCAAGCGCAGACCTTGTTTGAAAGTCCCGCCATCCGGGGTCACCTTTTCGCCGCCGTTTGGACCGGCCGACATCCACCCTGTTTCAATGCCACCCGTGTTCACCACGGTAAATCCGCGCTTGTCTCCGCCGTCTACTTTCTTTTTGCCTGCCCAGTCTGGCAAGTTCAGGTCCCAGTGAGTGTGACTGGTGAAGAAAACCACTTGTGGATAGTCTTTGAGGATATCGAGGAGCTTGTCCACATTCAGGTAATCGTTCAGATAAGGATTTTGTCTGGAACCGGAGACGCTATCCGGGAGCACGTGATGGGAGAAGATAAAGATCGGTTTGTCCTTGTCCTGTTTCTGGTAGTGTTCCAGGTTTTCTTTTAACCAGTCCAGCTGTTCATCGCTCATAAATACTTCATCCCACAATTTTGGATCGTGGTATTTCATGTATTTCTCCGTGCCAAGGAATAGAAAAGGATATCCTTTGATTTCTTTTTTATGATAGACTTTCTCTTCGCCGCTGAATTGGTAGAAGTTATCAAACAGCTCCTCTTCCGTTGTGCCATTGGGCCACGTGCTTTGGGCGAGCGTTTGGGGATTTTTCCACTTCGGCACATAAAACTCATGGTTTCCGATGCTGTACCAGACCTGTTTGGGATGCGGATTTTGATCCAGTACATCTTGTACGGCCTGATATTCAAAATCGTAACCGCGGGGTGTAATGTCACCGTTGACGATCAGCGCTTCGGACTTTGGATTGTCCTTGCTGATGTCTTGCAGAACGTGAGCAAAGTCTTTCAGGTCTCCTTGAATGTCACTAATTACATCGAACGTCATCGTAGCCTTTTTTTCAGAAAACTTGTCCTCAGCCTGAACAGAATCGACAACTGGGAGCAAACCACCAAAAAGGATAGCAGAAGCTGTCAAGCCGGATACGACCTTTTTCATTTTGAATTCTCTCCTCACCTTTGTTTTTTTGTGGAATTCAGTTGTGTGTTTCGATTACATGGTAAAGAAACAAAATTAATAAAACGTAAATCCAATACTAAGGTTTGCTAAATCCCACAAAAATGGTCCTTCCGCACTATTCTTGATCCATATAAAAAGGAGCTACCCGAAAGAAGCCCTATTCTCAGTCCACAACACGCTTCAACGCTTCTTCGCAACAATTTGACTGGAACTTACCCCAGTTGTTTAATAGTACTGGGAAATGCAAAGTAAAATTCGCTTAGAAACGAAAAGGATGCTGAAAAATGCAAAGGTTTATTGTAGTTGGTGCGGGGATTCTAGGAGCTTCTACTGCCTATCAATTGGCAAAAAGAGGCGCAGACGTGATCATCGTTGACCGGAAAGATAAAGGACAAGCAACTGATGCAGCTGCGGGGATTATTTGTCCGTGGTTATCACAGAGACGCAATCAAGCTTGGTATAAACTTGCAAAGGAAGGTGCACGTTTTTATCCATCCTTGATAGAAGATCTCCAAAGGGATGGAGAAATGCACACCGGTTATGCTCGTGTTGGTGCCCTCAGTATACACAGGGACATAGAAAAGCTTATTGAACTGGAAAAACGTGCATTAAAACGCAGAGAGGATGCTCCTGAAGTTGGGGAAATCACTCAGCTCACACCAAGCGAAGCAAATGCTTTGTTTTCTCCACTTGCCGAAAACTACGCCGCAGTACATATTAACGGAGCCGCCCGTGTCGATGGACGTGCCCTCCGTGATGCCCTTTTGAGCGCCGCAATAAAAAATGGCGCTACTCTTTTAAACGGGGAAGCCACCCTCCAATATAGTGGAACATGTGTAACAGGAGTAATTGTTGAAGATACACCTATATATTCTGATAAAGTGATAGTTTGTGCTGGCGCGTGGGCAAATGAATTACTAAAGCCACTAGGCGTAGATTTCAAAGTATCCTTCCAAAAAGCTCAAATCGTTCATTTAGAATTGCCAGAAGCGGACACGGACAACTGGCCCGTCGTCATTCCGCCGAATGATCAGTACTTGTTGGCATTTGATGATAAAAGAATTGTCATTGGCGCCACGCATGAAAACAATATGAAGGGTTTCGATACTCGTATAACGGCTGGTGGCTTGCAGGAAGTTTTCAATAAAGCATTAGAAATAGCTCCCGCCTTAGCTAATAGCACGTTTCTAGAAGCAAGAGTAGGTTTTCGCCCGTTCACTCCAGGTTTTCTCCCTGTCATAGGAGCTTTACCCGGCTGGGAAAGAATCTTCGTTGCAAATGGATTGGGTGCATCGGGGCTAACGATGGGGCCTTATATCGGACTACAACTGGCAAAACTTGCTCTTGGACTGGAAATCGATATTCATTTGGAAAATTACGATGTGGCTGGTGCAATCGGGGATTAAAGCCTCATCCCCGGTAGTACAAGCTGAAATACACGAATTACAAAGAGGTCGAATTTCTGGAATAAAGTTGTAGTCTGGGAGTTGCTTTAAGCTAACGGTAATATAGTTCCAATAAGTGGTATTATTATTAGTGAGGTGGTTATCTCCAGAATATAGTAAGCAATTTTACAGGCTACCGGGATCATCGGAGCCAGTTCTGCTTGGCGGATTAATCACAGATGAAGAACATACCAAAAGAAAAGAGGAAGAACAATGAGCGGGTATCCCCCTGAAATTGAACAATTTCACCAAACCTTGTGCAGCCTAGCCGGTGTCGATTCTGCCATTAGCGGTGTGGATGATTTGTCATCTGTGGATGCGGAGCTGCTTTTCGTAACCGAGTATGCTCATCTGCCACATGCCGCTCTGCTGCGTACCGGGGGAGGGCTGGACAATGAGGTTCTGATTCAATTTGAGCTTGTGCTGCAGCCGTCACAGGAAGGTTGGCATGCACTTGAGTTTCTCGGCTGGTTTGTCCGCGATTGTGCAAGAGGCGGCCACAAGATGCAGCTGCGGCCGTTTGCGCTGCCGCCTGTGACGCCGTATGGCAGACAGCTGGGTCATACGTTGAAGTTCCACCTAGATCTCTTCGTGGATGGCATTGAAGACTCTCTGGCTCCTGCCCTGCAGGTTGTATCTGAGATAAACCGATCCTTAGAACTTGCCATCAGCTTGTATAAGATTAATCAAGCACAAGTATAAGATCGCACCTCTATTTATTGGTTTTGGGCTGGCCAAAAGTATTGGACTGCCGCCACTTCATTATGCTAACGGGCAGTTATGCTTAATAACGCCAACTAAATTATGGTAATATTGATATGCGTTTCTAAAAACCACTACAATCAAAGGAGATTACTATGGATGATCAATGGAGGATATCTAAACATGACCCTGAAAGGAAAAGTCTGTTCAATGATATCGCTTCAAAATTAAGAACTTCTTTGGGACATTTGGCTATTCGTATTGTACCGCGGTAGTTTTTCTGAACAATCCTACAGATTGTTTAATGGTACGCTCAAGAAAAACATCGATTAATGGAACTTTAC
The DNA here is from genome assembly GCF_016811915.1 of Brevibacillus choshinensis. NCBI lineage: Bacteria > Bacillati > Bacillota > Bacilli > Caryophanales > Paenibacillaceae > Brevibacillus > Brevibacillus choshinensis. The sequence continues at coordinate 4,918,753 of NZ_CP069127.1, read as the reverse complement.
AGGAACGAACGTGTTAAATATGTTGAAGGAAAAGGACCGATTGTTTGGAATATTTTACGGAAAGCTCGTACTTGGTCGCAAGAAGTAGGATGGAAACCAGGAATATCAGATATGTAGGATTACTTGCTTATACCTTGAGCTGTCCAAAGAAAATAAAGTATGAGACTGTGAAAATAATGTTTTAGACTGAGAACATATAGTGTATTAGACTAATGATGGGGCTTTACGCTACGGGCAGTTTAGCATGGCGGTTGCTACTATCTAGGCTTTCCTAAGCAGGCAAGCAATAATGTAGCCCTTTACATTTCAACAATGAGGTGCTAAGATCAGTTCGACACTTATAGAAATGTAGAGTAACACTTTGGAAGGAGATCATCATGGCTGAAAACGAAGAAGAAATGGGGCAGGCGGTCAAAGTATACAAAGCTTTAGGTGAACCCACGCGTTTAAAAATCGCTTTGCTGCTAGCAAAGGAGAGTAATCAATGCTTTACTGCTATTGGCGAAAGACTCGAAACGGTGGCTGGCTCAACGTTGTCGCATCATCTGAAGCAATTAACCGACTCTGGCTTAATCAATTCGCGTAAGAATGGATCGTATATTCACTATAGTGTTAATCAAGAAGTTGCAGAGAAATTTGCGCCTTATTTGCTGGCGTAATTTTTTTGAAACGCATTTCTACATTTCTAGAAGTGACGAATTGTTTAGGGAGGAAACTATGATGGAAGAAAAGTCAAAGATCATGGAGTTGGGAATTACCACTTTTCTCCACACAAGGCCTGATCTTGGACGTGTCTGGCCGGCAGAGAGGCTGCGTCAAGCGATCGAGGAGATTCAATTGGCTGATCAAGTTGGGCTCGATGTGTATGCTATTGGCGAGCATCACCGGAGCGACTATACAAGCTCGTCTCCGGCTATCATTCTTGCAGCTGCAGCATCCACAACCAAGCGGATTCGGCTATCTAGCGCCGTAACGGTGCTCTCTTCGGATGATCCGGTCCGTGTATATCAGGACTTCGCAACGCTGGACTGCCTATCAAAAGGGCGGGCCGAGATCATGGCCGGACGCGGCTCTTTCGTTGAGTCGTTTCCGTTGTTCGGGTATAACCTGAACGATTACGAAGAGTTGTTCGAAGAGAAGCTTGAACTTTTATTGAAAATACGAACTGCGGAGAAGGTGACCTGGGGTGGAGGGCATCGCCCGGCAATTAACAATATGGGCGTATATCCCCGTGCACAGCAGGATCCGCTGCCCGTATGGATTGGCACAGGTGGCAGTCCGGAATCAGCGGTTCGAGCCGGCACGCTTGGACTTCCTGTGATCTTCTCGATTATCGGTGGGATGCCGGAACGGTTTGCCCCTTTGGTGAAACTATATAAGGAAGCCGCCGAGAAGGCAGGGCACGATTCCGGCAATTTGCAGATTGCAACGCATTCCCATGGTTTCATTGCGGATTCGTTTGAAGCTGCCGCGGAACGGTACTTTCCCGTGATGGCAGAGCAGATGAACCAGATTGGACGGGAACGAGGGTGGCCACATTACACTCGTGACTCGTTCGAAAAGGCTTGCGACCTTCGTGGTGCCTTATATGTTGGAGATCCAGAATATGTGGCGGAGAAGATTCTGCTTGCACAGCAGAATTTAAGCTTGACCCGTTTCCTTATGTACGTCGATTTCAGCTCACTTCCGCATCGCGAATTGCTACGGACGATCGAGCTTCTCGGTACTAAGGTTGCACCTATTGTCCGTAAGGAGCTTGCCAAGCAATAAGAGGATTTTTATTTAGGTATGATTCGCACGTTTCTAAAATTGCGAAAATAGAATGAGAGGGATCGACATGCTAAACTCATGGAAAATTTACATACTGGCCATCGTCAGTTTTTTGGTAGGGACTTCTGAATTTGTTATCGCTGGAATATTGGATAGGGTCGCAAGTGATGTCGGCGTGACGCTAGCAGCAGCCGGGCAGCTCATCACTGTCTACTCGCTTGCATACGCGATCGGCACTCCAATTCTGATTGCAATCACCGCAAAAATGGACCGAAGAAAACTCATGTTGGCTGCTTTGGCGCTATTTCTTTTAGGAAATCTAGTCACGATTACAACGACTGGCTTCGCCATGTTGTTTGGAGCTAGAATTATTTTGGCGATTGGAACCGGTGTTTTTATGGTGGTCGCCCTAACCGTTGCCTCTAAGATTGCTCAGCCGGGCAAGCAAGGCGGTGCGATTGCTACGGTTCTCTTAGGCTTTAATCTCGCGCTTATTCTAGGTGTTCCTCTGGGGAGAGTTATTGCTAGCTCCTATGATTGGAAGATCATCTTTACGGGTATCGGAGTGCTCAGCCTGATTGCTATGTTTGTCCTTCTGCTGACCATTCCCAAGTCTAAGGGCGAGATTCCAGTTCCCATACGGGAGCAGCTTTCCTTGCTCAAAACGCCTCGAATCTCTATTGCCTTGTCCATTAGCTTTTTCTGGATTCTGGGTTATACGATCATTTATACTTATATTTCTCCGTTCCTCCTGACCATTACTGGAATGAGTGACCAGATGGTCAGTATCGGGCTATTTGCATTCGGTATAGCCAGTCTTCTTGGTTCTCAGGTTGGCGGCTATGGCGCAGATAAATGGGGGATTCCCCGTACTATGATTGGGGGCTTGCTTCTCCACTCCGGGATCTTGTTACTAATTACAGCATTCTCCCATTCTTTCGTATTCGTGCTGCCTTTACTGATGTTGTGGTCTTTTTTTGCCTGGTCGACTGGTCCGGTCCAACAAGTTTATCTGATTGGCATGGCACCCAAAGCCTCGGGAATCATTCTGAGCTTGAACACTTCCATCGTACAATTGGGCATGGCCGTTGGAGCCGTAATTGGGGGCATGGTTGTAGAAAACATATCGCTTCAAGCCGTCGGTTGGATTGGCGCAATCGGTGTAGCGATTGCACTCCTCCCAGCAGTGGTATCTTTATCCATGCGGAGCCAATCTGATAGTAGAGCACAAGAACTGTCTGAGACAAAAGTTTGATACACTGGTGATGAGATTACTGTTATAAGCAATTATCTTGTGATTTATATCTTAGTTAAGGGGGGAAGTGTATTTTCCCAATTCATCGATAGACGTGATTAAGTTAGTGTAAATTGAAAAGTGTTAACCAAACAGTTTTGATAGTTGAACAAAGATAGACAAAGAAAGAGCCATCCCGTAAGGATGGCTCTAAAACTTCGTTACTGACAGCGCGGAGAACCTTACCATTGGCGCGGAGAGCTTGCCCCGTCACCCACTGTGATTCTTCGCTCGCAAGAAAGAGGACGACAGCTGCGAGGTCTTTGGTTTCCCCGAGACGCCCGAAAGCGTTCATGTTCAAGCTCTTTGGCTAATTGACGCGTGAATTGTTCGACGGCTCCTTTAGAGCCAGCGCACAGGCTGTAGGACGGGAACATCTGACTCGTTACCGAAGTGGAGAAGTTGATGATGCGGCCATTGGGATTTGATGCTTAGCCGCAAGCTGGCATGAAAAGTAGGTCATCCTGTACGACCTCTGCCGTCTGCTCCGAACGCTCCGGCTATCATCCTGCCGATTCCTCGGGACGCTCCGGTGATTAAGGCCATTTTACCTGCAAGCTTCTTATCCATATCTGCTATCTCCATATCTGGGGCGTTAAGCAAACGGGTAATCCATTACGACGATCCCTTCGACAAATGAGCCGATGGATTGCAATAAATTTTGATGCAGGGGATGCTGAATATAATCCCGGCAAGCCTGTTGATTCTCAAAAGTGACTCGAATGCCCAACGTATAGCCCTGCGTATGTTCTACTTCCTCCGTGATGTTAATTCCGGCGCTAAGATCGACGATACCCGGAATTTTCCCTTTAAAGTCATACACGCGCTTTACCGTATCTTCTTGCTCTGCAATGACAACATTGGGCTTAAATTTCAATAGCACCACATGCTCAAACATCTTACTCCCTCCCAGGCTTCTGTTTAGGTTTTACTTTGCAACTGCTTCAATTGGGAAAGTTCCTTCATCCATTTCACAAAGTTTTCGGCTACGAGATCAAGCTGCTTTATCGTAGGTTTGTCCGTCAGTTCCCCCTTCTCATTGATTTTTTCATGGACCAGGCCGATGTACACTTCATTTCCAGGCAAAAGCGGCGAGGAAATGCCGGAAGAGAACAGAATGTCTCGCAGATGGCCCTGCGATTTGACCGATCCCAACAATCCCATGGATGACCCTACGATCCAGGAGGGCTTCCCGATCATGACTCGATCCACACGGGATAACCAGTCAATCGCGTTCGCCATGGCGCCGGGAATGGTCGAATTATACTCCGGAGTGACCCATAACACCGCGTCGGCTGCAGCGACCCTCGCCTTAAAATCAATAACCGGCTGTGGTGGAGCAGACTCGATATCCTGATCGTAAAAAGGGAGATCCCGAATGTTCAGCACATCCAACTGAAAAAGATGCTGATAACGGTTTTGGATATAGCGTGCTAGCTTCAAGTTATACGATTCTTTGCGAATGCTCCCGACGACCGCAGCTACTTTCATTCTCATCACCTCAATGATATTGATCCGAATGGAGTTGGACAGGTTCGACCGATGATCGCTGTCTCATCCATTCTTGCTATTCTTCCTAAGGAGAACATAGACTAGTGTATATGGACCTGACGAGGCTAGGGAGAGATCTGGTTATCGTAGGATTAAGAATCCTACGTTAGTGAATAGATAGGAGGCATGGAGATCATGGTGTACAGATTGGACCGTTATGAGGAATTGTCTCGTTTTCTGCGCACACGCCGTGAACGAATGACCCCAAAGCAAGCAGGATTGCCGGAGTCCGGACGCAGACGAACACCCGGGCTTCGCCGCAGCGAGGTCGCTCTGCTGGCAGGCGTGGGAGTGGATTGGTATACCTACTTGGAACAAGGACGTCATATCAACGTATCCGCCGAGGTCCTTGATCGAATAGCTGAAGTGCTTCGGTTAGACGAATCGGAACGAAGGCACCTGTACCATCTTGCGCGTAAGCAATATCCCTTGATCGATACGAAGCAGCCCTCGAAGGTAACACCCGAACTTCAACGTTTTTTGGATAGCCAAAACCTGTCCCCGTCGAATGTCATGGATTCGCGCATGAACATCCTGGCCTGGAATGAAGCTTACTGCGCATTGAATGGGGATCCCGCGGCCATGTCGGATAGAGAGCGCAATTTTGTCTGGATGACGTTCACTTCTCCCCGTTTCCGCTATGTCAAGGGAGACCAATGGGAACTGCATGCGCGACGGATCGTCGCTAATTTCCATGCCGGGTATGCGCGTCACGGCGACGACCCTTGGTGGTCTGAGCAGTTCGAAGCCCTGTCCCATGCTAGCAGTGAGTTTCGTGAATTTTGGGACTCCCATGAGGTTCTCGATGCCATTGATGCCCCCAAGACGTTGCATTGCCCGAAACTCGGAATGTTGAATTTCGATCTTGTCTCGTTTCTGTATTTGAACGATGCAAACTTAATCGTGTCCATCCATGTTCCCCATCAAGACTGCACGGTGGAAAAAATGCAGCGGCTGTTAAGTGACTATCAGAGCCAGCATTCGGGACTTTTTGAATCTTTCCAAAGAGTCTAGAGTGGAGAAGTTACCGTATGTTCTTGTTGGAATAGAGTAAAAGGGCAACCAAAAGGGGCCTTTACGATTTCAATAGAGGACACGGCCAACCTTTCGCCGAGAGACCCATTAAGCTGAAATGTACCATAGTTTACAGACAGCTCATTCCGCTAACGGGGATCGATAGCTGAACAAACGCAAAAAAGGGCTGCAGGTGATAATTCGGCAGCTTTTGCTAAAACGAAAGGGTAGAATTGTTCAAGTCAACCACGGTGAGCCGTACCATAAGTGAAGCGAAAATTGTACGATGGCAGATTGGATGATGCATCATCAACATCATCATTTCACAGGTTCAGTAGGTTAACAAATGATTTCATTTGAAAAGAGCAGGTGGAAAAAAGGAATCCTTCGTAATAGGCATTCTGATCCAGAAGGTAGATGGATTGAAATTTGGGAGGAGAAAGTAGTCCGATTGTTGAGGAGCAGTGTTTCGCTGCTCCTTTTTGTTATGGAGTGAAAAGGAAGAAGGTTGTTTCGTGGACATGAAGAATTTGTTATGGAAATAACGACTGAAATACTGGAGGTGCACAATGGAGTTTAAAACAGCTACTATCGACCATCTTCCCGCAATTGTCCGTTTATTAGCCGACGATGAATTGGGGGCTACGCGAGAGCGTTTTGAAGAGCCACTTCCTCTACAGTATATTGAGGCTTTTGAAAAAATCATGCAGCAGGTCGGAAATTCAATCATTGTTGCTTTGGATAACGAAGAGGTAATTGGTTGTCTTCAGCTTACGTTAATTCCAGGTATCGCACGATTAGGAATGACACGCGCTCAAATTGAGGGTGTTCGTGTTGTCCGTAGTTATCGCAGTAAAGGTGTGGGAGAAGCATTATTTCGTTATGCAATGGACGTAGCGAAAGCAAATGGTTGTGGGATGATTCAATTGACAACGGATAAACAACGAAAAGAAGCACATCGGTTCTATGAAAGACTTGGATTTGTTGCAAGTCATGATGGAATGAAACTTTTACTCAGTGATTAGTTGTTGGACTATGGGATCGAGAGTTCAATGAAACAGTTGCTTCATTCTGACGTTGAGTTTAAAACGAACACTCAAATTCTAGTGATTAAGAAGACCGGAACTCCTCGTACCATAAAGGGTTCCGGTCTAATGCTTTATTTTCACTGCTCATCATCCTAAAGAGGGGACTCTCTTTTCGCTACTACTAACGGGAGAACAACACGTTGTAAGGTTTTGCTATACAGACAAAAGAAAAAGGGCCGATAGCATTTCCAGAAGCTTATTTGTAACGCTCGCCCGATTATTGCCCGGTAAATAATTGCTGTCTCCATTGTGTCGCACATTTTTCTCGCTTCCCTATACACGTCCAAGCGGTGGGAAACTTCTTCTCATAACCTGTCTACATAAAAGAAAAGGGGGAGTATTTCTTGAATAAGAAAAATCAGGGATACAACCAAGGATATAGTGGCTCGTCACAATATGCCAATAAGAGTGTAGGTGGATATGCGGGGCAATATGGACAACAAGGGTCATATGGAGGACAAGGACCACACGGAGGACAAGGAGCATATGGAGGACAAGGCCCATGTGGAGGACAAAGACAATATGGAGCTCAAGGAGCACATGGGCCACAAGGAGCATATGGACAACAGGGAGCATATGGACAACAAGGGGCATATGGTGGACCACAAGGAGCATATGGAGGGCAAAGACCATATGGAGGACAAGGACCATATGGACAACAAGGAGCACATGGGCCACAAGGAGCATATGGGCCACAAGGAGCATATGGGCCACATGGAGCATATGGGCCACAAGGAGCATATGGACCATATGGAGCATATGGACCACAAGGAATGGCTGCGCGTCTAAATGGGCGGTGTAACTGCGCGAATAATCGAGCAGCCACAAAGAGAAGACGCAAACTGAAAAAACGAAATCTACAAAGACGAAATCTAAAGAGAAGAAATCTACAAAATCAAAATAGAAAAAGACGGAATTTACAAAGAAGAATTCTACAAAGACGATTTCTTAACAATCTACAGCAGGGTTAATCGCCCTGCTTTTTCGTTGATAGATACAGGAAGCCGAACCGCACTACCGTGTCTCGTGCTTGTTACTTGTAGACAAAACGAACGCACTCTGTGGGGGGCCAGGCGAGGGAAGACGAGGTAGCTCTATCCATGCGCGACATGCGTGGCTTGGCAAGTGGAACCCAGGTTGAAAAAAATACGCGCAATTATGCGCGCATTAGCGTTAAAACGGACTTGGGTCATGTCTATTCAACCCGCGGTTTGGTTGGAAAACAGTCCGGTGCCTTGACGTCGGAAACCTGTGAGAGCTTCATCAAATAATAGCACTCTTCCCGAGACATGTGGTCTGCCATGAGCGGAGACAGGACTCCCAATAGCTCGTTACTCATCCGCAATTCTTCCAGCTCGTGCAAAAAGATTTGGAAGAGCTTCATTTCCATCTCGGCCTGATGATTGAAGCGTTTTAAGGCAGGGAAGCTCTCTAGATTCGTGCGTAAATATCCTGCCAGCTCGATTGCCTTTTGATAGTAATGTTCAAATTGCTTGGTGAAGGTCTGGCTCTTTTGTTTGAAGTCATGCTCGACCATATCCAGAAGGCAAGTAATGGTGGCGGCATGACCGACGGCATCGGAGAGCCAAAGCAGATGCAAATCAACAGGGGTTGTGGCGGCCGGCTGTTTTCCCGCAACGAACGCATCCAGAAGCCGTTGATATTCTTCCAGCTCATTGACCATATGATTGAGAAAGGTCGGGCTGAGACTGATGGAAATTTTCCCGATCAGATGTCTCTCCAATAGGTGCAGCTTGAATTCCCGCAAATGCGCGGTCAAAATGCTGGCCTGCTCATTTAAGGCCGTGATTTCCTTTGGCTCCAAATCGTGCCGGGCGTACTCCAGCAAGGTGTCATAGGACTCGATGAAATATTGGGCTCTCTGTATTTCTTCTTGTTCTTTGGGAGCAAGTGAATCCGTAATAAAACGGGAATGATCTCCCAAGATTTGCAGCCAAAAACGATGCTCGAACAGGATGAGATCCTGATCATCATAGCGACTCATCTTTTTCCCTCCTCACAACGATTCATCCTATGCACATTCGCCCAGATGAGTGAACGAGAGCAAAGAGGAGACATCTGTTATAATAAGAGAGGATTCGCGAACATTCTGACATTTGTGCCATCCAAGGAGGCTGCTATGATTCGAGATCGTTTGCAACAACTGGGGCTGGAATTGCCAAAGCCTGCACCGTCGCTTTATCAATACGTGCCAGTCGTCGTCCATGAGGGAGTAGCTTACATCAGTGGACAAGTACCGCGTGTAGACGGCAAGCTTCCTTTTGTCGGGAAAGTGGGAAAAGATGTGACCATCGAACAGGCGAGAGAGCTGGCGGAAATCTGCGTTCTGAAAGGACTCGCCAGCCTGGAAGCGGAGATCGGGAGTCTGGATCAGGTAGAGCGTATCCTGAAAGTGACTGGGTATGTCCAGTCAGACGACGGATTTTCACAGCAGCCAAATGTCATTGATGCTGCTTCGGAGCTGTTGGAACGGATTTTTGGAGAGCGAGGGCGTCACGCGCGGACAGCAGTCGGCGCAGCCGAGCTGCCAGGGAATACGCCGGTAGAAATAGATTTTATTATTGCAGTAAAGCGATAGGGAGGATGGAATAGCCATGATAGGGATCGCGGATATCGCCCATGCGCGGGAACAGATCGCGGATACGATTCACCAGACACCCTTGCTCACTTCAAAACAGCTTTCTTTGCTTTGTGGAAATGAAATGTATCTGAAAGCCGAACATCTTCAAAAGACAGGCTCCTTTAAAATCAGGGGAGCGACCCATAAAGTGAAACAGGCAGTGCGCGAAGGGGCCGTGTCAGTCACAGCCGCCTCCTCCGGCAATCACGGGCAGGCGGTCGCCTACATTGCAAGCAAGCTCGGCATCGGAGCGACGATCGTCGTTCCAGAGGATGTGGCTGCATGCAAGCTCGAAGCGATCCAGGCATACCAAGGCGAAGTGGAGAAGTGCGGGCTGACCTCAGCGGAACGTCTCCCGAGAGCCATGGAGCTCGCCAAACAGCAAAACGGTGTCTACATACCTCCGTATGATGATCCCTATATTATGGCGGGGCAAGGTACGGTCGGGCTGGAAATTTTGGAACAACTGGACGATGTCGATGCGGTTTTCGTGCCCATCGGCGGGGGAGGATTGATTTCGGGTGTTCTGACAGCCATCAAGGAGACAAAGCCTTCTGTTCAAGTCATCGGCGTAGAACCGCAGCTCGCGAATGACACGTATTTATCGCTCAAGCAAAATCAGCGCATCTCTATAGCAGGCTCGACCACCATTGCGGACGGCTTGCGGACCAGCGAGCCAGGAGAGCTCACCTTTCCCGTTTTACGCAAATATATAGATGACGTCGTGCTGGTCACGGAAGAGGAGATTCGCCAAGCGTTTTGCTTTGTGCTCGAACGGATGAAGCAGGTGATCGAGCCTTCCAGCGCCACCGTGATCGCGGCGGCTATGTTCGAAAAAACAGCCCTGCGCAACAAACGGATCGTCACCCTCGTTTCGGGTGGGAATGTCGATCTCGATCAGCTGGCAGGGCTGGTTTCAAAAAGCGATTAATGAGGGGCAGGATCCGTTTCTTGAAGAGATAATTCCTGTGCCTTCAGCAATGCTTGTGTGCGATTGGTCACACCAAGCTTGCCGTAAATGCGATGAAGATACACTTTGACTGTCCCGACCGTGTTTCCGAGCTGCTCCGCGATTTCTTTGTTGGAAGCACCCTGGCTCAGCATGGATAACAGGATCATTTCTTTTCCCGTCAGTGGTTCAAGCAGGGGAGAGGAATGGTCTGTTTTTCTTTTCGTGTCCGTTTTCGAAAGGAGATCTAGCAGCTGCATGACATAGGAAGGGGAGGCCGCCTTGTGATGCGGCTGCTTCCCTTTGTTTGCCCTGCAGGCCGCAAGCAGCGGGTACAGGGCCGGGCCATCGTCGAGGAAGCTGCGCACATACCCGTTCGCTTCGCCAATGACGAGAGCCTCCTGCAAATATGCCTTCGCTTCCTCGATTTGACCGAGCTGCTGCTTGGCCAATGCCTGCAGAATGGCGATGTCTACTTGGCTGGTGAGCAAGCCTTCTCTCTTACTCGCCATCTTCAAGGTGTCCAAGATCCAAAATACGTCTTCTCCCTCCTGCTTGGCGAGTAAGGAGCGAACCAGGGTCAAAAGCTCCAGCTCTCGTTGAAGCATGGGTTTTTCGCGAATAAAGGAGGGAAGCTTGTCCAGCTGTTCCATTGCCAGGGAGATATGTCCATCTGCCAAATGCACACGGGCGAGAAAAGCACGCAACGGATTGGCCCAATAATCCTCGGACCACATGTGGATCGTCTCCAGCGCTTCCTCAACAATCCCTCTCGCCTGAATGGATGCGCCTGTTGCGAGTGCAATTTTTGCCTTTGTTAACAAGCAAGGAACGAGCAGCCCAGGAATTTTTCGGCGGCGTGCAATCGGTTCGATCTGCTCCAGCAGCGCAGCACTTTCTTCTAAGCGGTTCCATTCGTAATACCCTTCGGCGAGCGCCATCATGACGTACATATTGAACAGGGAGTCCTGCCAGCCATGTGCGGCGAGAATGCCGGAGAACATGTTTCCGACGAATTCCGTCTGCGGAGAAAGCATTCCCTTGAGGCCCAGGGTGGTCCGTCTGATAAACGGCTCTGTCGCATTGTAATTGAAAGAAAAAAATAATGGATTCTCGGGCAATGCTTTGTAAAAGGTATCTGCGCCAGAGATCAACGTCTCGAACTGGCCGAGAGCAAAGATGAGATTGGCCCGAACAAAAAATAACCCGCTTACAAACTGCTCCTGCTCCACAGGATCTTCGATGGCGGCACATGTCGCTTCCAGGGAAGGTAGTTCCTTTTGGGCTTGCTCGGCTTGACCGCATAGAATTTGGATGAAGGCAGAGAGCAGGCGCATGGAAGGGGGCAGCATCTCCGCAGGTTGTGGAAATCGGGTCAGCCAATGCAGCAGCGTAGATAGCTCTCCTCGCGCAATCATTTGGGGAAAGTGCTTTTCCAGGAGCTGGGCAGCGACAGAAAAGTCAAAAGCGGCAAAAGCATGATCAATCGCCTCATCGTACAGCCCCCGTTCGGCAAAGGCTGCACTAGCGATGCGATGCAGGTCGACTGCTTTTTGGGGATCCCGCCTCTGCAGCTGCCCTTCGAGGAAGTCGCCAAACAGGTGATGATACCGATACCAGCTGTGATAATCATCCAAGGGAATGAGAAAAATATTTTGCCTGTGCAGAAAAGTAAGAATCTGGTGGCTCTGCGTCTGATTCGTCAAGCGATTGCAGAGGGGGGCGTCCATACGCTTCAAGATGCAGGTGGCAAGCAAAAAATCCTGGAGATCAGCGGGAAGGCGGAGCCATACCTCGTGCAGCAAATACTCGGTGATATTGTGATGGGAACCGTTGAACCCGTCAAAAAAGCGGTCATGGTGGACTGGATTCGTGAGGGAGATCGCAGCCAGCTGAAGCCCAGCCACCCATCCTTCAGTCCTTTCCAGGATGCGTTCGATTTGCTGTGGGTGAAGCGAGATGCCGTGTGAATCATGGTAAAAGCTGGCCGTCTCCTGGTGGGTAAAGCGCAGCTGCTCCAACGAAATGTGGCAAGCCTGTCCACGCAAGGTCCATTTGGCGGTGGAAAAAGGCAGTGCGTTACGACTGGCGATGAACAGATGAACATGGCCAGGCAAGTAGTCGATGAAGTACGACAGGCTGAGATGAATCTGCTCCTCGAAGATGGCATGGTAGTCGTCCAAGAGAAGAATGACGGGCTGTTCGATGCTATCCAGTTCATACAGAAGCGAGTCAATAAAGGTGAAAATCGATGTATGGGAAACGGCTCCCATCAATGGCTCGAGTCTTTCTGCGAGTTCAGGCAGACGGGAGTCCGCGATCGTATGTACGACGTATTTCCAGAAGCGGATGAGATCATTGTCCATTTCGTCGAGCGAGAGCCAAGCCGGCTTGGCGGACTGCTGATGGGCCCACTGCGTGAGCAAGGTCGTCTTGCCGTAGCCGGCAGGTGCGCAAAGAATGGTCAGCTTGCAAAAGAGGCCTTCGTCCAGTCTGTTCAGCAAGTGATTTCTCCGTACACTTCCAGGCCTCGCACCAGGCAAGGTGGTTTTGGTTTTGAGTATGACGGAACGCGGCTGATGTACCATGGTTCCTCCTTTCACGACGCCTACGAAATTGAAATCACATTTTCACCATTATACTTGTTTCACGTCTAATTCGACATTTGAAAACCGGGAAATCACAAAACGTCGATTTTTCACGGGAAATGTTCCTCTGCTCCGGACAGGCTTCAACAGGCTTCACACCCAGCAGCAACTAGAATGGGCGTAGAAGCGTGAGGAGAGAGGTGCATGAAAATCGGACGGTGGAAGATTGGGACGGCAATAGCCGCTGCGATGCTATTGATCGCAGGCAGTGCGGCGGGATCGCATGGCGTATCTGCGGCAGAGGAAAGCAGGATTCGTATCGCTTTTGTGGGAGATATCATGCTGGACAAGAGCGTCGGAAACCAAATCGGGCTCCATGGCGTGGATTACCCGTTTCAAAAGACGGTAGACTTTCTGAAGCAGGCGGATCTGACCATCGGCAATCTGGAGACGTCTGTCAGCACCCGCGGCCAGGCAGCGAAAAAGGAATATACATACCGATCCAAGCCCCAAACTCTGCAAGGATTGGTGAACGCCGGCTTTGATGTCGTCAATCTGGCCAATAACCATTCCTTGGACTACGGCATGGACGCGTTATTCGATACCATGGACCATTTGAAAAAGGTTCAGCTTGGCTATGTAGGTGCAGGGAAAAACGAGGAGGAGGCATTCGCCCCGGACATCCGAACCATCAACGGAAAGCGTGTTGCCGTCATAGGGTTGAGCCATGTACTGCCCAATCGGCAATGGTTTGCTGGAAAAAACAAGCCAGGACTCGCCCATGCTTATTCGTATGAGCCGATGCTCACCTACGTCAAAAAAGCAGTGGCACAGTCTGATATTACCATCGCCGTGATGCACTGGAATCTCGAATACAAGGATAATCCGGAGCCGTATGCGCGGGAAATGGCTCGGAAGCTCATTGACAGCGGGGTAGATGCGGTGGTCGGCTCCCATAGCCATTCGGTGATGGGAATGGAGCTCTACAAAGGGGTGCCGATCTACTACAGCGTAGGCAACTTCGTCTTTACCACCTCTTACAATCCCAAAGGAAGAGAAGCAATGATGGTGGAGCTGACCTTTGGGGAAAAGGAAACCACCTCCAAAGTGATCCCGGTCAAAATCGTGAACGGACAGCCGGTCCCGATGGATGCGGCGAACCGGAAACGGATGATCGGCAAATTGAACCAGTTATCCTATCAAATGAAGTTTGATGAAGAAGGAAATGCAGTCAAAACGGTCGCTTCCCCAACCAAATAGAAAACATAGCGAGCAGGATCATCCGGTCGACACCGCGGCCAGATGATCTTTTTTTGTACTGCAAAAGGCTTTGCGTCGCCAAATTTTCTGGTGAACCGACATAGCGTGAACCTTTTTAGTCAGAGTGGACATGGTAGGATATGGACGGAATTTTTTGGAGATGTCTGGTAATTACGGTTAACAGAGCCTGAGTGGACCAGAAGAGCGAATATACGGAATTATCAAGGATGTGTCAAAAGGAGAGGCATGATAACATGAAACGCGTGTTAACCATAACGGAATCATGAGAGGAGATCAACGAACACCTCCCAATCAAATAGGGGCCTAGTTCCGTCTTTTACGGAAGCGGGGGAACCACGTTAGGGGTTAATTCTGTGATGCACAGAAGGGATGCACACTGCCATCCTACCCGTCAGCTAACCTCGTCGGCTAAAGCAGATTATTCCAAAACCTCAATTGCTAGAGAGCGCATGTCTTGTACACACTGGGAGCGCGTAGTTCCTATTGGGAAAAATCCCTTGTGCACAGCTTGTTTGACATGCCTTCCAGCGAGAAAACAGCCGGCGCATTTGCTTTTCCATGTGGGGATGGCCCTCCCGTATCATGGAAGGTGTTGCGCTGGCTTTTTCTATACATGGGATGTGAAAGGGGAAGGAAGCATGAACAAGAAAAGCTTCATGAGATGGGGATGGACAGCCGTACTGTCGTGCCTTTTGCTTGTCGCAGGATGCGGCTTTGGACAGCAAGCCCGGTCCGTCGCGGGCAATGAGCAGACCCAATCAGCGGAGAGCACATTGGAAAAAGTGAAGAAACAAGGCTTTGTCACGGTGGGCTTCGCCAACGAAAAACCGTACGCCTATGCCACTCCGGACGGAAAATTGACCGGAGAAGCGGTAGAGGTCGCACGCGTCGTCCTCTCCAAAATGGGGATAAACGAAATGAACGGCGTACTGACTGAGTTCGGGTCCCTGATCCCAGGGCTGAAAGCAAAGCGCTTTGACATCATTACGGCAGGCATGTACATCACACCGGCCCGCGCCAAGGAAGTGGCGTTTGCCAATCCGGAATACAGCATCGGGGAAGCGCTCGCGGTGAAGAAAGGAAACCCGCTCCAATTGCGCAGCTACAAGGACATCGCCTTGAACCCAAATGCTAGAATCGCGGTCATGAGCGGCGCGATCGAGATGGAGTACCTGGAGAAATCGGGAGTGAAGCAAGAGCAGCTGGTCCTGGTGCCAGATCAGCCATCGGCGATAGCAGCGCTGCAAGCGGGACGTGCAGATGCCATCACGATGACGGGCCCGTCCCTGCAAGCAGTTCTGGAGAGTGCCAATGACAGCAATGTGGAGAGGGTCATGGATTTCACCCAGCCCGAGATTGACGGGAAAAGCATTCGCGGCTACGGAGCGGCAGCCTTCCGCAAAGAAGATGAAGCGTTTGTCAAAGCGTTCAATGAGGAGCTGCAAAAGCTCAAAGAATCGGGAGAGCTGCTGAAGGTCCTGGAGCCGTTTGGCTTTACCGAGCAGGAGCTGCCTGCCGAGATGACGGCTGAAGGGCTGTCAAAGCAATGATGGGCGCTGCTTCGACGAAAGGAAGGGATGAACATGAGTGAGACTATGCAGCTGATTCCTTTTTTGCTCAAAGGAGCGGCGACGACCTTGCAAGTGACGGCACTCTCGGTGCTGGTCGCCTTCACCGTCTCATTTGCAGCCGGCTTTTGCAGGCTTTCCAAATGGTTTTGGGTTCGCGGGATCATCAGCGCTTATGTGGAAATCTTCCGGGGGACGTCTCTCTTGGTACAGATGTTTTGGCTGTTTTTCGCGCTGCCCCTGCTGGGCATAGAGCTTTCCCCGATCCTTGCGGGAGTGATTGCACTAGGTCTCAACTATGGAGCCTACGGTTCGGAAGTGGTCAGAAGCGCCATTCTTGCCGTTCCAAAGGGACAGATGGAAGCATCGATTGCCTTGAACATGTCGCCTTGGCAGCGCATGAGACGGATCATCTTGCCGCAAGCAACCGTCATGATGCTTCCTTCGTTCGGAAATCTAATGGTAGAGCTGTTGAAGGGGACCTCCCTACTTTCCTTGATCACACTGGCTGATTTGACATTCCAGGGAATGCTCCTGCGCACGTTTGATTCATCCAGAACATTTCAAATATTCGGTCTTATGCTGGTGATGTATTTCTTGATGGCCTATCCTTTGACGCTCGCCATGCGGTGGCTGGAGCGCCGCGCATCGATAGGGAGGGTGTAAGCCATGTGGAGTTGGTCCTTTACGTGGGAGATACTCCCCCAGATCGCAGCAGCGATTCAAACGACCATTCTCGCGACCATCGCCGGGTTCGCCATCGCCCTTATTGGGGGGCTGCTGCTCGCATTTGGACGCAGAGTCAAGCAGAAATGGCTGTCGTTCCTGTCTGCCTGCATCGTGGAATTCATACGCAGCACCCCGCTCCTGGTGCAGCTGTACTTCATTTTTTACGGACTTCCAGCGATCGGAATCTCGCTCGGGCCGTTTGCGGCAGGGGTACTCGGATTGGGGATTCACTACAGCGCCTACCTCTCTGAGGTGTACCGCTCCGGAATTGATGCCATCCCGAAAGGTCAATGGGAAGCAGCGAAGGCACTCAATTTTTCCAGGGCTAAGACGTGGTCGCGAGTTATTTTACCACAAGCCATCCGCCCGATCGTTCCCGTGCTGGGCAACTATTTGCTCGTCATGTTCAAGGAAACTCCGATTCTATCGGCCATCACATTGGTGGAGATGCTCCTCGCAGCTAAAATGATTGGTTCAGCATCCTTCCGTTATCTGGAAGCCTTTACCCTGGTGGGGATCTTGTTCCTGGTGCTAAGCTACGCCTCCTCGCTGCTGATTCGCAGACTGGAGATAAAATGGGGACGGCTATGAGAAAGGAGAGGCCTATGAAAACGACTCAAGGAGAAATGCCTGTCGTCGTCTATCGCGGCGTGAGCAAGTCATTCGGTGAGCAGCAAATCTTGCAGAAGATAGACCTTTCGATCGCACCGGGTGAAAAAGTAGCCGTGATTGGCCCGAGCGGTTCTGGAAAAACGACACTCGCTCGCCTGCTGATGACGTTGGAGGAACCGACTTCGGGCACGATTGAAATCGACGGTCAGCACTTGTGGCACAAAAACGTAAATGGCAGGCTGGTGCCTGCGGACGAGAGGCATTTGCACAGCATCAGGGGAAACATCGGGATGGTTTTTCAGCACTTCAACCTGTTTCCTCACATGAACATTTTGCGGAATTGCACGGAAGCACAGATCCACGTCCTGAAAGTCAGCAAGCAGGAGGCGCAGCAAAGAGCGCTGGCCATGCTGGAAAAAGTGGGGCTGGCAGATAAAGTGGACGCCTATCCCGCGCAGTTGTCAGGCGGCCAAAAGCAGAGGGTGGCAATCGCCCGCGCATTGGTCATGAGACCCAAGGTGATGCTGTTTGACGAGGTGACCTCAGCTCTCGATCCCGAGCTGGTGGGAGAAGTCCTGAACGTAATCAAGGACATCGCCCGAGAAGGAGAGATGGCGATGCTTTTGATCACGCATGAAATGGATTTTGCCCGTGATGTCGCAGATCGAGTCATTTTCACAGATGGCGGCAGCATTGTCGAGCAAGGCACTCCGGAGCAAATTTTTTACCACCCGCAAAGTCCCCGTCTGCAAGCCTTTTTGCGACGCTTTCGAGCCGGCTAGTGGCAGCGGAGAGGAGTTAGGGAAAGCACCCTGCGGGCACCCGGATGTGGCTTGTCAGAGTAGCCATCTCGGCGTAGTTGCGCCACTAGGAAGCACCCTGCGGGCACCCGGATGTGGCTTGTCAGAGCAGCCAATTCGACGCAGTTGCGCCACGGAAGGAGGTGATCAAATTGAAATCGACCAGAGGTTCGCGCATTCATTTGCAAATCCCAAAAGAAGAAGAGGGAGCAGCGATGTGGGAGCTGGCGAGAGATTCCGGCGTGCTGGAACCAAACTCGTCTTACGCCTACCTGATGTTTGCGAAATTTTTTGCGGAGACGTGCGTGCTGGCAGTAGAAAATGGCAAGCCGGTAGGTTTTGTCACGGGATTCATTCCGCCAAAGGCTCCTCAGACGCTTTTTGTCTGGCAGATTGGCGTGAGTGCCACGCACAGAGGGCAAGGAATCGCAAAAGAAATGCTCCGCCGGCTGCTCCAGCGGCAGGGACAGCACAAAGTTTGTTTCCTGGAAGCGACAGTCTCTATGAGCAATGGCGCCTCCCAAGCCCTGTTCACGAGTATGGCAAAGGAATGGGGCACGAGCTGCACCGTCGCCGAATGCTTTTCGGCGGACGTGTTCCCAGAGGAGGCGCATGAGGCAGAGTGGACGTATCGAGTCGGGCCCATTCCCATCCAATCCAAAGGAGGTTACGCATGAAAGCAATTGCAGAAGCGAGGACACCCTTATCCGTTTTTGATCAGATGGAATCCGAAGTGAGAAGTTACTGCCGAAGCTTCCCGGTTGTTTTTACCCGGGCGAGCGGACACACGATCTGGGACCGCTCAGGAAAAGCGTACATTGATTTTTTCGCCGGGGCAGGGGCTCTGAATTACGGGCACAACGATCCAGCCATCAAGCGCAAGCTGATCGATTATTTGGCCAAGGACGGTCTGACGCACAGCTTGGACATGGCGACGGAGGCCAAGGAAGCGTTGCTGAAAGCCTTTGAAGAGAAGATTCTCAAACCGCGAGGACTTTCCTACAAGGTGATGTTTCCCGGACCGACCGGAACCAACTCTGTGGAGGCAGCACTGAAGCTGGCGCGCAAAGCCACAGGGAGAGAGACAGTCATGAGCTTTACCAATGGCTTTCACGGCATGACGATCGGGTCTTTGTCTGTGACGGGAAACCGGATGAAGCGTCGCGGCGCCGGAATGCCACTCACCCATACCCTCGCCCTTCCGTATGACCAGTACATGGGCAGCGAGCTAGACACCACGCTCTATATCGAGCGGCTACTCGAAGACGATGGCAGCGGTGTCTCTCTCCCCGCAGCTATGATCCTCGAAACCGTCCAAGGAGAAGGGGGCATCCATGTAGCGAGCATCCCGTGGCTGCAGAAGATCGAAGGAATATGCCGCAAACACGACATCTTGCTCATCGTGGATGATGTGCAAATGGGATGCGGGCGTACAGGTACCTTTTTCAGCTTTGAAGAAGCGGGAATTCAGCCGGATATCGTCTGCCTCTCCAAATCTATCGGCGGATACGGCCTGCCTCTTGCTCTCACGCTCATCAAGCCAGAGCTGGACCTGTGGTTGCCTGGCGAGCACAATGGTACCTTTCGGGGAAACAATCTGGCGTTCGTGGCCGCGACGGAATCCTTGCGCTATTGGGAAAATGATCAGCTCTGCCGCACCGTCTTGGAAAAAGGGAGCATCGTGCGGACCCGTCTCGAAAAGCTTCAAAGGGAGTACCCTTATCTGCAAGGCAAGGTGCGCGGGCGGGGATTGATGCAGGGTCTGGCAGTAGGAGTAGATGGCCTGGCTGAGAAAATATGCGCAGAAGCTTTTGAGCGTGGACTGATTCTGGAGACATCCGGTCCCAAAAGTGAAGTGATGAAGGTCATGCCGCCACTCACCATTACAGAAGAGGCTTTGCTGGCAGGACTGGATATTTTGGAGGCAAGCATAAAAGCGTGCAAAGAGGAGGAAAAACAATGATCGTCAAACACCTGGAAGAAATCGTAGGTACCAAGGATGATATCGATACGGCTACCTGGAGCAGCAGACGCTTTTTGCTCAAGCAGGACCAGATGGGCTTTTCTCTGCATGACACGATTATCAAGGAAGGAACGGAAACCTATATTTGGTACAAAAACCATCTGGAGGCGGTCTACTGCATCGAGGGGGAAGGGGAAATTGAAGTCGTCGGCGGCGAAACGTATCCCATCAGACCGGGGATGATGTACGCCTTATCCGGTCACGAAAAGCATTATCTGCGAGCGAAAAGTCAGATGCGAATGGTCTGCGTGTTTAATCCGCCGCTGACCGGACGCGAAGTGCATGATAAAGAAGGCGTATACCCGCTTGACACAGAGTAAACCTAATCAGCCAAAAAGGAGTGGTCTGCATGACGCAATCGCGTACCTACGTAGAAGATCTCTATCCTTCCCGTGTCAGTGAGCATCCTTCGATCATCCGGCGGGTCGACCCGGTCGTGTACCGCAACCACCAAACGGACCAAGGCCCGCTGTCCGCACAACAATTGGCCTCGTATGAGCAAAAAGGGTACCTCAGTCTACGGGGGTTCTTTTCAACAGAGGAAGTCCAGGAATGGCGGGATGAACTGACGAGACTCTGGCAGGAAAATCGCCATTCCACCAGCAAGGAAGTCGTTGCCGAACCATCCAGCAGGGAAATTCGCTCGATCTTTGCGGTACACCGTGACAATGAGGTGTTTCAGAGACTTTCGAGGCACCCCAGACTTGTCGCCATGATCGAGCAGATACTGGGGAGCGAGGTGTACATACACCAGTCCCGAATCAATTACAAGCAAGGGTACACGGGAAAGGAATTTTACTGGCATTCCGATTTTGAGACGTGGCATGTAGAGGACGGGATGCCGAGGATGAGAGCGCTCAGCTGCTCCATCGCTCTGGAGGAGAATTTTCATTACAACGGGCCGCTGCTGCTTCTGCCTGGCTCGCACAAGTCTTTCGTCTCATGCGTCGGACAGACGCCGGACTCACACTATGAGCAATCGCTGCGGAAGCAGGAATATGGTGTGCCCGATCAGGAAAGCTTGAGGCTGCTGGTCGAAAAGCATGGCATAGATACCATGATCGGACCCGTGGGTACCGTTGTGCTGTTCGATTGCAACACCATGCACGGCTCCAATGGGAACATTACGCCGCTGCCGCGAAGCAATGTGTTCATGGTGTACAACAGCGTGGACAATCGACTGGTCGCTCCTTATTCCGGGCAACAGCCGAGACCTGAATATATAGCCGCGAGAGAATAACGAAATATATAGAGGAAATGCAGATTGGCATGGGAGGAGAATCATGGCTCTAATCGTGCAAAAATACGGCGGCACATCCGTCGGCTCTGTGGAGAGAATACGTGCAGTAGCAGAGCAGATCGTTCTCGCCAAGCAAGAGGGCAACCAACTGGTCGTCGTTCTTTCAGCGATGGGGGAATCGACAGATGTGCTGATCAAGCTGGCTGCGGAAATAGATGCCGAGCCCAATGGCAGAGAGATGGATATGCTGGTGAGCACAGGAGAACAAGTATCGGTTGCTCTTTTGACCATGGCCCTGCAGCAAAAAGGGTGCAAAGCCATTTCGATGACGGGCTGGCAAGCAGGGATTGCGACGGATGAAAAGCATCAGGATGCCCGTATCAGCCACATTCGTACCGATCGCATCCACGAATGGCTGGACAAAGGATATGTGGTCGTGGTGGCTGGCTATCAAGGGTTGTCAGAATCTGGTCAAATTACCACGTTGGGCAGAGGCGGATCGGATACGAGTGCAGTGGCTTTGGCTGCACGCCTGCGAGCGGAGCTGTGCGAAATTCATACCGATGTGACAGGCGTATATACGGCGGATCCGCGTCTAGTCCCAGAGGCGCAAAAGCTGGAGCAGATTCCTTATGAGCACATGCTGGAACTGGCGGAGATGGGGGCTGCGGTGCTTCATCCGCGCAGCGTGAAAGAAGCCATCAGATTTCAGGTGCCGCTGGTGGTGCGATCCAGCTTCAGTAGCGAAGAGGGAACGAGGGTCGGAGGTTCTGCAGTGGAGAAGGCGCCCATCTCCTTCTGGGGCATCGCCCATCAGGAAGAAATGGCAGTTCTTTCTATTAAAGGAAAGAGCGTAGAAGAAGCAGGCAATCTTCTGGCTGAACAGTTCGACACGATGGAAGTAGAGAGCGATTCCGTCGATTTCAAATCAAATACGCTGCAATACTCATTGCCTGTGGAAGAACTGAAGTCTGTGACAGCCATTCTCCAGGACGAAGGAGATCGGCTGGGCGTTGAAGCGTGGGAGTGCGAAAAAGATTTGACCAAAGTAACCATCGTACGTGCAGAGGATGGGCCGGTCATAGAAGTGATGAGAAAGCTTGCGAGAATCCCTTACCCAATACGTTGGCTGAAGCCAGTCAACAAGAGCCTCGCGTGCCTCACCCCTGCACCGATGTCCAAAGCCGTCATGCAGTCGATTCACAGTATGTTGGGAATGAATGCCGGGCACGGGGCAATCTCTGCCCGCTCCTGACAGGAAAACCCCCGCGGTATCCTTAGCCGCAGGGGTTTTCGCTTGTTCTGCAGATAGGCGCTTATCGATGCGTTGCCAAGTTTTCTTGCTTGGCCATGCGCCGCATCGACTCGCTGCGGACAAATCCGTATTGCTCATACAAGCCATGCGCGTCCCTTGTGGCCAGGGATATGTTGGTGTGGGCAATGGCAGGGTGGCTGACGATGACTTCCATGAGCCATTTGCCGAGGCCATAACCGCGGTGGGCCGGATCGATGAAGACATCGCATAGCCAGGAAAATGTCGCGTAATCCGTCACGATGCGGGCGAATCCCACTTGCCCTGTTTCCCCGTAAACGCCAAAGCAGAGAGAATGCTCCAGGCTGGCAAAAATCACTTCCTTGGGCCGCTCCGATGCCCAGTACGAAGTGGAGAGCCACTGGAAGATCTGTTCCCTGTCCAATGAATCCTTGATGTCACTGATGGAATAAGCTAATTCCGCTTTTTTAAAAATCATCTGTACCCTCCTATATCCACTTTACTGCGTGATATGTCATCAAATATACTGAAAATAAAGAGAGATACAAAGGTTTACATTACGATCTGTACCCATACAGTAAGGGAGGGAGGTCAGAGCGATGGAGAACAAATACGAAGTTGTGAAAGCGCTTTTAAAAGAGCAGCTATTGTCGAGTGCGATCAAGCCAGGTGAAAAGCTGCCCTCCATCCGCGCCGCCACCGAGCTCTGGTCGTGCAGCAAAAATACGGCCATAAGGGCTTATCAGGAGCTGGAAAAAGAGCACCTGATCTACTCGGTTCCCAAAAGCGGTTACTATGCGGTATTGCGGACTTCGCCAAGCAAGCAGACAGCGGCGGACTGGATCGATTTTTCTTCGGCCAGCCCCGATGCCGACGTGATGCCGTACAAAGACTTCCAGCATTGCTTGAATCGTGCGATTGAGTTGTATGAGGACCATCTCTTTTCTTATTCGGACCCGCAAGGCTTTTTTACGCTGAGGCGGGCTTTGGAGGGGCATCTGGCAAATTCCCAGATCTTTGCGCCTCCTTCGCAAATATGTGTCGTGTCCGGTGCCCAGCAGGCCTTGCATGTACTCGCTTCCATGCCCTTTCCCAACGGCAAGGCGGCAGTGCTGGTGGAGCAGCCTTCCTTTCAGGGCATGCTGCGTTCCCTCGATCTTTTGGGGGTCACGACTCTCGGCATAGAGCGGACGATGGACGGGATCGACCTCGATGAGCTGGAGCGCCACTTCCGTAACAATCACATCAAGTTCTTTTACACAGTTCCTAGGTTCCACAACCCGCTGGGTGCCAGCTATACACAAGAGCAGAAAATGCGTATTGCCAAACTGGCAGAGAAATATGATGTCTATATCGTGGAAGATGATTACCTGGCGGATATGGATCCGGATGAAAAGGCGGACCCGATCTACTCGTACGATCAGGCGGGGAAGGTCGTCTACGTCAAAAGCTTCTCCAAAATCATGCTCCCCGGCCTGCGACTGGCATCTGTGGTCCTTCCGACTTCTCTGATGGAGACGTTCCGGCTGTTCAAAGCGTCCAGTGATTCCAGCACGGCTGCATTGTCCCAGGCAGCGCTGGAGCTCTATCTGAACTGCGGCATGTACGACCATCATGCTTCGCTTGTGCGGGATCGGTACCGGCTGCGGATGCAGCAGCTGGCTGAATGCAGCAAGCACCTGCTGCCTCCGCAGATCGACTTCCGAATCGGGGTCGGAGGGATTTTCGCCAGGATGTCGATACCCGAAGAAATCGACTTGCATGATCTCATTACCTCTCTGTATCAGCAGCAGGTGAGGGTCACCTCGACCGAGCATAACTACCTCCGCACGTTTCGACGAGAGAACGGTCTTCGCATCAGCATCATTCAGACCGACTCTGCAAAAATTGAAAAGGGAATCCAGATCGTGGCAAATACCATCGAAGGCTTGCTGGAACAGAAGCATACGAGCAGGCTGCAAGTCATTGACTGGATATGATTGGATATTGGGGGAATAATCAAAATCTTTAGTATTGACACCATCGTTATGAAAAAATTAAAATAAATTCATATAGCAAACTTAGTTTTGTATATAAAACACAAAGAGTGTGGTCAAAGGTTTTCATCCGAAAGGAGCTTGGGGGTACGTTACAGAGAAGGTAACAACAAGGCTCGCTTTTTTTTAGTGAATTTCGGAAACAACGTTTTGTATACGAAACGAAAAATGACAGAACAAGAGGTGAAGTCGATGCTAGGTATCACCCATTTGCGGCATATCAGCTTGTTTACACCCGTTTTGAAAGAACATGCGGACTTCTACGAGAAGGTCTGGGGCTTGGATAAGCTTCAAGAAGATGAGAACAACATCTACTTCCGCGGAGCGGGCTCGGAAAACCACATCCTCCATTTGCAGGCAGGAGAGAAACGCGGGCTGCACCATATCGCTTTTGGCATGATCGATAAGAACGCGGTAGACACAGCGGCTGAAAAGCTGAAAGAGCTGGGCATTCCGCTCGTTTCTGAGCCTGGCTACCTCGATGAAGCAGGTGCGGGCTACGGACTGCGCTTCCTCGATCCGGAAGGTCGCTGCATCGAGCTGTCTTGCTGGGTGGAGATTCACACCAAGGACTGGAGCAAGAAAAACGTGGATCCAATCAAATTGAACCACGTCGTGATGAACACCAAAGACATCGACATGATCACAGACTTCTATACGAAGGTAATGGGCTTCAAAGTAACGGACTGGAGCGAGCATCAGATGGTTTTCCTGCGCTGCAACAAAAACCATCACTCCCTCGCATTCAACCAGGATAAGCATGCATCCGTGAACCATATTGCATACGAAGTCGAGAGCGTGGACGAAGTGATGCGCGGTATTGGAAACGTTCGCAAGGCAGACGTCGAGCCGATGTGGGGACCTGGCCGTCATGGCCCCGGCAACAATATCTTCTGCTATTTCCGCGATCCAGCGGGCTACGTGATGGAATATACCTGCTACCTGACAACGGTAGAGGACGACGATAAATGGCAAGCCTTGGTCTGGAAGCGCGTGCCGCATCTAATGGACCAGTGGGGCATTGCAGGACCGCCGCCGCCAGGTGCGCGCGCATCCATGCAAGGCGATCCGGACGAGGGCTGGGCGACCAAGCTCGTCAACAAATCATAATCTGACTAACGGGCACGAGCCTTGGGGGAGTGGAGAAAACGATGGATTTGGGACTGAAAAATAAAGTCGCGGTAATCATGGGCGGCACATCCGGAGTCGGTCTGAAGGCAGCCGAAATGTTCTTGCAGGAAGGCGCCAAGGTAGCGATCTGCGGACGCGATCAACAGCGGATGGAAGGAGCCGTCGCTCATCTCGCAGCATTCGCTCCTTCTGAACAGGTGTTCGCCGAGACCTGTGATGTGACCAGCAAAGAAGACGTTACCCGTTTTATCGACGGAGCGGCAGATGCGTTTGGCGGCGTGGACATCTTGGTAAACGCGGCTGGGCAGAGCGTCATGGGATACTTCTTTGACATCACGGACGAACAGTGGAGACAGCAGATCGATCTGAAATACTTCGCGATCATCAATGCCGTCCGCGCGGTGCATCCGCATTTGCTGCAGCGCGGCGGCGGTCGCATCATCAATATCAACGCTACACTGGCCAAAGAACCGGAACGTCACATGGTGGCGACTGCCGCGACTCGTGCGGGACTTTTGAATCTGAGCAAGACACTGTCGCACGAGCTGGCGCCAAACAATATCCTGGTCAATTCGGTGAGCCTCGGATTGATTGCGACGGATCAGTGGGAGCGCAGACGGTTGAAAAACGCTCCGGACATGGATCCAACCGAATACTACAACGATCTGGCACAAAAACGGAACATCCCATTGGGCAGAGTAGGCCAGCCTGAAGAGGTAGCGAGCGTGATTCTCTTCCTGGCATCGCAGCAGGCAAGCTATGTATCGGGTTCGACAATCGAAGTTGCGGGAGCTTTGGGAAAAGCGCTGTAATGTGAAGGAGCGAGAGATGAACATGACAACGAATGGACAAATGGAATTCACTACGGCAGACGCAGTGGTTGCGGAGCTTGTACGCGCCGGAGTAGAAGTGGTTTTCGGTGTGGTCAGCATTCATAATATGCCAATCTACGATGCGCTTTTGCGCGAAGGCAGCATCCGCATCGTTTGCTCCCGTGGTGAGAGCGGTGCAGCGAACATGGCGGACGGATATGCTCGCTCGACAGGCAAGCTCGGCGTCGTCATCACGAGCACAGGCAGCGGTGCAGGCAACGCGGCAGGTTCTCTGGTAGAGGCATGGGCTGCGGGAACCCCTGTCCTGCATTTGACCGGAGAAGTTTCCTCCAAATACCTGGGAACGGGCAGAGGGTACATCCACGAATGTAAAGACCAGCTGTCGATGATGAAAGGCTGCTGTAAAGAAGCGTATCGTCTGCGCAAGCCGGAACAGGCTGCAGCAGTGGTGCGTCAGGCCATTCAGGATGCGACGACAGCTCCACGCGGTCCGGTATCGCTGGAGATTCCAATCGACTTCCAATCCGCGATTATTCCGAACAGCGTGATCGAAGTGGTGCAACCGGTATCTGCTCCAGCAGCAGCTCCACATATTCCGGCAGAAGTCACCAGCAAAATCGCAGCTGCTCGTCGCCCCGTCATCTGGGCAGGCGGAGGCGTCATTTCCTCTGAGGCATCTGCAGAGCTGACCCGTCTGGCGGAGCTGACCGGTGCGGCTGTCATTACGAGCCAATCGGGTAAGGGCTCCATTCCGGAAGATCACCCGCAATGCATCGGACACTTCGCAGCGTATGAGGATGTGAAAAATCTGCTGAAGCAATCCGACCTGCTGATCAGCGTGGGAGTTCGCTTCCGTGGCAATGAAACAGCCAACTGGAAGGTGACGGCACCGGAAGCTCACATCAGCATTGACGCGGACCTGAGCGCATTTAACCGCAACTACGAGATTACGCACGGACTCTTGGGTGAGGCAAAAGCGATCCTGAACGCGCTGAATGAAGGACTGGTTTCACAAGGTGTTACCCGTGATGAAGCTTATGTAGCTGAAGTGAAATCCGTACGAGAAAAAATCCGCGGCATCCTCCGCGATACATTGGGTCCTTATGAGAAATTCGTAGATGGCATGCGCAAAGTGCTGCCGAAAGATGCCATTCTGGTTCGGGACGTGACTGTACCTGCGAACGTATGGGGCAGCCGCCTGTTTGAAATTTACGAGCCGCGCACTTCCATCCATGCTTCCGGCGGCGGGATCGGACAAGGCTTGCCGACAGCACTGGGCGCACAAGCGGGTCGACTGGACCGTGTCGTCGTCCTGATGGCGGGAGACGGCGGGTACATGCTGAACGTGGGTGAAATGCCGGTAGCCGTCCAGGAAAACCTGCCGTTGATCGTCGTGCTCTTTGACGACCAAGGCTACGGCGTATTGCGAAACATCCAGGATGCCGCTTATGGACGTCAGGTAGCGGTAGATCTGGTCAGCCCGGACTTTGTCATGCTGGCGAAATCGATGGGCTTTGAAGCAAATCGCATCGGTAATCCGGAAGAATTCGTAGCAGAGCTGGAAGCGGCAGTCGCTCGCAGAAAGCCATCCATGATCGTTGTCGACATGAATGCTGTCGGTCCGATGGCCAAGCCTTTTGGTGGCCCTCCAGGAGCAGCAGATGCATTCAAGCCGAAAAAACTGTAAGGAGGCTGATCATCCATGTCAAACGCATTTCCTAGCATTTCCGGCCAATTTCTGGTAGGCGGCGAGTGGGTAAAAGGGGCAAAGGTCACAGATGTGACCAACCCCGCCATTCTCACAGAAGTAGTAGGGCAAGTCGCGCTTTGCTCCAAAGACGATGTCAAGCAAGCGATCGATGCAGCTGAATTGGCGTATCCAGCATGGGCAGCTACTTCCGCCGAGAAGCGAGCCGAGCTGGTAAAGGAAGCTTCCAAGCACCTCGCACCGATCATTGAGCAAACCGTACCATTGTTTGTTCGTGAAAATGGAAAGCCTCAAGTAGAAGCAAAGAAAGACATCATGCGCTGTGTGGAGATCATGAGCCAAGGGGCAGACGCTTTGGTGAAATGGTGGCAGCCACAGTCTATCCCGGGTGGACAGATGGTGCAGCTGCGCAGAAGGCCAAGAGGTGTAACCGCTGTCATTTCTCCCTGGAATTCTCCGATGATTCTCACGTTTAAGCGTGTCATTCCCGCCATTCTCGCAGGGAACACAGTCGTCGTAAAACCGGCGACGGATTGTCCGCTGACCGTACTCGCTACCCTCAAAGTCGTAGCGGAGCAATTGCCACCGGGTGTGATCAACATCGTGACGGGTTCCGGCGCACTTGTGGGAGAACAGATTTGCGCAGATCCTCGCGTGCGCACCATCGCATTTACAGGCAGCACGGAGACAGGCAAGCGCATTATGAGCATGTCCTCCGGTACGGTGAAAAAGCTGTACATGGAGCTGGGCGGAAACGATCCGGCGCTGATTTTGCCTGATGCGGTTCTGGATGAAACAGCGATGCTGCGCATTCGCATGGGCATCCTCCGAGCAGCTGGTCAGGTATGCTCGGCAATCAAACGCGTCTACGTACACGAATCCCGCTACGAAGAGTTCATGGCCAAGCTGACTCGTGAATTTGGGCGCATGATCGTCGGAAACGGCATGCAGCCGGATGCGATGATGGGTCCGATCAACAACAAGGCGCAATACGACTATGTGACAGGCCTGATTGAACGCACGAAACAAGAAGGAGCACACGTCGAGACACTCGGCATAAAGCTGGATGAAGAATCCTGGAATCAAGGCTACTTCCTGCTCCCATCGATCGCGACTGGCGTCAATCAATCGAGCGAGCTGGTGCGTGCCGAACAGTTCGGACCGGTCATTCCCGTCCTGAAGTATTCGGATCTGGACGAAGTGGTCGCGATGGCGAACGACACCGAATTCGGCTTGCGTGCATCTGTATGGACAGCTGACCAGCAGTTGGCTGAATCTTTTGCAGATAAATTGGACGCAGGTGCTGTCTTCTTCAACAACCATACGATTTTCCAAGACCTGCACTACGACTTCCCAGGTCTGAAAGAAAGCGGACTGAGCAGGGAAACCCAAATGTGCGGAATTGATCTCTTTGCTGATACCTACGGATTTGCCAACTAGCCAGAAGCATCGCCGACGTTGATATTCAACTACGACTGAAACACACGTGTCCAGTCATCAGGGGGTTGTTGCAGATATGCTGAGCAAAAACATGCGATGGGTTTACATTTCGTTGCCAATCTTCTTCTTCTGGTTCTTTGGCCAGATCGACAAGCTGGGGATCTCCGTCATTCAAACAGATCCGGGCTTTCTGCAGGACATGGGACTTATCGGTCCGGATAAAAATGCAAAGATCGGGTTTTTGACCTTTATCTTTACGGTAGCATATGCTTTGTCCAACCTGTTCTGGGGCGTTGTCATCGACAAGCTGGGTGCTCGCAAGACAGCCATGCTGGGAATCGCCGTATGGACCGTCACGATGGTGCTGGCTGGACTTTCCACTTCCTATGAAATGTTCGTGGTCTCCCGCATCATCCTGGGGATCGGGGAAGGGATCATGATCCCGGTATCCGGGAAATTTATCGCCAACTGGTTCAATCGCAATGAATTGGGCAGAGCGCAAGCGTCCTGGATTTCAGGGAACTATCTGGGCCCGGCGCTCGGGGCACTGGTGCTGTCCATTCTGATTGCCAACCTGACCTGGCACTCTTCCTTCTTCATCCTGGCTGCCTGCAACCTGATTATCAACATCCCGATGTTCTACTTCATGACACGGGATAAGCCGGAGGACCATCCAAAACTGAGCAAGGAAGAATTGGCATTCATCCGCAGCACGGATGGACCAGTGGAAGAGAAGCAAAACTTTGCGCAAGATTTCCGTTACTGGATCGTGTGGATCGGGATGCTGGTTGCGTCCTTCCTGTTCTTCGGATTGAGTATTTGGCTCCCGACCTATTTGACCCAGGGAAAAGGCTTTGCACGTGAAGCGATGGCGGGCATTACCTCTCTCTCTTGGCTGTTTGCACTCGTCTTTGTACTGGTGTGTGGTTACTTGTCAGATAAAACAAAACGTCCAGGCCTGCTCGCCGCTATTCTGTTCGGACTCTGTGCGCTTTTCCTCGGTATTGCCGTCAGTGCCACGAATCCGATCGTCGCGGGTATCTCCATCGGACTCGCCATGGGGACGCAAGGCGGCGTGTTCCATCTGAGCAACCTGTTTATCGTGAAATTCTCAACGCCTGAAACAGCAGGGCGTGCGGCTGGTTTGATGGGCTTCACGAATATTCTGGGTGGTTTTGCGAGCTACATCATGGGCTGGATGCGGGATGTTTCCGGCGGGGACTTCGGGCCATCGATCCTGATGCTGATTGCCATTGCCCTGATTGGTTTTGTCGCCTACCTCTTTACCTTGAAGCGCGAGGCCGTAGAAGCTGTCCAGATCAAGCAGGCTGAACGGGCGAGAGCTGTTTCCTAGGTTTTCGATACTGTAATTTGAGATTGGAGTGATCACGCATGGCTAAGCCAGAATTGCGTTTGGACGAAATGACGCGGGAAGAGGCTCTTCAATATTTGAACGAAACGATGAAGCCGGAAGAAGGAGTCATTCCCGCTTACATTCTGACGGATCCGACGATTTACAAGCTGGAACACGAAAAAATCTTCATGAAAACATGGGTATTGCTCGGCCACGAGTCTGAAATTCCAAACAAAAACGACTATATGCTCCGGGATCTGGCTGGTTATTCCGTGATCATTTCCCGCGGTCAAGACGAAGAAATTCGCGCTTTCTACAACATGTGTACGCACCGCGGCATGAAGCTCTGCCGTGCGGATCACGGAAACAAAGCGAACTTCACTTGTCCTTACCACGGATTCAACTTTAAAAATACAGGTGAGCTGATCGGGGTTCCGCTGCAGAATGATATTTACGGAGGTAAGCTGGATACATCGAGCATGGGCCTGAACAAAGTGACGATCGGTACGTACCGCGGTCTGATCTTCGGTACCTGGAACGACAATCCGCAGCCGCTCGACGATTTCCTCAGCGATTTCAAATGGTACCTGGACATCGGTCTGGGCCGTACGGAGATGGAAGTCGTGGGACCGCCGCAAAAATTCATCGTGCACTCCAATTGGAAAATCGGTTCCGACAACTTTGTGAGCGACTCCTACCACACGATGGTGACTCATGGCTCGATCGCACAGCTCGGCATGGTGCCTAGCGCGACATACTCGAAAAAAGGCTACCAGGTTCATACGGATAACGGGCACGGATGTCTGATCGGGATGCCGAACCCCGACTTTCCATTCCCGGAGGAGCTGAAGGACGAGTTCAAGTCTCACTTGACGACAGAGCAGTTCGATCTGATTTCCAACATGAAAAACCTGATCGGCACGCTGTTCCCGAACCTGTCCATTCTGGTATCGCACACCAAGGTAAAAGGACAGCTCATCTCCAACACAACCATGCGTCTGTGGAAGCCGATCGGACCAGACAAGATGGAGGTCATGACCTGGTTCCTGGTGGAGAAAAACGCATCCGAGGATTGGAAGTACCGTTCCCGCGAATCGTATATCCTGACCTTCAGCCCATCCGGCATTTTCGAGCAGGATGATACCGAGGTCTTCACCGATATCACAGCGGCGGCCAGCGGGGTCATGCCTTTCGCCAAGAAGCTGACCTACAACTACACAATGGGTATGCATCGTGAGCCGGTCACCGATTTCCCTGGTCCTGGTGTTGCCTACGGAGATAAATTCTCGGAAGCCAACTCACGGAACTACTACCGCTACTGGCTGAATTTGATGAACTCGTAATCGCCAAAGGAGGAAGACGCTATGAGCATGGAAATGATGCTGGCTACCTACGAATTTTCGCAATGGCTGTACCGCGAAGCAAAATTGCTGGATGATATCGACTTTGACGGCTGGTTTGCGCTGATGCATCCCGACATTATGTACTCGATGCCTGTTCGCGTAAACAAGGAAGGGATCGAGCGTCCTGACTACGCGACAGACATGTTCGCCTTTCATGACGACCACCACCTCCTGTCCCTGCGTGTAGAGCGCTTGAAGACAGATTACGCCTGGGCGGAGATTCCTCCGTCCCGCACGCGCCGCTCCGTCAACAACGTTCGCGTAGAAGAGTACGTACCCAATGAGCGTGCAGTCGTCAAAAGCTATCTGCTCTTGTACCGAAGCCGCTCGACGGATATTCACCACGATTTGGTCTCCGGCGAGCGCACGGATGAATTCCTCTATGTGGATGGCGAGTGGAAGCTGTCCAAGCGTTTCTTCGTGATCGACCAGACTACGATCAACACACGTAACCTGGCAATTTTCGTATAGGAGGCATGACGGGGATGGCAGAGCTTTCCGGAAAATCGGTATATATCACAGGAGGTGCCTCCGGGATTGGCAAAGCGGTCGTAGAGGCATTCATCAAAGAAGGGGCAACCTGCACCGTACTGGACCGATCGGCAGATGGGCTTCGTGAGCTTGAGCAGCAGCTGGGAGACAAGGTCCGCACCATCACGGGCGATGTGACTGTGTATGAAGATCATCAGCGAGCCGTGCAATGTGCTGTGGAGGCATTTGGCAAGTTGGATATTCTCGTGTCCAACGCAGGTGTGTTCGATGCATTCGCCAAATTCGTCGATGTCACGCCGGAAGCGATGTCGGAAGCCTACGACATGCTGTTTTCCATCAATGTGAAAGGGAGCTTTTTCGCTGCAAAAGCGGCGGTAGATGCACTGAAGCAGACGCGGGGGAACATGATCTTCACCGTGTCGGGCGCAGGCTTCTATCCTGATGGCGGAGGCGTATGGTACACGGCGAGCAAGCATGCTCAGATCGGCCTTTTGCGTCAGCTCGCTTTCGAATTGGCTCCGGATATCCGGGTGAATGCCGTGGCTCCCGGCGGTACATTGACGGCGCTGTCCGTCATCCCGCCCCTGCGTCCGTTTGTCAATATCGTGGACAACGAGACGAAGGCGAAGAGCATCAAGAGACGCAACCCGCTTCAAATTGCCATGGAAGCAGAAGATCATGTGGGCGCATATGTCTTGCTAGCTTCAGACAAAGCCCGTGCGATCACCGGCGAGGTGCTTGCCAGCGACGGTGGGCTGGTCGTGCGCGGACTCGGATAGGAGGATACAGATATGAGAGAAGCCTTACTCGGAACCAGTGAACTGAACCAGATTTGTTTTGTTGTGGGTGACATCGAAAAAGCAGCGGGGGCGTTCGCTACCCTGCTCGGCGTGGAAAAGCCGAATTGGTTTTTGACGGGGACGCGCGAGGTTTCCCAGATCGTCTACAACGGCGTGCCGACTGATGCGCGCAACAAGCTGATCTTCATCAATACGCCTTCCGTACAGATTGAATTGATCGAGCCGGACCAGGAGCCGAGCACGATGAGAGACTTCCTGAATGAGCGGGAAGGCATCCACCACGTGGCTTTCAATACGGATGACATGAAAAAACAGGTGGCGCTGCTCGGAGAAAACGGGTACCCCGTCATTCAAACCGGTGAATTTACGGCTAGCAAAGGTCGCTACGCTTATGTGGATACTGTTCCGGCTTGCAAGACGATGGTCGAGCTGCTGGAGCGCGACGAGCCCCAGCCGATTCCTCCGGTGAAACCAAGAGGGGCAGATGATCCGCAGCCCCTTCTCGGAACAGACACGCTGACGCAGATCGCGGTCGTGGTCAAAGACCTGGATGCAGCGGCTGATGCTTACTGCTCTCTCTTGGGAGTGGAAAAGCCGAACGTGCTGAAAGAAGGTCCGAGCGAAGTGACGCAGGTGGTCTTCCGGGGAGAGGAGACCGAAGCAAAAGCACGCTTCCTTTTCATCAAAACGCCGCTGATCGAGATCGAGCTGATCGAGCCAGGCGATTCACCCAGCACGTGGAAGGAACATCTTGAGACGAAAGGCGAAGGCGTCCACCACATCTCCTTCCTGGTGAAAAACATGGACGAGAAAATCGCGCTCATGGAGGAGAAAGGTTATCCTGTGATTCAGACAGGGAACTTCTGGAACGGGAAGGGCAGATACGCCTACATGGATACGACTTCTGATTATCATGTGATTATCGAGCTTCTGGAGAAATTCGAAGGATAACGGGTGTAAATGAAAGGTGGGACGGATGCCTCAGGTTCCAGAAAGGAGAGAGACACGACGTTGGCAAAACTTGAAAAAGATCGATACAGTTCCAGCTCCCTTATGAGGGGATTGGAAATCTTGCGGCTATTTAGGGCAGAGCAACCAACGCTTTCTCTGGTGGAAATCGCCAACCAGTTGGGGATTAGCCGGACGGCGCCGTTCCGGTTATTGTTTACACTGCAATCACTCGGCTACTTGAAGCAGAATGAAGAAACGAAACGGTACGAATTGACCCCAAAAGTGCTGGAGCTTGGCTTTGCCTACCTGAACACGCTGCAAATCACCGAGGTTGCGAGACCGTTCCTGGAAAAGCTGCGGGATGAGACTGGCGGTTCTGCTCACATCGGCATCTTGGATGACACTGCGGTCGTTTTTGTGGCGGTTCAACAGGCGCGAGGGCCATCGACAGTCAGTGTTTCGATTGGCTCACGCCTGCCCGCACATGCGACGGCAGTAGGGAAGATCCTGCTGGCCTTCCAGCCGAGGGAAACGTGGGAAGAGCTCTTGCTGCTATCTGATCTGCAATCCTACACCAAGGATACGAAGACGATGATGACTGCGATCCTCAAGGAGCTGGAAGTGGTACGCACACAGGGGTATTCCGTCAGCAGCGGGGAGTTTGAGGTGGGAATCCGCTCTGTGTCTGCCCCGATTTTTGATGAGACGGGAAAAGCTGTCGCAGCCGTGAGTGTCGCAGCCCATGAATCGATCATGCCGATCGAGCGTGTGGAAAAGCACGTACTGCCGTTGATTTGCGAATCAGCGGAGAAGCTGTCCGCATTCTACGGTTACCGGGAATCCAAAAGGATGGGATAAAAGATGTCGCTGAAAACAGAATGGGTTCATTTTGAACAGAATGGCGCCCTGCATCGCATGTACACGTCCCGCATGGAGCGGGCAAAGACGCCACTGCCTGTCGTCCTCGTGATCCAGGAGATTTGGGGTACGGATGCCCATATTCTCGATCTGACGGATCGCTTTGCCAAGGCCGGCTTTTTGGCTGTTGCACCCGATCTGTACGCGGTAGAGGGAAAAAGGCCACAGAGCATGACAGAGGAGCGTATCGAGCAGGTCAAAGCTTTCCTCGAGACGCTGCCGCCGCCTGCATGGCATGATGCCGTGGCACGTGAGGCTGCTCTGGAGCAACAGCCTGAAAAAGCACGTGAGGAGCTCCACGCGACGTATGCGGATGTATTTGCCAACCTGAAGCGTTTGCCGCAGCTTTTGGAAAAGCTGCAGGCAGCTGTGGCCTTCCTCGGGGAGTACGAGCTGTCCAAAGGGCAAAAGGTAGCATCCACAGGCTATTGCATAGGTGGAGCGCTCTCTCTGCTCATGGCTTCCACAGAACCTCGACTGGCCGGGTCTGTGGTCTACTACGGACATCTGCTGAGCAAAGAGCAGATTGCCACCATTCAATGCCCTGTTCTCGGATTTTTCGGTGAGCTGGATAGCAAGATCAATGCCCATTTGCCAGAATTCATCGAGGACATGAAAGAGGCAGGCAAGGCATTCACGTTTGAAGTCTATGAGGGGGCGCACCACGCTTTCTTCAATGATACACGCGGTGCCTACCATGTCGGTGCTTCTCGTGATGCATGGCAGAAAACGCTGAAATTCTTCAATCGGATACTGGTATAAAAAGGGAGGAAACCCTCTGTAAGAGTCGATATGGCTCTTATGGGGGGTCTTTTTTTCATACCCATAGCTCATTGTTTATAAGCAAATAATATTTTGACTTTTTTTAAGGTTTTCAATATTGACAACTATATAACCCTAGCATAATATTTATATAGCAAAACTCTGTTTCTAATACAAAACACACAAGATTATTTCCGGGGGGTCACTTATGAGAAAAAGCATGGGAAAAATCGCAATGATAGTGGGTCTGGCAGTCGGGTTGACAGCCTGTGGATCGGGGCAATCCGCCCAGCCATCCTCTCAGCCTGCGTCTGGCGGACAAGCAGCGGGTGGAGGAAGCCAGCCGGTAGAGATCCGATTAGGCGGCGGCTTTTCATCCGAGGAGCCGTTTTGGCTGATGCAGGTAAATCCTTCCTTGACCCCGCATCAGGGAAAGAGCTACACACTCAACATTACGCAGTTCCGTGCCAATGCTGACCGTCTGAATGCTTATCAGGCAAACCAGATTGACATTGCATCCATCGGTCAAGGTGCCACTTTGGTCGCGGCTTCCCAAGGTATCCCGCTCAAAGTGATCGCCTCTGTCATTAAAGAAACGCCAGGAAAAGGCTTCAACACCATGTTCATGGCGCTAAACGATTCCGGCATCAACAGCTTGGCTGATGTCAAAGGAAAAGTCATCGGAATTCCTGACTTCAAATCTCCGACAGACATGTGGGCGCGAGCTGCCGTTCGCTCCGCCGGACTGGATCCGGACAAAGATGTGAAATACGCCGTGATTCCGATCCCTTCGATGACGGAAGCAGTGAAGTCCAAGAAAATCGACATCGGCGTATTCCCGCAGCCGTTTGGGGCGACAGCGCTGAAGGGCGGAGAATTCAAGGAAGTGTTCAACGCAAAGACAGGCGTTCAGGTAGATGAGGACTTCTTGTCCATGATGGCGAACCCCGAGTTCCTGAAAAACAACGAACAAGCAGTAAAAGACTTCCTGAGCGATTACGTGGCTGCGCTGAAGTACTACAACGAGAATGGTCCAGAAGCTCGTAAATTGTTGATCGAAAAACAAAAAGTGAAAGCAGATCCAGACATCTACATCAATCTGACCGATAACAACCGCTCTACTGACGGTAAAGTGGATCAAGAAGGCTGGAAGAGTGTGCAAGACATTTTGTTGCAAGAAAAATGGCTGGACAAGCCGGTTGACCTGAGCACGATCATCGATATGTCCTACTTGCCGCAATAAACGCTTTTATGAACGGCGGTCCCTATTTCCCAGCATAGGGGCCGCCGATGTTATGTAGCCCCAAAAAACAGCGAAGGAGAAGATCGGCATGCAAACCAAGACACCCGCTATCGATATCGAGAAGTTGCGCAAAGTCTATACGCGAGGAAAAGAAGAGGTCACCGCGATCCAGGAAATCAGCCTGCAGATCCCGGAAGGCAAATTCGTCAGCATCGTGGGTCCCAGCGGCTGCGGCAAAAGCACCTTTTTGCACATCGTAGGAGGCTTCATTCCCAAATCGACGGGAACGGTGCGCATTCGGGGAAAGGAAGTCGACAAGCCGGGGCCGGACCGCGGCATGATGTTTCAGGAGTCTGCTTTGTTCCCATGGAAAAACGTGTACGACAACGTCGCCTGGGGGCTCGAGGTGCAGGGAGTGGAGAAGGCAAAGCGCGACGAGATCGTGGAGCATTATTTGAAGCTCGTTCACCTGTGGGACTTCCGGAACAACCTTCCATCCGAGCTGTCCGGCGGGATGAAGCAGCGCATTTCCCTCGCTCGTGTCCTCGCTTTCAATCCGGACGTTCTGCTGATGGATGAGCCATTTGGGGCACTCGACGCACAGACGCGGGAAAAGATGCAGGTAGAGCTGCAGCGCATCTGGCAGGAGTCAAACAAGAGCGTCATGTTCGTCACGCACGACATCGACGAAGCCGTCTTTTTGAGCGATATCGTGGTCGTCTTCAGCGGTCGCCCTGCAGTCATCAAGGAGATCATCGAGATTGACTTCGCGCGCCCCCGTCAGCTCGACGTGCACAAGACACAGGAATTCCTGGACATTCGCAATCATATTTGGGACCTGCTCCATCAAGAACACAGCAAGGGCGGAGAGGATGATTTCTGATGGATAAACGCTTGCACAAAATCGCCTTGATCGAAGTGGTCGCATTGCTTGTCGTCTGGCAAGCTCTTGCCTCGCTGCAGTGGATCCCGGAGTACCTTTCCAGTCCGGTGGTAATCGGGAAGGAGCTGTGGGCCATGATCGTGAGCGGCGATTTGTTCACCAATGCAGCGGCCAGCCTGTATCGTTCCATCATCGGATTTTTGCTGGTGGCACTCATCGGGATCGTGCTCGGGATCGCGGCGGGCTATTTCAAGCCGATTGGAACCTTCTTTAGCCCGATTGTGGATGTGCTCAACCCTGTACCGAAAATTGCCTTGCTTCCTATTTTAATGGTGTGGTTTGGCATCTCAGACACGACGCGCGTGCTGCTGATCTTTTTGACGGCCTTTTTCCCTTGTTTCATCGCGACGCAGGACGGCGTGCATGGAGTTAAGCAAGTTTACGTCTGGGCGGCGCAAAACATGGGTGCGAGCCGCATACAAATCTTGTGGAAGATCATTTTGCCTGCTTCCTTGCCGAAGATTTTTGACGGATTGCGCGTCTCGCTCGGTTTGACGTTTGTCATGATGTTTTCCTCGGAAATGATTGGCTCCTCCAACGGTTTGGGGCTGGGCTTCATGATCTTGACCGCAGACATGGCGGGTCGCACGGACCTGATGTTCGTCTCCATTTTCATCATTGCTGTGCTCGGCTTTTTGTTTGATCGAATTTTACTGGCTGTCCGCGCGCGCTTGCTCTGGTGGTCGGAGAACAGGGGGTAGACATACATGAAAAAAGGATGGAATGTCCTCATCCAATACCAATCGCTCATCTGGATCGTCTTGGCCTGGGAAGTGATCGCATTCATGCATATCATGCCGGAGCGTCTCTTCCCGTCGCTGACTAAGGTGGTCGTGGTCGCATTCGATCTGATTTCGTCCGGGATGCTCATGGAAAACCTGCCGACGACACTTTTCAGGGTCTTTGCCGGATTTGGCCTGGCGATCCTTGTCGGAGTGCCTCTCGGGCTTTTGATGAGCCGCTCGGCTATGCTCAATGATGTGATGCAGCCGATGTTTTCCCTCGGCTATCCGATCCCGCGCGTGGCACTGTACCCGATTCTCGTATTCATTCTGGGACTGGGCTCAGCTTCGAAAATCACCTTGATCTTTATCGAGTGCCTGTTTCCGATCGTGCTCAACACCTATTATGGCGCGACCCGTGTCGGCAAGCTCTATCTGTGGGCCGGACAAAACATGGGAGCGAGCAGCAGCCAGATCTTTTGGCGCATCCTCCTACCGGCGACGATGCCTTCTATCTTTACGGGGCTGAAAATTGCCCTGCCGCTGGCGTTTATCATCGCTGTGCTGACGGAAATGATCGGCTCCACTGTCGGCATGGGCTATCTGCTCAGCTACATGTCTGCCTCGTTGATGCAGGAAAAAGTACTGGCTGGCGTTCTCCTGATTACACTGGTCGGGTATTTGCTCAATCTTCTGCTGCAGTTCATTCAGCGGAAATACGTTTTTTGGCAGTAGTTACAGGAATTATCTCACAACTTCGAATATTGACTTTTGAAGAAAAGGGTCGTATAATCATTTTAAATACAAAACAACGTTTTTTATATAAAACATATTAAGGAGGCATTACCCATGAGTGAACAAAACATCACGATTGAAGAGTTTGAGCAAAAGTTTGTAGCCCGCCTGGAAACAAGAAAGCTTGACTACAATGCACTCTCTTTCCAAGAGGAAGTAGATCCAAAATACCGTCGTGCACAATGCCGTTATGTGGGTACTGGCGGCGTAGCTACAACGGACAGCAACGTCATCCAAGCAGGCAACTTCACCCTGAGCAACATGTACCTGCCAGTCGGTGCAGAAGGTCCTCTTCACCTGCATAGCGACGTAGAAGAAGTATTCTTCGTCATCAAAGGGAAAATCGTTGCTTTGGTACAACTGGGCGATACGGTACATGAAATCCCACTCGGCGAGCGCGATTGCATCTGGTCTCCTCCAGGCTACTACCGCGGTGTTCGCAACGTGGGTGATGAAGAAGCGATCATGGCTGTCATGCTGGGCGCTCCAAAACCACAAATCCCTACGTACCCAGAAGGCAGCGATCTGGAAGCGATCCGCGTAGAGCGCGCGAAAGCGAAAGCAGCGGCTGCAGCAGCAGAACAGCAAAAATAAGAAGGAATGTCTGGGAGAGCCTGCCACCACAGGCTCCCTCCTATACAGCGAAAGGACCGGCACATATCGCAGCCGGGTCTTTTCTTTTCTGGCACGGAAACAACAGATTCGAGGTGAATGATCATGCCATACGCACAAGTAGGAAACCTCCAGGTTCATTACCGGACGGCAGGAGAGGGTGCTCCGCTCATTTTGTTACACGGGTTAGGCAACAATTCGCAGTCATGGTCCCGCCAGCTCGCTGGCCTCAAAGAGCACTTTCAGGTCATCGCGTGGGATGCGCCCGGCTATGGGGACAGCTCGGATCCTGATCCGGAGTTTCGCACGTTTGGAGAGCTGGCTGATATCCTCAAAGGCTTCATTGACTCACTCGGGTTCGAGAAAGTTTTCCTGCTCGGGCATTCGATGGGGAGCACGACGGCCATGGAGTTCTGTTCGAAGTACCCGGATTACGTGGAAGCGCTGATCTTGGCAGCAAGCACTCGCGGAGGACGGACAAACCCGGAAACGAATGAACGCAAGCTCAAGAACCGCCTGCACAACGTAGAGAATCTGCCGCCGCAAGAGCTGGCTGAGCTGCGCACACCGGACATGTTCTCTCCGTACGCAGCACCCGAACTGATCGCCGAGGCGAAACGCATCATGTCGATGGTACGGCCACCCGGCTATCGCTCTGTGGCATATTCGCTCTATCACGCCGATCAAACTGAAAAGCTCGCTTCTATTCAAATGCCGACGATGCTCATCTGCGGAGAAGATGACAAGGTCACTCCTGTAGCCGAATCCCGCATCGTGGAACAAGGAATCGCGGGCTCTTCCCTACAGCTCATCCCGCGCGCAGGTCATATGTGCTATCTCGAACAACCGGAGGAGTTTAACCGCCTCGTTCTTTCTTTCCTTACGACATATGGCAAGGAGGAAGCGAAATGAAGATCGGTATCATCGGCGGGGGAACTGTCGCGACCTTTCTGATCAAGAGCATCAATGTGGAACATCGCTTGCCAGGCTGCACGGTAGATTCCGTCCTGCTTCGCAAAGCGGATGTCGCAGCGGCGTGGGAACGGGATTATGGGACACGGGCATTCACGGATGTGGAGGCGTTTCTTTCTTCCGGCATCGATCTCGTCGTAGAAGCGGCCACTGTGGAAGCGGTACGCGACTATGCCGAGCTCGTCATTTCCAAGCGCAAAGACCTGGTTATCATCAGTGTGGGCGCATTGGTCGACCAAAAGCTCTATGATCGTCTGAATGAAATCTGCCGCCAGCTGGGCACACACATCCACCTGCCATCCGGTGCGATCGGAGGCTTGGACGTGATTCACTCGGCTATGGCGCTGGGGCAGCTGGACGAGGTGTCGCTGACGACGCGCAAGCCGGCAACATCCTTGCTCGGACGCCAGGTGGAGGCGAGGGAAGTCGTCTTTGACGGAACGGCGACCGAAGCCATCAGCCGCTTCCCGAAAAACATCAATGTAGCCATCGTGCTGTCGCTCGCTGGACTGGGCTGTGACAACACGCGAGTAAAGATCGTAGCCGACCCGGAAGTGACGAAAAACATTCATACGATCGAAGCGGTCGGTTCTTTTGGCAAGATGAGCATCCAGCTGGAGAACGACCCGATGCCGGATAATCCAAAGACAAGCTATCTGGCGGCATTGAGTGTGCTCTCTACGCTGAAGAAGCAAACCGAGCGCATTTCGATTGGTTGACTGGATGCTTTCCACGGTTCGCTCTTGTTACGTTGACGTGTGACGACTACAATAGGTGAGAAGGTACCAATTGCATGTCCCTCATTGAAAGGAGTAACAAGCGCTCATGCCGAAAACGGAGAAAGATCGGTATCTTTCTAATTCCCTGATCCGGGGATTGGAAATTTTAAAAATGTTCGACGCTTCTCATTCCACGCTGAGTTTGGCTGAAATCGCCGCCAAAATGGGGGTAAGCCGAACCGTTCCATTCAGATTTCTCTATACGCTTCAGCATCTGGGCTACCTTTTTCAGGATGAGACGACCAAGCGCTATCAGCTGACACCCAAGGTCATGGAGTTGGGGTTTGCTTTTTTGAACACCATGCATCTTCCGGAACTGGCAAGACCGTATTTGGAAAAACTGCGGGATCAGACAGGGGCTTCCGCTCACATCGGGATATTGGATGGGACCGAGGTCGTCTACATAGCGCGGGCTGCTACCTCTACCAGCTTTTCTACGCTGAATGTCATGATCGGCTCTCGCTTGCCAGCCCATGCGACCTCGATGGGGAAGGTGCTCCTTGCTTTCTTGTCCCCCGAAAAGCGTGCGGCGA
The DNA here is from genome assembly GCF_016811915.1 of Brevibacillus choshinensis. Taxonomy (NCBI): domain Bacteria; kingdom Bacillati; phylum Bacillota; class Bacilli; order Caryophanales; family Paenibacillaceae; genus Brevibacillus; species Brevibacillus choshinensis. The sequence continues at coordinate 4,875,905 of NZ_CP069127.1, read as the reverse complement.
TGCTGGAGACGATCCAATTGCAATCGTTTACCACACAGACGAAAACGATGATCGAGGATTTGAATGCGCAGCTGGATGAGATCCGCCGCAACGGCTATGCCGTCAGCAACGAGGAATTCGAGATTGGCATTTATTCCGTGGCATTCCCGATTTTCGACCGGGATGGAGTCATTATGGCAGCCGTCAATATCGCTTCCCCGACGAGCATGATCAACGAGAGCACGATCGAAACGCAAATCATCCCGGCAGTGCGTGAGGCCGCCCATGCGCTTTCCGGTTATTCCAAGTAAGGCAAACGAAAGTCCGTTCCGAATAAAAAGCTGCTGCTCCGTGTGGGAACAGCAGCTTTTTGCTGTTTACAGGTCATGGTCGATGGAAGGCGCGGAGGAAGGCTGCAGCAAGCCTAGACTGTCCCTAACCTCATAGCTGTGTGCAATTCCCCTCCACAAGCCAACTGGATTTCATTGACAAAATGGGCGAGTGGAGGTATTATTTAGAGCATAAAACAAAGTAAAGAGGTAGGAATAATATAAATTAGAATCTCTTGAATAAGAGGAGGGAACCAGATGGCAAAAAAGCGGGAAGCGCTGGATGATCAGGTGAGGGAGCGGATCGCGAGGGCGCTGGAAGATTTGGAGTACGGCTCCATACACATCGTGGTTCACGATTCTCAGGTGGTTCAGATTGAGCGGACAGAGAAGTATCGGCTGCCTCCTGAAAAAGCAGAGAGCAAAAACGTTTCTGTGCGCGCGAGCAAGTAAAAGAGAGAGGGCAATGAAAAGAGAGGAGGATCAAGAATGGCAGGCGTTCTGGTAATTGGTGGAGATCGAGTGGGGGCAATCGAAAACAGGCTGCAGGAGAAAGGCTTTCGTCACGTCTATCACGTATCGGGCAGAAAAAAATCGGATGTCAAAGCAATGATCCCGTCAGACACGGAGCTGATTCTTGTATTTATCAACTTTGTCAATCACAATCTCTGCAAAAATATCAAGAAGCTCGCCAAGCAAAAACAAGTGCCTATCGTCTTTTGCAGACGCTCCTGTGACGCAATCGACCTGTATGAGCCAGTCATTAGCTAGCAGGAACATGAAAAAGAGGGGTATTCGCCGGTGAATAACCATATTCACTCGCGAATACCCCTCTTTTCTGTCGAATGGACGCGAAGAAAATACAAGTCATGCGGGATGGAGGAAATGGTATTCACGGATGAATAAGGGGGATTCGGAATAACTGTAAATTTCAGGTGGCATGGAATTTGCTGAATATGTTGCGCATCGGCTATTGAAAGCAATTTAGGAGGGAAATCATGAAACGATCAGTTGCCATCATGAGCGTGCTCGTTCTGCTGACAGGACTGTTTGCAGGGTGCAGCAACAACAGCGCAAGCCCGTCCCCATCATCCCCATCGAGTTCTCCACAGGCGGAACAAAAGCAGACTGCTCCGCAAATTTTGCGCATCAATGCGGCGGAGCCTGAGACGCTGGATTCCGGCATGTCCAATGACGTGATCTCGGGTGCCTTTATCCGTTCGCTCTACGATTCCTTGGTGCGCCTGGACAAGGATGGCAAGCCGGTACAATCCGTTGCGTCCGATATCAAAATCTCCGATGACAAAAAGGTCTATACGTTTACCCTGCGCGATACGAAATGGAGCAATGGCGATCCTGTGACGGCAAACGATTTTGCTTTTGCCTGGATGCGCGTGCTCGATCCGAAGACGGCAAGCGGCTCCGCCTATAAATACTACCCGATCAAAAATGCCCGTGCGTATTACCAGGGGAAGGCCAAAGCGCAGGATGTAGGGATCAAGGTCATGGATGACAAGACGCTGGAGGTCACGTTGGAGAATCCGACTCCGTACTTCCTTACGTTGGCGACCTTCTACTATCCGGTCAATCAAAAGGTCGTCGAAGGAAACAAAGACTGGGCGAAAAAGGTACAGAGCATTGTCACCAACGGCCCTTTCAAGCTCGCAAACTGGGAGCATAAAAACAAAATCGAGCTCGTGAAAAATGACCAATACTGGGACAAAGAAGTCGTGAAGCTCGATAAGATCGACTTCTCCATGATCGAGGATACCAACACGGAGCTCGAGATGTTCAACAATGGCGATCTGGATTGGGCGGGCGGTCCGATCAGTGCGCTGCCGGCTGACGCCATTGGGCCGCTGCGTGACGAAGGCAAGCTGGAAACGATGGCTCGCGCGACGAATTACTACCTGTTGTTCCAGACGGAGAAACCGCCATTCACGAACGAAAAGATCCGCAAGGCGTTTTCCTACGCGATTAATCGCAAGGACATCGCGGACAACATCGGACAAGCAGGTCAGACTCCGCTGATGGGCTTCGTCCCGCTGTCAGCCTCGCTAAAAGCGGATGGCTACTTCAAGGATAATGACACGGAGACGGCGAAACAGTTATTGGCAGAAGGCATGAAGGAACTGGGAATTTCCCAGCTGCCTGAAATTACGTACCTGTACAACACTTCGGACCTGAACAAAAAGATTGCGGAAGCCCTGCAAGCGCAGTGGAAGACAGTGCTTGGCGTAGATGTGAAGCTGACGAACAAGGAACTCAAAGTCATGTTTGACGATCAGGAGCATGGAAACTACATGATTTCCCGATCCGGCTGGACGGGTGACTACAACGACTCTGTCAACTTCCTGGAGCTGCTGATGGAAAAGAACAGCTCCAACAACTCCACTCTCTGGCATAGCGAGAAGTACGTAGATCTGGTCCAAAAAGCGTACGCAGAACCGGATGAGAGCAAGCGCAATCAGCACTTGATGGAAGCGGAGACGATTCTGATGAATGAAATGCCTGTCACGGGTATTTACAGCAGCGTCAACTCCTGGGTGCAAAGCGACAAGCTGAAAGGCATCACCGTAGACCCATTGGGTTATATCGATTTCAAATGGGGCTATATGGAGCAATAGGGAAAAGATGTTGGAGGGATGATCATGCGTACATGGCAGCAAGTGATTGATGAGGTATTGATCGATGCACCGGGAGTGTTCGGGGTGGCGGTCACTCATTTGGAGACGGGAGAAGCAGCGGGCAACCTCGATGACCAACCGTTCCAGCTCGCGAGTGCATTCAAGATCCCGATTTTGGTTACGCTGATGCGCGATGTGGAGGAAGGCAAGCTCAGGCTCGATCAGCGCGTGCCGCTCGTATGGGACGAGCGTGTTCCCGGATCGGGTATTTTGCAGGAGCTGGATGCGGGCGCAGCATTGACGGTAAAGGACTTGGCCACGCTGATGACAATCGTCAGCGACAACTACGCGACGGATCTCATTTTGAACCTGGTTGGGCTGGAAAATGTAAACGCCCATATGCACGAGCTCGGTCTTGCCCAGATCCATCTGCGGCATACCTGTTGGCAGCTGCTCAATCATTGCGTCGGCATGGAAGAGCCTGCGCCATCTCCTGCCGGCTTCGCTGAATACGAGCGCCGGGAAGAGACAGAGGATTACGAAATCTTGCTGGATGTCTCCCAGGGTTCGCTGGAGAACAACGTAGCGACTCCGTCTGACCTGAATCGTTTGCTGGTCATGATCGCAAACAAGGAGATCCTCACTCCCGCCTCCTGCGAGCTGATGATCGACATTTTGCGTCGTCAGCATTACAACACCCGTCTGCCGTATTTGCTCCCTCCAGGAACCAAAGTGGCGCACAAGACGGGGACGGTAAACGAAGTGGTCAACGACGCGGGCATCATCTATTTGCCAGAAGACAAAGGGGCCATCGCGATCGCGGTGCTGTCTCGCGGCATCAAGGACAAGCAGGCGGCGGAGCTGACGATTGCACGCGTGGCGAGAGCTGTGTATGACGTGGCGATGGGGAGCGAAGACAAGTGAGCCAGTGGATACCGGCATTTGAGGCATTTGCAACGACCTTGCTTGCGAACGCAAAAGCTCCTGGGGCCGCAATCGGCGTGATGCGTGAGGGAGAATGGCTGTATCAAGGAACCTTTGGGCATCGGGATCGCGAGCAGGAGCTTCCGCTTTCCATGGATACGGTTTTTGGCATCGCATCTGTGACCAAATCGTTTACGTGCGTCGCAATTATGCAGCTGCAAGAGGCAGGCAGGCTGTCTGTCCATGATCCTGTCGTGGCTTACCTGCCGGAGCTTACGATCGGGGAAGAGGCCTGGAGACAAAAGATGACGATTCATCATTTCATGACGCATACGCCGGGGATGCCGCCCTTGCCATTTCTGGACGGTGCCATGAAGCGCAGCTTGGAGCGAGATCCAGCCATCCAGGGAACGGAGTCAGAGCTGGAATTGCAGAAGCTTCCTTATCTCGATACGTACGAAGACGTGCTGGCAGCCATCTCCGGATTTGACGGGGGGGCGCTGGGGGACCCGGGAGAGGTGTTCAGCTACAACAACGATGCGTACGGCTTGCTCGGTGCCATCATCGAGCGGGTGAGCGGCCAATCCTATGAAAGCTACGTCACCGAGCATATCTTGCAGCCGCTGGGAATGAATCGCACTGTGTTTGACGTGCAGGATCTGGACGAGCAAGATGATGTGACCATCTTGTACACGAACAAAAAGATGGAGGGCGTCGACCAGGTGATTGCGGCCCCTATGTGGCATGACGCTCCGGCTATGCGAGCAGCGGGCTTTCTCAAATCGACCGTCCGTGACCTATTGACCTATCTGGGGGTCTTCTGCACCAATGTCCCAACGCAGGGGGCACAGATTTTGTCACCCGAGAGCATTCAGCTTATGAAGGGAACCTACGCGAGATGTGACGGCTATCGCTCCTACGGTTATGGACTCATGATCTCCCCGGCTTTTCCCGATGGACTCCTCATCGAGCACGGAGGATCGCTAAAGGGGATCAGCTCACACATCTTTGCCCTGCCGGATACCGGTCTGACAGGCGTTGTTCTGGCCAATCTCGATGGCGTGCCAGTGAGAGAGCTTATGATCGGATTGCTCCATTCGATCGCTTCCCGCGAAGCCACTGCCCCCCTATACCCGATCGAGAGCATTTCACTGACAGAAGATCAGCAAGCCGACTACATCGGACGTTTTGAGTCGCAGGAATGGCTGAATGCGACCATCTCCCAGAAGGAGGGGCAGCTGTTTGTGGAGGTAGATGGACTCTCCTATCCGCTCACTCCTGTGGAAAAAGACAGCTTCGTTTTCAAGCGAGGAAACTCGATCGTGTGGATCGACTTTTTCCGATCTGCTTCAGGAGAGGTCGAGAGGATGAGCTACGCATTGAGACAGCTGCAAAAGGTCAAAGCACAGGCAGCCGTCGAATAATTTCCAGACAGATCCAAAAAAGGAAGAAGGGACAATTCGTTTTCTAGCGAATTGTTCTTTTATTTTACAAATGGGCGAAAAGCTGGTGGGGAGGTAAGAGATGACGCGAGAGGCGGCGACAACGAATTGCCTGGAAAATCTGCTGGCCGGGCTGGAAGCAACCGTAGACTTGCACATGGAAGCGATGGCAGCGATGGGAGAGCCTATTTCGCGCTATTACCGGCAGTATCAGAAGCAGCAGCGAATCGGTATACATGGTCTCTTACTGGAGACATTTCAACAGATGTTCACGAGTCCGGGTGAGTTCGCTGTCTACAAGGAAGCGTTGGCGATTGAGGCGTTCAAATGGGGGGAGAGGTGGGCTCAGGCAGAGATCCCCAAGGAAGTATTGCTGGAGGTGCTCTATCATTTGCGTCTGCAAGTCTTCCAGGCAGTCAGGGATACGTGTCCCCATTCCGAGAAAAAAGAAGAACTGCTCATAAGACTGCACGAGATTCTCAGTTTGCGCTACCACCATACGATGCGCGGCTATCTGACGTACAAAGACCAGCAGATCAGCCTGTTGCATCAGCAAAAAATTGGGGTCATCGGACAAATGGCGGCGGGGATGGCGCATGAGATTCGCAATCCTCTCACGGCCATAGGCGGATTTCTGCAGCTCATGGACACGAATCTCAGCGAGAGCCAGGAGAGCTCCCGTTTGAACGTCGAACAATTTCGCCAGTACATCCAGATTTGTCAGCATGAGGTCCAGACGCTGGAGCAGCTCGTGACCAGCTTTTTGATCCTGGCCCGCAAGAATGAGAGTGTCGAGATGACAAACAAGCAAGTGGAGCTGCGAACGCTGCTCGAGCGCGTGCACAAGCTGGCGAGTCACTACGTGGTTGAAAAGGATGTGCAGCTCAGCTTTCAGTACGACAGAGAGGAGTACCGCATCTGGGCCATCCCATCGTACGTGGAGCAGATCGGCTTGAATCTGATCAAAAACGCGGTAGATGCTGTGGAGTCAAATGGCGAGGTCCAAGTGAGCGTGCGATTGGCACCAGAGGAAAATGGGGTTCAGGTCCGCGTCGAGGATAACGGCTGCGGCATACCGGAGGCACGCATCAAGCACTTGTTTGAGCCGTTTTACACGACAAAAGAAAAGGGAACGGGGATGGGGCTGTCCGTCTGTAAACAACTGATGGAAGAAATGGGCGGCAAGATTGCCGTGCAGTCGGTGGTGGGTGTTGGGACGCGGATCGACATTCACTTTCAGACCAAGCTGTAAAGAGTGCGGATACACGTATTCTTGTACGGCTTTTTTATTTTTACAAAAAATTTTATAGAGTACAAAAAATTGTTGAAGCAAAATCTTCGGAATAGTATGGTTAAAGTGAAAACGAGAAAGGCGACGAGGTGAACAGAGATGTCGAAAGTGGAACGCCGCTTGAAGGAGTTAGGCTATGAATTGCCGCCCGTCCCGCCAACGATGGCCAATTACGTATCTTGTGTGCAGACCGGCAGCGTCATCTACACGTCAGGGGCAGGCTGTTACGTAAATGGAAGCCCGATGTATCTGGGCAGATTGGGTACGGATGTGACCATCGAGCAAGGTTACGAGGCGGCAAAAGTGACTGTACTCAATCTGCTGGCCATTCTGAAAAGCGAGATTGGCGATCTGGATCGAATCACGAGAATCGTCAAGCTGTTCGCTTTGGTCAGCAGTGCGCATGATTTCTATGAACAGCCCCGTGTGATCAACGGAGCTTCCGATTTTCTCATCGAGATTTTTGGAGAAGCGGGAAAGCATGCACGGGCGGCAGCGGGGACATCCGTATTACCCTTCAACAACCCGATTGAAATTGAAATGATTGTGGAGGTAAGTCCAGCATAATGGACTTGGAATCTAGGAAAAGCGAGGCAGCTATGAGAAAAACACATCCGATTATCGCGAGCTACATTCCGGTCGTAGAAGGATTGGCGCGGACGTTCGGGGAGCATTGCGAAGTCGTTCTGCATGATCTGACAGGCGATTTCTCTTCGACGATCATCGCCATTCACAACGGACACATCAGCGGGAGACAGGTCGGTTCGCCTATCACGAATCTGGCATTGCAGTCGCTGCGAAGCGCCAAGGACAGCGATGAGGATTTTGACCTCAACTACCGAAATGACACCATCAAAGGAAAGCAGATCAAATCGAGCTCGATTTTCATCAAGGATGAGCAAGGAGCCATCATCGGGAGCCTGTGCATCAATCTGGATATCACGCATCTCGCTAAGGCTCAAGCGATGCTCGGCTCGATGATGGCCGTAGAGGACAAGCGCGGGGCGCAGAAAACCGAAGAGAACTTTGCTCCGACCGTGGGCATTCTCATGGAGCAGATCATCGAAGACTGCCTGAAGCGGACAGGCAAACCGATCGCTCTCTTGCAAAAGGAGGAAAAGATTCAATTTATCCACCTGCTGGATGAAATGGGTCTCTTTTTAATCAAAGGCGCCGTACAGCATGTCGCTGATTTGCTGGATGTATCCAAATTCACGATCTATAACTATCTCGAAAAGAAGTCCCCACAATCATAGGAACGGGAGATGAACCGCATGGCAGAGGTAACCAGAGAACAGGCTCGCCAGTTTCATGACAGTGCGCATGTATTGGATGGACATTTTGATCTGTTGATGGATGTGGAAATTCAGCGGGGTTATGGACGGACGAAAATGATCGAGACAGAATACTTGCCGCGGTTTCAGGAAGGCGGGGTGCATTCCATCGTCGCGGCAGTGTTTGTAGAGGATGCCTTCGTACCGGAGATGAGCCTGCGCAAGGCGCTCGATCAGATCAGTGCGTTATACGCGGAGGCTGCGGAGTCGCCGGAGAAGATCGTCATCGCCAAGAGCCTGGAGGATCTGCACCGGGCAAGACAGGAGCAGAAAGTTTCTTTCATCCTGTCTTTGGAAGGCGCTGAGCCCCTCCACAACGATTTGAGTCTTTTGCGCGTATTTTACGAGCTCGGGGTTCGTATGATGGGCCTCGTCTGGAGCAGGCGCAACTTTGTTGGTGACGGCAGCTTTTTTGCCCCTGTGCGGGAAGGGAAAAAAGGGGGCATCACCGATTTCGGCGTGCGCCTGATCGAGGAAGCGGAAAAGCTGGGGATCGTGATCGATGTCAGCCATTTGAACGATGAAGGCTTCTGGGACGTGATGGAAGTCACGGAAAAACCGGTGATCGCCTCTCATTCCAACTGCCGCAGCCTGGTACCGACGATGCGCAACCTGACGGATGATCAGATCAAGGCCATCGCCCTCAAGGACGGCCTCATTGGCTTGAATGCGTTTAGCATGTTCACAGCGAATAGCAGCGCCGATGCGACGCTGGAGCGGCTCATCGATCACGTCGACTACATGAAAAAGCTGGTCGGCGCAGGGCACATCGGACTCGGGCTCGATCTGTGCGATGACTTGACCAAATATTTGCCGTTGGACAAGATCGCGAAGGCAAAAGAGATGCCCTTTGACGTGGTAAAAGGACATGTGTCGCTGCCAGAAATCACACGAGAACTGATGAAGCGCGGCTACAAGGACGCAGAAATCGAGGGAATCCTGGGGGGTAACTTCCTCAGAGTCTATCAGGAAGTGTGGAAGTAGGAGCGAGAATCAGGAGGAATGGCATATGGCGCACACGCAAAACGAAGGGACGACCTTTGGCTACTATCAATCAGGCATTCTCGTCGCACAAATCCGCTTCATAGATGGCGAAGTCTGGGATCAATTCATCGGGTGGGAGCGCGGGATGGCTGCCGACGTTCCATTCACACTGCTGACTGAAGAGGGATCAGGCTATGAGCTGCCTGTTCTCGATTTGAGCAAAAAGCTTCTGGAATGGAACCAGCTGGACTGGGAGAGCCAGGACGTGGTATTCCCACCGAGCGGCGGTCACTACCAGCGTCACGAGCCCATCGACGGGATGGTCGGGGGTGGTGAGAAGCGAGCGTGGATCTGGGCGATCCGCGATGCTGCTCAGCCTATCGACTTGATCATCTGCGAGAACGAGGTCATCGCGTTTGTGTTGACGGGACGCGGAGACAGCGTCGTGCTGGCCAAAACAGGCTTTGAGGACGTGACACCGCTCAAGCTGTGGCAGGATCCGCTTTTGTCCAAAGCAAGCTACGGTGTTCATCGTGCGGGAAGGCACGATGTCGTGATGAGAGATGGAATCCGCTTGGCGACGGAGGTCTGGCTGCCAGCGGACCTGGAGGCAGGGCAGCGGGTGCCGACCATTTTCATGCGCACCCCTTACGGCCGGATGGATGCCATTTTCCGCCGACTTCCATTCGTGGCTCGCGGCTATGCGCTGGTCATGCAGGATACACGCGGGCGTGAAGACTCCGAGGGGGAATGGGTGCCACTCGTCCATGAGCGAAACGATGGCGACGACAGCCTCACCTGGATCGCCAGCCAGGACTGGTCGGATGGAAATGTGGGGATGCTGGGCGGCTCGTACGTCGGCTACGTACAGTGGGCAGCGGCCTCCAGCGGCAATCCCCATCTCAAGGCCATCTTCAGCTACGTGACAGTAGGGACTCCGTATGTGGATATTCCACGCAAAGGCGGTACGATTCTGGGTGGTCTGTCATGGATCTTCATGATGGCGGAAAAACGACGCAATGTGGCAGCGCTTTTCCGGGATGACTGGAGCGAAGTCATCAAGGTTCGCCCGATCAAAGAAATTCCCCAAAAAGTGCTGGGCAAGGAAATTCCTTTCTGGACGAAATGGATGGAGCATCCGGACGGCGACGAGTTCTGGGCCATGTCTGACTGGAAGCGTCACGCGGAGCTTGTGAAAGTGCCTTCTCTGCTCGTTTCCGGTTGGTATGACGACAATGGGATGGGGACGAGCGAATCATGGGAAGTCATCTCCCGCAATCTTCCGGAACACTCGCGGATGATCCTCGGTCCGTGGTACCACAAGGCAAATACGACGAGGGAGATTCACCATGTTCCGTTTGGCAACAATGCCATCCGCTACGATCTCGATGTCACGCAGCTGCGCTGGTTTGACCGTTACTTGAAAGGTGTTGAAAACGGGGTCGAGCAGGAGCCGCGCGTCGAGTACTACATGGTAGGGGAAAACCAGTGGAAGAGCTCGCAGACCTGGCCTCCAGCCGAAGCGACGAGCACGAGCCTGTATCTTCGCAGTGGCGGACGTGCAAATACGAGCAGCGGGGATGGGACGCTCGCCTTGTCAGTGCCGGGAGACGAGCCGGAAGATACGTACGATTTCGATCCACTGGATGCAGCGCCCTATTTATTGGATCTGTCGGAAAACGAAAACAGCGTCCCGGAAAACTATCGGGAGGTAGAGATGCGAAAGGATGTCCTCGTCTATACGTCCGAGCCGTTGGAAGAGGAGGTCGTCATCGCCGGAGAAATCTCGGCTGTTCTTTATGCGGACAGCTCGGCGCGCGACACTGACTGGCTGGTGCGATTGTGCGACGTCGATGAAGAGGGCAATTCCATACGCCTCTCGGACGGGATCATCTGCGCTCGCTACCGTCACTCTTTCGAGGAGCCGCAGCTGCTCGTCCCCGGACAGGTCGAGCGCTACGAGATTCGCATGAGCAAGATCGCCAATGTGTTTCGCAAAGGGCATCGCATCCGCGTCAGTGTCACGTCGGGTGCAGAGAATTTCTCGTTCCCGAACCCGAACACAGGAAATGACCTCGCGACCGAAACCGAGACGATTGTCGCCCATCAGCGCATTTATCACAACGAATCATATCCAAGCCATATCAAGCTGCCTGTTTTGAAGCGAGGGTAAAGCCGACAAGGAGTGGTGCCTCATGTTTGAATATGACCGTTCATTGCCATTAGGTTTTGAGGAGTATTCATCTATCGAGAAGGATGCCTTTACGATTCGAGATGTTTCTTATGCAAGCCCTCTTGACGGAAAAGTACCTGCTTTTTTGGTCGTTCCCAATAGAGAATCTCAACCTTCTCCAGCGGTTATTTTTATGCACCCCGGTCAAGGAAATCGGACGACGTTTTTATCAGAAGCGGAGGCTCTCGCTTCGAGGGGGGTGTTATCTCTTTTGATTGATGCGCCTTCTATGAGAAATCCCCCTCAAACGATGGATCCGAAGAACAAAAAGTAGCACGTTTGGTAGAGGAGATCGTTGATGTGCGAAAATACATTCAAACCGTTGTAGATCTTCGAAGAGGGGTTGATCTCCTTTCTACTTTTGAAAACGTCGACATGAATCGTCTTCTGTATGTTGGACATAGTTTGGGGGCGACTTGGGGCGGGGTGCTGGCCGGTGTTGAAGAACGTATCAAGGGTTATGTCCTCATGGCAGGCTTCTCTAGAGTGTCAGAATGGCATGAAACGAGTGAGCACCCGTTCGCAGCCTTCATTCGCCAGCAATTATCCAGTGAACGGTTTGATGCTTTTCTATCGAGGCTAGAATCTTTGGATGCGGTTCATTACATCAAACATGCTGCTCCTGCCTCTCTTTTTTTCCAGTTCGTACAAGATGATCCATTTGTATCGACTGCACAAGCGGAAAGGTACTTTGATGCTGCAAGCTCACCAAAGGAAATCGCCTGGTACGAAACGGACCATCTCTTCACAAATTGCAATGCCGCCTATCAGGAGCGAACGCAATGGATTCATCGGCAGCTGGAGGTTTGCTAGCTTAGCGGCAGCATCAAGGACGCCCCTTCACTACGTCGGGACGGGTTCCCGGCTTCTTGCGTAGATTCGTTTTGTTTTCGGAGCCTATCCCTGTCATAATAGAGACCAGAAGGAATACGCTCAGGATGTGAAACGATCATGCAAATCATTGTGTTTGACCTGGAAACGACTCTGACGCATCAGCGAGATAAAATACCGGAGATCATTGAGATTGGAGCCGCCAAGGTCGTTCCCGGCAAGAATGGAGTAGAGGTGGATACCTTTCAGCGTTATACCTTTCCTGCCATCGAAAGAAGAATCACCGAACGCACCCGCAAGTTCATCGGTTTGGATAAGGAAAACATGCCGACATTCATTCCGTTCCGCACCGCATTCGCGTCGTTCCTCGAGTGGATCGGAGACGATGAGGACTATTACCTGTGCACGTGGGGCATGGATGACAAACGTCTGATGATCGAGCATTGTGCCCGGTTTGGCCTTGATTTTAACTGGATGCGCAACTACAACGACATCCAGCCGCCGATCAGCATGATGCTGGCGGATCGCAAGCAAATGAGTCTGAAGGATGCCATTGATGCCGCAGGGATCGTACAGGAAGGCCGACTCCATTCGGCATTGGTGGATGCGATACATACCGCTCATCTTTTGATCAAGTTTAACAAGCAGGTGCACCTGGTAAACAATACCCCCATGGAAAATTACAACCTTTCCAGCTCCTTGTATATCACCTGCCGTTCCTGCAAAAAAAGCAAGTACTACACTTCCTTTGGACGCAAGAGCAGACGGTGCGAGGCGTGCCTGCAGCACAAAAAGCAGCTGGAGCAGCAAGCAGAGTCAGCGAGCGTACCGCAACCGCAAAACTGATTCCACCACCCAAAAAAATGCCGCGGGACAATGCTCCCAGCGGCGTTTTTTTGATTAGACTCCGAGCAACAGCAAAATGATGGAGGTCAGACTGAAGCACATACTGATGAGACAGAGGAATGCCACGACTTGCTTCGGATTCAGGCCTGTCCGCAGCAAGCGGTAGTGGACCTGGCTGGCGTCTGCCTGATAGATTGGCTTGCCTTGCAGAAAGCGTTTCGTTACGACAAACAGATTATCGAAAATAGGTACGCCGAGAGCCAAGATCGGGATGAACAACGAAAGCACGGTCGCTTGCTTGAAAGCCCCATCCAGGGCAATTACCGCGAGAATGAACCCGAGGAACGTGGCCCCGGCATCGCCCATAAAAATTTTGGCCGGAGGTTTGTTGTAACGCAGGTAAGCAAGCGCGACACCGATCAAGCTGATCGCCATGACGGCTGAGGTGCTCTGACCCTTTGCCACCGCGACGACGAACAAGGTGCCGGCTGAGATGGCAGAAAGCCCGCCGGCAAGACCGTCCATCCCATCGGAGAAATTGATGACGGTGGTCACGCCGAAGATCCAGAGAATCGTCAAAATGAATTGAAGCCAAACAGGAAGCAATATGTATTCACCGCTCAACGGGTTGTAAAAGCCGGTGAAGCTGATGCCGGACAGGTAGACGATCACTGCCGCGGATATTTGCACGAGCATTTTGGGCAGCGCCGAGAAATCCTTCCCTTGCGTCTTGTACCAGTCGTCGATGGTGCCAATCACCAAAAGCAGGGCGGAGCCGGCCAAAACAGCCATAGTCTGTACGGTAGACTCTTTCGAAAAGAGCAGGAAAGAAACAGCAAATCCGATGAAAATCGCATAGCTGGCAGTCAGAGGAATGGGCTCCCGATGGATTTTGCGCTCCACATCCTTGCGGGGCTTGTCCACAAAATCAAACCGAAAAGCCAGCTTCCCCAAAGGCGGGATCAACACCAGCACGATACAAAACGACAGCAGAAACGATAGAGCGTATGTAATCGTAACCATCTCCTACACGTGATAGAGCGTTGCTTTTCCACATGTTCATTATAGGGAGTATTCCAAAATTTGTCGACTCTTGCAAGGGAAGGGGAGGTACCAGAAAAATTTGGTACTTATTCGCATGGCGTAATAAAAATATAATCCCTTCAGAGGAGGGATACAGATGGAATACATGGCCGTTTGGTTTTTGCTCGGCATTATTTATTTGGTTACATGGACGACCAAGAGCTTTCCGCTGTGGCTCAAGATGATCGTTACCGTCTATTACATCGCAGTCTCTTACTTCTTTATCCAGAGAAAAGAAGAGATCTATCGACAATTTCACACGCTGCCTGTACCAGAGGTATTCTGGGATACAAACAGTGAATGGGTGGCATTCATGAGCGGATTTTACTTCCTGCCGTTTTTGCTGATTCTCCTGTACAACTACTTTCGTTGGTTCATCCAAACAAGCGGGACAGCAAAAAAAGTAGGGGTGGCGCTCAGCTTGATCCCGGCTGGCTTTGTTTTCTTCTGCTTGCTGTTCATTTTCTCCATGTATGGATATCGTCCTTGATTACAGCAGTCGCATTTCCATCACGAAGAACAGAACGCCGTTTTTTTCAAACGGCTCTTCGGTCGTTTTCCGCAAGCCGAAACGCTCGTAAAATCCTGCCTTGTTCGCCCGGGCATTGCACCAGATGCGGGTGGCCCCCAGGCTTGCTGCCTCGAGCAGGACGTGGTGCAGCAAGAGGCTGCCGTAGCCTTTCCCTTGCTCGCTAGGCAAGGTGGCGAATTTTCGGAACTGGGCATCCGTGCCGTTGACGAAAAGAGAAAGAACGCTGATCAGCTCATCTCTCTCATAGAGACCGAAATGAATGCCGTCGTCGTCCTCCTTCATTTGCACGAAGGAAGGGTCTTTGTCTGGCCACAGGACTAGATGGCGAAGCTCCCAGGTATCTTCTTTTGAAATCTGTTTGATCATGACGAGTCAGCCTCCGCTCGCTTGTTTGTTGATGTCAAGTAATCTGACATTTATATTTTCTTTTCGACGCTCCTCTCGTATAGTAGGAGAAGAACCATACTTATTTTCCCAAATCGCGAAGGGGAGTGTCGATATGTCAACCGAACTGGTTTTGGAGCAAATCACGGAGCTGGACACAGAAGACGCAAACGGACTGACGCAATTACTGGTAGATGTCGTAGGGGCTGGGGCCTCGATCGGCTTTTTGCCTCCACTCGATTCTCATGTGGCGCGGGTGTACTGGTCGACTGTTCTGGGAGATCATGTGAGAGTATGGATAGCGCGCCAGGACGGCCGCGTTGTCGGCAGTGTCCAATTGCATCTTTGCGCCAAGCAAAACGGGATGCATCGAGCGGAAATCGCCAAGCTGATGGTACATCCCTCCCAGCAGCGAAAAGGGATCGGCCGGTCTCTGATGCTCCTCGCCGAGAAGGCAGCCATGCAGGAAAAACGAACTCTGCTGGTGCTCGATACGCGGGAAGGCGATCCATCCAATCAGCTGTATCAATCGCTGGGCTTCATCGAGGCGGGACGGATTCCGAATTATGCCGAGTCGGCAAATGGCGGGCTGGACACATCTATCTTTTACTATAAAGGAATAGGGCCTGAAAAGGAGGGGCAAAATGAAGGCTGCTGATGAGCAGTCTTTTTCTTTGGGAATTGACAAACCGACTGCCGGTTTGTATAGTGGGAATAGAGAGATGTCGTTCTGAAACAGGAGGAGCTATGCAATCCATTCATCAAAATCCGAGCTTTCAGCTGCTGTTATCCATAACGGAAGAATTAATCGAGGAAAAAGGCTGTCACCAAACGACCTTGCAGGATATCATCAAGCGCTCGGGGCTGTCCAAGGGTGCGATCTACCACTACGTCAAAAGCAAGGATGAGCTGCTGGGACTGCTTTTGCAAAAGCGCTTGGAACGTATTGGCACTCAATTTTACGAAAAGGTGCATCAGGGGGAGAAAAACTTGCACTCTCCGCTCGCTGCCATATCCGACGGCTTGCGTCACATCCACGATCCGAAAGATGTGACCAATCTCATTTTCATTTACTTGCTGAGCAAAAAAGATGACCCGACGATTGGGCAAATGCTGAGCGCCATTTATGAGCGCAGTGTTCATAATTCGCAGGAGTGGATCGAGCTGGGGCAAAAAAGCGGCGTGATCCCAGGCAGCCTCGATGCAGCGAAAACAGCAGCTCTGTTTACCATCCTGACTTACGGAATTCGCGTACAAACCGTTGTGTCTCCTGAAATCAAGACGCTGGGAGCAGAAGATGTGTTTGAGATCATGTACCAGACGCTGTCAAAAGGATAAAAAGAAAGGGTGAAGGTCCTATGTTCTTTTTCTCACTCTTCAAGGTACTGCACATCATCGCTGGTTTTACCGCACTCGCTGTGTTTTGGATACCCGTGGTGACGAAAAAGGGAGGCAAGGCGCACATCCGGGTAGGCTGGCTGTACGTCGGGGCGATGGCTGTCGTGGCGATCTCCGCGCTGTTCATGGGAATCTGGAGGATTGGCTTTGACCCAGAGGGGACTGTCGAATCGGCCGCTTTCGCCTGGTTCCTGATCTTTATCGCCATCCTCAGCTCGGCAACTGCCTGGTACGGAGTGCGGGTGCTTCGCTTCAAGAATCGCAAGGCGGCGCATCGCCAGTGGGTGGATTTGTTTTTCCCCGCGTTGATGCTTGTCTCCGGCATCTGCATCTCGATCTATGGGGCAGTCATTGGCTTTTCGCTCATCACGTGGTTCCCTTTGATCGGGATTATGCTGGGGGCTTCGCAGCTGCTGTACTGGCTCCGGCCTCCTGCGCGGAACATGCATTGGTGGATGGAGCATCTGGGAGGCATGCTGGGCTGCTGCATCGCTACGATTACCGCTTTCACCGTATTTGGAGCTCCGCGCCTGCTGGGGGTAAGCTCGGTGCATCCGGTCGTATGGTTCGTCCCTACGATTGTACTGGTTCCCGTGATTGTCGGATTCTCCGTTTATTACCAAAGGAAATTCAAGCGAACCAAGCATATGTAGGCAATCGATTTAGCCGTCTGGGCAGCCAGGCGGCTTTTTGCATGGGAATCGCGGACAGCCGCTCAATCTTGGCAGGGACGTTCGGCGCTGAGGGAGAAGCACCTATAGAGTGCTGTATTCTAAACGGAGGATCAGGGGAATAAACGATAAGGGGAAGGGGAGGGTACAATGATCATTCGCAGGCTGGTGCTGCAGACGAGCATGCTGATGGAGATGAAAAGCTTCTATACAAAAGTCCTGCTTTGTCCGCTGCGAGAGGAAAAGGCGGATTCATTCACAGTGGCAGTGGGGGAAACACTGCTGACGTTTCAGGGAATAGCGGGGCATAAGCCTTTTTACCACTTTGCCTTTGGAATCAGTGAGCATGCTTTTGACGGGTGCTTTCGACGGCTAAAAGAACAGGGGTGCATCCTCGTGAACGCTGCCGGCATCGAGGTAGACACCTCCTACATCTGGAAGGGGAAACAGCTGTATTTTGAAGATCCGGAGGGAAACATCGGGGAAGTTCTCGCCTTTTCCGGGGTGTCTGACGCGAAGTGGCTGTCGGTCCAGGAGATGGGGCTTCCTGTCGGGGATGTTTCAGAGGCTGCGACTCTTTTGGCATCTATTCCAAATGAGTACGCGCAAGAGTCGGATTCCTTTCATTTTTACGGTGATCCACAAGGCGTTTTCGTGCTGGTGAGAGAACAGCGGCCATGGTACCCGACCGATCGCGGGGCAACGATCCATCCTGTACTGATTGAGGTAGAGGGGGCTGCGGGCGATGTCCTGCAGCTACCCGGACTCCCCTATCAAATCATCCGTTAGTGGGACTGTCACCGACTCCTCCCGCTGTAATACCGTTTTTAAGCGGACGAAACAAAAGACGTGACGTCGGATCGCACGCATGCGATTCGTCCAGTCACGTCTTCTTTTTGGTTGAGCACGATTCCCTCGGCGGTAGAGTGCTTACGAAACCTCGCTCTTTCTCGAGGAGAGGTCAGGCCCCGGGGACAGCTCCCACGCTTCCGCATTTTCGAGTCCGGCGATGCTGTCCTGATAAAACACCGGATCTTTGCCGGCCTTTTTCTGCGCCACGTAATCCTGCAGGGCAGCAAAGGCGACTCTGGACAAAAGGAAGATGGCAATCAGGTTGACGATAACCATGAAGCCCATGAACAAATCAGCCAAATCCCACACCAGCTGGACCTTTGCCACGGCTCCGAACAAGACCATGCCGATCACACTGACTCGGTAAAGCAGGAGCCATGCTTTGTTCGTCTTCAAAAATTCGATATTGGTTTCGCCGTAGTAGTAGTTTCCGATCAGCGTACTGAAGGCGAACAAAAAGACCATGATGGCCAGGAAGGCGGAAGCCCACGGGCCGATGTGAGTGCTGAGGGCTGCCTGGGACAGCTCGATGCCGCTCAGACCCGGCTGCTTGTACGCATCCGACAGCAAAATGATGAAGGCCGTGCTCGTACAAATGACCAACGTGTCGGTCAGTACGCCAAAGGCTTGGATCAGACCTTGCTTGACAGGGTGGCTGGTGGTAGCCGTAGCGGCAGCATTCGGCGCGCTCCCCATCCCTGCTTCATTGGAGAAGAGCCCGCGTTTGACACCGTGCAAGATTGCCGCTCCGAGCGTTCCGCCTGCGAACTGATCAAAGCCAAATGCATTTTTCACAATGAGGGAGAGGACTTCCGGCATTTTCCCGAGGTTCATCAGGATGATGACCAGAGCCATGCCGATGTACAAAACGGCCAAGACCATGACGATATACTCGGACATTTTGGCAATGCGCTTCACGCCGCCGAAGATAATGATGGCAAACACGATCGCCATGAGGATGCCGACGGTCCATCGCTCTGTTCCAAACGAGTTTTCGAAAGCGATCGTAATCGTATTGGACTGAACTGCATTAAAGACGAGACCGAAGGATAGGGTGATCAAAACGGCAAACAGCGCACCCATCCACCGTTTTTTCAAGCCTTTTTCCATGTAGTAGGCAGGGCCGCCGCGGAAGCCGTCTTTATCCTTGACCTTGTAAATTTGAGCCAGCGTACTCTCCACAAAGCTGGAAGCCGACCCGATGATGGCCATGACCCACATCCAGAAAACGGAGCCCGGTCCCCCCAGTGCAACGGCGATTGCGATCCCCGTAATATTCCCGGTGCCTACGCGGGCAGCCATGCTGATACAGAACGCCTGGAAGGGGGATATCCCATCCTTTGGACCTGTTTTTCCTTCTTTAATGGCCTCCACCATATCCTTGAGCATGCGAATTTGCAAGAATCTGCCCTTGTACGTGAAAACCAAACCGACAATCACAAGCATGATGATGAGGACATTCGACCACAAAAAGTCATTCACAGAACCGATCAAATCTTGTAGTAGTTGCTGCATCATGTCACCTCGTATCCATAATGTTGATGAATAATTGCTGATATCCCATTCCCTGCTGGCAGGCTTCAGAATCGAAAGCGCTTCCACTCATTCTGTAGCACACTTACCTACACACTATCACCCAACCTACAAAATCAAACAGAAAGTCACAAAATATGCTTGGGAATTATATAAATATTTTTTCTACGCTTGTTCTTCCTATGAGTTTTAGATAAGAATAGTAGGGATGAAAGGATATCGGTCTGGGAAGGAAACGGGGATGTGGAAGGATTGAAATTCAGTTCGATTGCAAAAAAAGATATCTATATCCTTGCACTCATGCTGGTCATGGTCCCCTTGGCGGGGGAATTGAAGTTCTATCCTGTCAATGAGACATTCCGGATCAGCTTTGGAGCACCTACCTTTTTCTTTTTTCTGCTGCTGTTTCAAAATACCCCTGCTGTAGTACCGGGCTTTTTGACAGGGGCCACCGTGGTAGGATTTCGGATTCTGCTGGACTTTTTGACAATAGCGCCGCTCGACTTCTTTTCCTCCATAGAGGCTCATTACTCCAGCTTTTTCTTTTATTTCACATACTCGCTCTTGTTTACTTTGATGAAAATGGGACGGTTTCAGAACCGGACGCTGCTTACCGCCTGTATCGGGATGTTCATCGAAGTGCTTGCTGACCTGGTGGAATTGTTTGTGCAGCAATGGGTCTTCCAAACGATGATCACGTGGGCGGCTCTCCAGGAAATGCTGGTCATCGCGCTTTCCCACAGCTTTATCGTCCTGAGCTTTTTGAACATGATGAAGCTCTACGAAGCGCAATCGCGGGAAAGGCAGACGAGACTGCAAAATGAGCATATGCTGATGCTCATCTCGAACTTGTACGAGGAATCCATCCATCTCAAAAAAACGCTGCAAAATGCGGAAAACATCACAGTCAAATCCTTTGATTTATACCAGGAGCTGCAGGAGCTGCGCCAAACTACTCCTGCCATTTCCGATGAAGTAGCCAGGCAGGCACTGATCATTTCCGGGGAAGTCCATGAGATCAAAAAAGACAACCAGCGCGTGTTTGCAGGTCTGCTCAAGCTCATTTCCGAAGAGAGCATGACTGATTACATGGACATTCATCAGCTCGTGGCAATCATTTTTCGATCGAACCAGAAGTACGCGGGTCTGCTGGGGAAGGACATTCGTTTTGACAGCACAATCAGAGGTAGTCATCCGCCTTATCATGTGTTCACGGTGCTTTCGCTCATCAACAACATCGTGGCCAATGCGGTAGAGGCAATTGCGGGTGAGGGCACCATTTCAATAGAGATCGATCGGGAAGGGGATTGGGCAAACATTCGAATCAGTGACGACGGTCCCGGAGTCTCTCCCCGACGGAAAAAAATGATCTTCAAGCCTGGCTTCACGACAAAGTACGATCGTTCCGGCAATCCATCTACGGGAATCGGTCTCTCTTATGTGAAAGAAATGGTGGGGCTTCTCCATGGCGATATTTCTGTCCACGATGGCGAGAGTCGTGGGACGATTTTTCAGATTCGCTTGCGGGTCGAACATATCATGCAGAAAGAGTGATGCTTTCATGCTGTTTTATATCGTGGATGATGATGAGGCTGTCCGGCTGATGCTGACTGAAATCATCGAGGACGAGGATTTGGGAGAGGTCGTGGGGGAAGCTGCGGACGGCTCTCATTTGGATGGACAAGTGCTGACCATGCGGAATGTGGATATCTTGCTGATCGATTTGCTCATGCCATCACAGGACGGGATTGAGACTATACGGAAGATCAGGCCGACCTTCAAGGGAAAGATCATCATGATCTCGCAAGTGGAGTCCAAAGAGCTGATCGCACAGGCTTACTCGCTTGGCAGTGAATACTACGTCCAGAAGCCCGTCAACAAAATCGAGGTCGTAACGGTCATATCGAAAGTAATGGAAAAAATTCGCCTGGAGAAATCCATTCAGGACATCCACAAAACCTTACATGCGGTGATCCAGAATGATCCGTCGCCAAGCGGTCAAAAGTCCGTTTTGCCTGCCAAACAAATTCGAGAGGCTGGCCAATTTCTCTTGTCGGAGCTTGGTATCTCAGGTGACATCGGGAGTCATGATCTTTTGGATATCTTGGATTATCTCGATCAGTTCGAACACGAGCATACCTTCAAAAACGGCTTTCCTGCCTTGAAGGAGGTTTTTGGGGGCGTCGCACTGGCGAGGCTGGGAGAACGCGCGGATGAGCAGCAGCTGGGGAAATTGGCCAAAGCCTCCGAGCAGCGAGTGCGACGGGCGATTTATCAATCCTTGAACCACTTGGCATCGCTGGGACTGGCGGATGTATCGAATTGGAAGTTTGAAAAGTACGCGTCCCAATTCTTTGATTTCACCACGGTGTGGAAGCGAATGGGGGAGCTGAAGGACCGCATGCCGCAGTCGGGCTCGGCCATTCGGATTCACATGAAGAAATTTATTCAGGTTTTTTACGCAGAAGCAAAGCGGATTCATTTGGAAGGGTAATCCGAAATGATTTACTCAGAAGACCGGAGGCCCCGAAATCACTGATCGTGACATGAACGGCATACGAAATGGGGACTGTGCAAAATGTACGGTCCCAATCTGTTTTCACCTTTTCCCATGTGCGCGGGTACTCGATTCGCAAGCGATTCCCAAAGCCTGCGACGTCCGCCTTGAACTGTTTTTGCATTTTGTTCGTTACGTTCCTCACCAGTTGCTGCACTTCGGCTTCCGTCGTCTGCTCCACCCGTTTGAGAAAGCCTTGATCAAAAGGATCTCCGCTCGTCACCCATTTTTCGGATAGGCGTCCCTCTGACTTGATCGTTACCTCAAAGGAAATCCTGTCCTTTTCCACTTTTGGCGTTATGGTGCTGTCCATGGTTTTGATTTCATAGACAAGAAGCTGGCCTGTCTTTTTGTCAAGGCTCTTGAGCACGCCTCCTTTTCCCTTGCCGGTTATCCACGTCAAGCCCTCCAGATCGTGCTCATCCAGGAAGCCTCCCCATCTTTTGGTCACTCCATTGATCACGGCAGCACCCGCGAATTTCACCTCTTTTTCCGCTGAAACCAGATTTTGCAAAAGAAAGCTCGAGCCAGAGTTCATGTGGGTTGCTAATCGGGCAAGCGACACGGGATGGATCAGCCTGTCGGTTCTATTCTCGTTATCCGTGATTCCGAGTAGATGCAGCGCCGGCAGCTCCCCTTGCTTTTTGGATTCGAGTGCATCCATCGCTTTGTCCTTGCTGATGAAGATCAGACAGCTTGGGCGAATCTCATTATCACGCAAATATTGATCCAGCAAATGATCCAGGCGATAGGACTGGGCTAGGGCTTCGCTGATCACGATGACCTTTAGATGCGGGCTGTAGATCGGGCCATCCTGTCGCAAAGCGAACTCCCGGGTGATCTGGTGAAGGGAATCGCCCGTTTCGGAAACATTCAAATAGGCTTTCTGCTGCGGGCCAGTAGAAGTGCCCTCCTTCCCTGTCGCTTTTGGATTGATGAATTGGTAGGTCAGCGTGATTTTGTCGCTCTTCGGGTAGGCTCCTCCTCTTTTCTCCAGCTCTTGCTCGACGGGGGACGGATGGGCGACATCCAGGGACAGGCCGACGCCGACCCCCATTTTATCAATGTCTTTGCTGCTCCAGCATGCTGTCAGAGAAGCGAGCAGAAAGGCAGATAGAAGGGTCAGGAGCAATCGTTTACGGCGATGATGTGGCGTCAATGCGCTTCACCCTCCAACGGGAGATGATCAAGAGGCACAGCGGCAGACCTCCAAATAGAATCAGGGAGGCGTTGCCGACCATATCTCCAAGGGCAAATACTTGACCCAGATCCTTTGGAGTCATGGCTATGAGGTAGAGGAGAGGGAGCAGTCCGTACAGGAACGGTCGGATCTTCTTGCCGAATAGCTGGGAAAGCCCGAAAGAGGCTGCATAGTAAGCGATGCAAAAGGTAGAAAAAATCTGCATGATCCACAGCACCAGCAATAACGATTCAAACCTCTCAAACAAAATCCCTGTCATCTCAAAGCTCCGAATGAGGTCGATGGTCGGCCATGTCCGAGTGACGACGCCATCGATGGAAAAGGCTCCGACCACCATGACGACTGTGATCAGATAAAAAACCAATGGAATGCTGATTCCTACAAGCACAGCCTTTGTGGCTTTGCTAGGTGTGTCCATGAAAGCGCAGAGGATTAGCATGATTTCAAAACCCGAATAAGAAAGAGCGGTCGTTCTTAAACCCGCGAACACTGGCTGAATCCCCATTCCCAGTACGGGGCGCAAGTAATCGATCTCAAAAATTTTCAAGCTTAAAAGGGAGACTAGCAAAAAAAACAGGACGGTGATCGGCAAGATGATCTCAAACATGCGGGCGATCGGCTGCATACCGCCTGTGACCAGATACAAAGAGACCCACAGGAATGCCATGATGATCGCCCATTCCGGTGTTCCCTCCAGCAAGTAAAAAGAAGTGACTTCCGCCATGTAGCGGACTTGAAGGGCAGAAGTCATGATGAAGTACCCGATGATCAGGAACCCGCAAGCTATACCCAGCCACTTTCCCACTATTTCCTGACTGTACTGGTAAAATGTCGTCTGCGGGAAGCGCTGGCTCAGCTTCACGATAATGACCCCCGCGAGCATAGCGAAAAATCCTGCGAGGATGACGGTGATCCACACATCTGGCGTATGCACTTTTTCCACAGAGGTCCGGGGCAGTGTAAGAATGCCCGATCCCAAGATGAAATTGATGACAATCACCGCTGCCTGCGAGGTAGTCAGCCGATTTTTCTCATTGTCTATCAATGGGGCTCCCTCCTTGCGATCGTCTAGCTTTTACGTACAGGATCTTTGGGATGAAGCATGCCGGGGCGACGCTTCATCATGTGCAGGGGCAAACGGAAAAATAGATCTTTCCAATCCCTCAGACGGTAAGGGACAGCCGGGCTGACGTAGGGAACTCCAAAGCTTTCCAGCCGGACCAGATGACTGCACAGCAGCAAAAAAAATAAAATCAGCCCGTACAGTCCAAAAATGGCGGCTGAGAACATGGCCAAAAAGCGGAGAATCCGCAGCGTGATACCCAAATTGTACGAGGGGATGGCAAAAGACGATATGGCGGTGACCGCGACGACAATCACCATGATGGGGCTCACGATTCCAGCCTGCACAGCGGCTTGACCAATGATCAATCCGCCGACGATTCCCATGGCGGGACCGATCGGCTTGGGCAGACGCAAGCCGGCCTCCCTCAGAATTTCAATGGAGATTTCCATGATCAGGGCTTCCAGCAGAGCAGGGAACGGCACGCTTTGTCTTGATTCGATGATGGAGATGACTAGCTCAGTAGGGATCAGTCCTTGATGAAACGAGATAAAGGAAATGTACAGAGCGGGTATCAGCACCGAAGCAAATGCGGTAAAGAATCGTAAAAGCCGGATAAACGTACCGGGGATCCAGCGTTCATAGTAATCTTCCGGAGATTGCAGCAGCATGGTGAACGTGACGGGAGCAATCAGGGCAAATGGCGTTCCGTCCAGCAAAATCGCCACCCGTCCATCCAAGAGCGCACTTATGACACGGTCAGGACGCTCCGTACTCTGCACTTGCGGGAAAGGGCTGAGGAAGTTGTCTTCTATCAATTGTTCGACATAGCCGGACTCTGCCAAGTAGTCCAAGTCGATCCTGTATATTCTGCTTTTTACTTCCTCGACAAGGGTGGGATTGGCAATATCACCCATGTAGGCTATGACCAGCTCTTTTTTTACCCGCGATCCTACCTGGAACTTGAGCAAGATCAAGTCTCCATTTTCACCGTGCTGCCGCAGGAGGGCGGTATTGTCGCTGATCGATTCGGTAAAGCCGACGCGGGGACCCCTGACCAAAGCCTCCGAGACCGGTTCTTCTATCGTTCTGCTCTTTCTTGTCACGGTGTCCAAGAGATAAACGGCTGCTCTGCCTTCTATCCACAACGCAGTGTAGCCTGCCAACACTTTTGGCTTCCAGACCTTCCAATCGTTCGTTTCCATTCCATCATGGAAGGATAGCACCTGATTGGTTATCTCATCGCTGGAAACAGCAGTGCTTTCAAAGGAAGGCACCTCGTCCTCATCCTTTAGCAGGAGCTGGCGAAGGTGTTGATCGATGAGAGTGCGATCTGACACGCCTGTCGCATAGATCATGGCTCCGCGAACGGCTGTGTGCCCAAAGGAAAACTTGCGGATACGGACATCTGCATGCTGCCCAAGCTCTTGCCGGACGAGCTCCAGATCATGTTGGTAATCGCCAGTGAACATGCGGGAAGACAAAGGAGTGGAGGCTGAACGATCCGGATGATGAGAATGGGTTCCCACCAAGCTTCTGCGAAATGTCCACCTTCTCATTTACATCACTCTTCCAAGGAAGTATGGATCCATTTGATAAACCGTGTAATCAGATAAGGGACAAGAATGACGATGAAGGCTTGCACAAACACGGTCCAGTCTGGAAGGACGGAAAGAGCTGCTTTCCACAAGTTCCTCATCCTCTCCCTATTCAATACTTGCCTCCATTATCGTCTGTAGGGAAAAGGGTTATACCAATGGTTTGCGAATCCGGAAATCACTCGTGAAAAATCACAGAGTCGGGCCAAAAAGCTCGGCTTTTTATTTTTCCAAAAAAGATTTGAAATGTTTAGATAATTGGATATAATTAAAACAAAAAACAACTAAAAAACGGGAAAACAAACTAATTTGTGTGGAATTAGTGTTGTGTAAACCGGAAGTGCAGGTGGAGTGGGAGACTCGTGCAGGTAAATGGGGAGGGGTAAAGATGAAAAAATGGTATGGCTCCATCTTTGCAGGCGTATTGCTTCTAGCAGCACTCACAGGTTGTGGGCAGTCTTCCAATCCGGCTTCTGGCGGCAAGGGCGCATCTGAACTGACCGTGTATACGGCTCTGGAGGATGATCAGCTCAAGGCATATGTCGGTGCCTTTAACAAGGCTCATCCCGAAATCAAACTGAATATCGTCAGGGACTCCACAGGAGTCATCATTGCCAAGCTGATTGCAGAAAAGGACAACCCGCAGGCTGACGTCGTCTGGGGCACAGCGGCGACAGAACTGCTCGGGGCTGAAGCACAAGGCGTCTTGGAAGGCTATTCTCCCAAAGGCATTGAGCGCATCGTACCCGAGTTCAAGGATTCCAAGGATCCGGCACACTGGGTAGGCATCGACGCTTTCGAGACGGCTTTTGTGGTCAATACCAAGGAGCTGGAGAAGCGCAATCTGCCGATCCCGAAGTCGTACGCTGACCTGATCAAGCCCGAGTATAAAGGGATGATCGTCATGCCGAATCCATCCTCGTCCGGTACCGGCTTCTTCACCGTCTCGGCATGGCTGCAGCTGCAGGGTGATACCGCAGCATGGAGCTACATGGACAAACTGCACGAGAATGTCGCGCTGTACACGCACTCGGGCTCCAAGCCAGCGAAAATGGCTGCATCAGGGGAGTACCCGATCGGCATTTCCTTCGGCTACCGGGGGATCACGGAAAAGAAAAAGGGAGCTCCGCTCGAAATCGTGTTTCCAGAGGAGGGAGCGGGCTGGGACGTAGAAGCGAACGCCCTTGTGAAAAAAGCGCAAATCAAGCCGGAAGCCAAAGCGTTCCTCGATTGGGCAATCTCGGATGAAGCGATGGCGGAGTACAACAAAAACTTCGCAATCATTACATTGCAAAGCGCGGGCGGCGGCATTCCGGAAGGCTACACCAAGGAACCGAAATCTCAGCTGATCAAAAACGACCTGAATCAGGCGGCTGCGAATCGAGCGAAGATTTTGGCCGAGTGGGATAAGCGCTACAGCACAAAGAGCGAGCCCAAGCAGTAAGGGATGACTCGAAGCCCTAGCAAAAGGAAGAAGGGAGGAGCCGTATGACAAAGCCATATCTCAGCATACAAGGGATACGAAAAACCTTTGGCAAGTTTGTTGCGCTCACATCGATTGATATCGATATCCAAAAAAATGAATTCATATGCCTGCTTGGCCCGAGCGGTTGCGGGAAGACGACGCTGCTCCGCATTTTGGCGGGGCTGGAGCAGCCCACGAGCGGCCGCATACTGGTAGCAGATCGCGATATTACGACTCTCCCGCCTGCCAAACGAAACTTCGGGATGATGTTCCAATCCTATGCCCTCTTTCCCAACCTGACGGCAGCGCAAAACATTGCCTACGGACTGCAGTCGAAAAAATGGTCCAGGAAAGACATCGAGGATAAGGTGAGGGAAGTGTTGGTGCTGATCGATTTGGAGCACATCCGCGACAAGTACCCGTCCCAACTCTCTGGCGGGCAGCAGCAGCGGGTAGCTTTGGCCCGTGCGATTGCACTGTCCCCCGATTTCCTCCTGCTGGATGAACCGCTGTCTGCGCTGGATGCTAAAGTGCGGCTAAAGCTGCGAAGGGAACTTCGGAGCCTGCATGAGAAGATCGGCATCACCACGATCATGGTGACGCACGACCAGGATGAAGCCTTGACGATGGCGGACCGGATCGTGGTGATGAACAATGCGGAGGTCGTCCAGATGGGCACTCCGCAGGAGGTGTACGAGCGGCCCAACAGCCCGTTTGTCGCTGACTTCGTAGGCGCGATCAACTTCCTGGAGGAGTCGGTTTTTCGCGGCGGGGCCGTCATTTCGGACAGACTCTTTGCCATCAGGCCGGAAAACATCCACTTGATGGATCCCGCAGCAGAGTACAGCCTCCAGGCGATCGTTCAGGATTTGGAATTTCGCGGTTCGTTTTACCGCGTCACCCTGCAGCTGGTCAATCAACAGAACGGATTGCTCCCGCAGCTGGTCACGATTGATCTCGGTGTCAATCAGGCGCATAGGATGGGGCTTTCCCGCGACAAGCCGGTCGCTTTTGAGCTGCCGATGGAAAATCTGATTTCGTTTGATCAGGCAGCCGTGACGAAGAAGACGGGGAGTGGTTAAGCCGATGAGCACACGAACCGTTCGTCAGAAAATGGGCAGGGATGAGTGGCTGCAAAAGGTACTCATCAGCGGAATCGTCATCGTGCTTTTCATCAGCGTACTGATGCCGCTCGGGGATTTGTTCAGCAGAGCTTTTATCAATGAAAGCGGCCAATTCATCGGCCTTGCCAACTTCGTCAAATATTTTGCCACTCCGGCTCTCGTACAGTCCTTCAGCAACACGATGTACGTCTCGGGAGTGACCACTCTCTTGTCGGTCGCACTGGCGTTCTTGTACGCATTCGCCCTGACCCGCACAGACATGAGAGGAAAGGTATTTTTCCGTTACGTCGCTTTGCTGCCGCTGTTTGCCCCTACGATGATGCATGGGATTGCGCTCACTTACTTGTTTGGCAACCAAGGCATTTTGACCACAGGGTTTTTCGGTGCATGGCCGGGTTTCGAGATGGAGCTGTACGGACCGCTCGGAATCATCCTGTCGGAAATCATCTACACCTTTCCGCAGGCATACTTGATCATGGCGGTGTCACTCGCGTTTGCCGATTACAATCTGTACGAAGCAGCCGAGACGATGGGGGCAGGGAAGCTGCGCAAGTTTCTCACCGTCACGCTGCCAAACGTCAAGTATGGTCTGATCAGCGCCATCTTCGTCTGTTTCACTCTCAGCTTTACGGATTTCGGAGCACCCAAGGTCGTTGGCGGACAATTCAACGTACTGGCTACCGATATCTACAAGCAAGTGATCGGTCAGCAAAACACGACCATGGGCGCGACGGTCGGCATGATCCTGATTCTCCCGGCGATTCTGGCTTTCATCGTGGATCGGATCGTGGAGCGCAAGCAAAACTCATCTGTCTCCGCGAAATCGACGCCGTACAAAATTATGCCGCAGCGTAGACGAGACACCGCTTTCTTCATCTATTGCTCCCTGATTACCGCATCGATCTTTATCATGCTGGGAACGGTGATCTTCGCTTCGCTGGTCAAGGTCTGGCCGTACGATTTGACCATGACCACTGCGCACTATGACTTTTCCAAGGTGGCAGGTGAAGGGCTGCAGCCGTTCTGGAACAGCTTGCTGGTTTCCTTTTACAGCGCGATAGCAGGAACGGTCATCACCTTCATCAATGCCTACTTGATAGAAAAGACTCGCTTCATGAAGGGGCTTCGGCAGGTCGGATACTTCCTTTCCATTTTGCCGCTGGCCTTGCCAGGCTTGGTGATCGGACTCGCCTACATCTTTTTCTTCAACCATCCGGACAATCCGCTGAACTGGATGTACGGCTCGATCCTGATTCTGGTGTTGGCCAACCTCATTCACTTTTACGCCGTACCGTTCATCTCGGCAACGACCGCGCTGAAAAAGCTGGACAAAGAATTCGAGCTCGCATCCGAATCGATGGGTGTTCCGTTCTACGTCACGTTTTGGCGGGTGACGGTGCCGATGTCACTGCCAGCCATCCTGGAGAATGCCGTCTACTACTTCATCAACTCGATGGTAACCATCTCCGCCGTCGTCTTCCTTTACTCGGCCGATTTCAAATTGGCATCCGTCTCCATCGTCAACATGGATGATGCAGGAGACGTGGCCCCGGCGGCTGCCATGTCCGTACTGATCGTCCTGACCAACGTCCTGGTGCGGATCATCTACGAAATCGGGACGAAGAAATGGCGAGAGAAGACAGGGGCTTGGCAAAAAAGATAAAGGTGGGGAGTGCAATGATTCAAGCAGTGATCTTTGACTGGGCCGGAACAACCGTTGACTATGGATGCTTCGCGCCCCTCGATGTCTTTTTGGAGGTATTTAAAAAGCGGGGTATCGAGGTCACCCACGAGGAAGCGCGCGAACCGATGGGGATGCTCAAATGGGATCACATCGACACCATGCTGAAGATGGATCGCATCGCGAATGTATGGAAAGACAAATTTGGCAGGCTCCCTGAGAAGAAAGACGTGGATATGCTTTATGCGGATTTCGAGCCGATGCTCTTCTCCATCCTGAGGAACTACACGACACCCATCCCCGGTGTGCTGGAGCTGGTGGGGAGGCTGCGGCAAGCCGGAATCAAAATCGGATCGACCACCGGGTACACGGCGGAAATGATGGCGGTCGTGGCTCCGGAAGCCAAAAAGAAAGGGTATGCGCCTGATTCGATGGTCACCCCGAGCGAGATGCCGGCTGGACGCCCCTTTCCGTGGATGTGCTACCAAAATGCCATCAATCTGGATGTCCACCCGATGAAGCACATCATCAAGGTGGGAGATACAACCAGCGATATTAAGGAAGCGGTGGCAGCCGGTGCGTGGGCAGTGGGGGTGGTCAAAGGTAGCAGCGAGCTCGGGATGACCGAGCGGCAGGTGCAGGAGTGCGATCCTGATGTGCTGTATGACAAGATTGAAGCGGTAACCAAGCGTTTCAAGGCTGTCGGTGCCGATTATGTCATTGAATCCATCGGAGAACTGGATACATTGATTCCCAAAATCAACCTGCGCCTGGCGCAAAAGGAGAGATAACGATGAAACTCACCCAATTGCCTGATAACCCGTACCTCTTGTTGACTCCGGGACCGCTCTCGACTTCCAAGGGTGTAAAAGCAGCCATGCTGCGCGATTGGTGCACGTGGGACAACGAGTACAACGATCTGGTTCAGGTGATTCGCCGCAAGCTGGTGGGCTTGGCCGGTGCAAGCCACGATGACTACACGGCGGTGCTCATGCAGGGCAGCGGCACTTTTTCCGTGGAAGCGGTCGTAGGCTCAGTGGTACCTGCAGACGGAAAGCTCGTCGTGCTGACCAACGGCGCGTATGGCAATCGTCTGGCTCAAATGGCGCAGGTGCTGGGCATCGATACACTGGTGCTCGACTTCGGGGAGGTTTCTCCTGCAGAGGCGGGAAAACTGCGGGAGACACTGGAGCGAGATCCGCAAGTCACGCACGTCGCTGTCGTCCATTGCGAAACCACTACCGGCATGCTCAACCCGATCGCGGAAATCGCAGAGGTGGCAAAAGAGTATGGCAAGGTACTGATCGTCGATGCGATGAGCAGCTTTGGCGGGATTACGATCGATGTGGCTGGTCTCGGGATCGACTATTTGATCAGCAGCGCCAACAAATGCATTCAAGGTGTGCCCGGCTTTGGATTTGTATTGGCCAAGACGGAAGAGCTGAAAAAATGCAAAGGCCAGGCAAGATCGCTCTCGCTGGACTTGTACGATCAATGGGAGACGATGGAAAAGTACAATGGCAAGTGGCGTTACACTTCTCCGACACACGTGGTGCGGGCTTTCTATCAGGCTCTGATCGAGCTGGAGGAGGAAGGCGGCGTAGAAAAACGTCAGGTGCGCTACCGCGAGAATCAGCGTACGTTGGTCGATGGAATGGAGCGGCTCGGCTTTTCGACACCGCTGACCCGTGAGTGGCAGTCGCCCATCATCACCTCCTTTTACTTCCCTGAGAACCCAGCCTTTACGTTTGCAGCGTTTTATGAGCGTTTGAAAAAAGAAGGCTTCGTCATTTATCCGGGCAAAATCTCTGTGGCAGATACCTTCAGGATCGGAAACATCGGAGAGGTCTACCCGCATGATATGAAGCGACTCGTGCAAGCTGTGGAACAAAATATGTTCTGGTAGCTGCCTATGTCTCTCGCAGGCGAAGAGCGTAAAGACCTCATCATCGATATGCTCAACTATGCAGGCAAAGTCAGAACAAGTGAGCTCGTGGAAAAATTGCAAGTGTCCTCAGAAACGATACGACGCTATCTGGAGGAGCTCGAACAGGATAAGAGGCTCAAACGTGTTTACGGCGGAGCGATCAAGGTACAGTTCGACCGCGAGGAGCCCTCGCATCTGATGCGGGAAGTGGCCTTTGCGGACGAGAAAAAACGCATCGCCAGAACAGCAGCGAATCTCGTGCAGGACAACGAAGTCGTCTTGATTGACGATGGAACGACGACGATGCACATGCTTCCTTATTTGCTCAGCCGCAAGAATCTATGCTTTATCACCATTTCGGTGCCGGCGCTGAATCTATTGATGGACTATCAGAACAAAGGGCTATTCAGTGGAGAGGTGTACTTCATCGGCGGGAAAATGCAGTCGAAGCATTTTCGCTCAGTAGGTACCCTCGCTGAAAAAATGATGCAGGATTTTTTCGTCGACAAGTCCTTTCTCTCGATCGACGGGATTGCGGCTCATTACGGAATCTCCAGCTATGACGCGGAGAAAGCCATGCTCGCCAAACGGTTCATCGAGAATGCAAAGGAGACGATCGTGCTAACGGATCACTCCAAGATAGGGATCAGCACGTTTTACAAGATTGCCGATCTGAGAGAAACGGATGTCGTCGTCAGCGACGTGGCTTCCCCGAAAGAATGGGAGAGCGAGCTGGGAGCAAAAGGCGTGAATTGGATAGTGGCAGAGTAAACACAGGGGCATCAGGAAGCCCTCTATTTTTCGCATAAAGTCACAACCAAAATCAATTAAAAAAACTTAAGTGCAACTTATTAATCCTGATATTTCTTGTTTTCATGAAAGCCGGAGAAAGGTGGAACCAACATGCTCGAAAATGGCTACGCCTTGGGAATGATCGAGACGCTAGGATTCCCTGCACTCGTCGCCGCTACGGATGCGGCTGCCAAAGCAGCGGATGTCCGCTGCGTGACGTACCAGGGGGCCGATGCGGGAATCGTCACGATATACATTGTCGGAGATGTTGCTTCTGTGACGGCGGCCGTCTCTGTGGGAGAGGCAGAGGCCAGAAGGATAGGACAGCTTCTCCACTCCCGCGTCATCCCGCGGCCAGAGCGAAGTGTGATGCAAATGATACTGCAGCAGCTGGAAAAAGAAAAAGCCAAACAGGCGCCAAAGGCGGCAAGCAAGCCGAAAAGCAGCAACCCGGCTGCGACTGCGCAAACAGGCAAGGAGGAATAGACATGGGTGACGCATTGGGCATGGTGGAAACGAAGGGCTTGATCGGAGCGGTGGAAGCTGCGGATGCGATGGTCAAGGCTGCGAATGTCAAGCTGATCGGAAAGGTGCACGTAGGTGGTGGTCTGGTGACGGTCATGGTTCGAGGGGATGTCGGAGCGGTGAAGGCTTCGACAGACTCTGGGGCAGCGGCGGCAGAAAAGGTGGGAGAGCTCGTCTCTGTCCATGTCATACCGCGCCCGCATGCGGATATCGAGCTGATCCTGCCCAAACTCGAGCAATCGTGAAACCAACTTCCGAACAAATGGCAAGAATCGTAAACGGCTGAGAAGAGGTGACGGTATATCGTGATGCTAGATGTAGATTTGCAATCAGTCCAGGAAGTTCGCCAATGCTTGGCTGGGGCTAAAGCAGCCCAAAAGCAGCTGCAAGTCCTGTCGCAAAGTCAGATCGATCAGATTGTACAAAGCATGGCCGAAGCCGCTCGTGCTGAAGCGGGACGATTGGCCGCACTGGCGGTAGAGGAAACCGGCTACGGACGAGTGGCGGATAAGACCGTGAAGAATTTGTTTGCTGCAAATGATGTCTACCAATCGATCAAAGACAAGAAAACGGTCGGGATCATCCGGCGTGATGAGCAAAAACGGGTGTGGGAGATCGCGCAGCCGGTAGGGGTCATCGCTGGGATCGTCCCTTCCACCAATCCTACCTCCACGGTGATCTTCAAGGCGCTGATCTCCGTAAAGGCAGGCAACGCCATTGTGTTCAGTCCCCATCCACATGCAGGCAAATGCACGAAGGAGGCGGCAGCCGTCATGCAGGCTGCGGCGGAGCGCGCCGGTGCTCCCGCCGGGCTGATCACTTGCCTTACGGTTCCTACGCTGGCTGCTTCCCAAGAGCTGATGAAGCACAGCAGTACGGATGTCATCCTCGCGACTGGCGGGACGGCGATGGTAAAAGCCGCATACAGCTCAGGCAAGCCTGCATACGGCGTAGGGCCAGGAAATGTTCCTGTCTATATCCACGCAAGTGCGGATATTGCCTCGGCCATCCGCCAAACGATTCAGAGCAAGACATTCGATTTCGGAACCATTTGCGCTTCGGAGCAGGCGTTGGTCGTGGACAAATCGATCAAGCGCAAGGTCGTAGCCGAGCTGAAACAGCAAGGGGCCTATTTCCTCGATGACCACGAGAAAAAGCGGGTGGCAGGCATCATCTTGATAGGGGGAGGGCTCAATCCGGCCATCGTAGGAAAGTCACCGCAAGCAATCGCGGAGCTGGCAGGCATTCTGGTTCCGGAAGATGCCAAGCTGCTGATAGCCGAAGAGAGCGAAATCGGCCTGGATCATCCGTTTTCCATCGAAAAGCTCGCCCCCATCCTCACCCTTTACACAGCGAGCGACATGGCAGAGGCGAGCCGTATCTGCACGAGCTTGCTTGCGCTGGGGGGGCTCGGTCATACCATCGGAATGCATGGCCAGGATACGCAGGCGATCGAGCGGTTCGTAGTGGATAAACCGGCCTCGAGGATCGTGGTGAACACGGGTACAACCTTCGGCGGAATCGGTGCTACGACCGGTATCGTGCCGTCTCTGACACTGGGGTGCGGCTCGCATGGCAACAATGTGACCTCGGACAACATCGGACCTGAGCATCTTTTCAATATCAACCGTGTGGCTTTTGGATTGCGTGAAATGGAGCTGGGAAATCCAACGGCGGCAGCACCTGCCTCAAGTCCCGCAGCAGCGCAGCCCGCGATCAGCAGAGATGAAATCGCAGCAATCATCAAGAGTGTATTGCTGGAATTACAATCTACCAATCGGTAAGGAGGCATAAAGAATGGCAGGAGAAATGGGAGCACTGGGAATGGTAGAAACAAAAGGGTTGATCGGAGCAGTCGAGGCTGCCGATGCCATGGTGAAGGCGGCCAATGTCAAGCTGATCGGAAAGGTTCACGTGGGCGGCGGCTTGGTGACGGTCATGGTGCGCGGAGATGTGGGAGCAGTCAAAGCGTCGACGGATGCGGGTGCGGCAGCAGCGGAAAAAGTGGGGGAATTGAAATCGGTTCATGTCATCCCGCGTCCGCACACGGATATCGAGCTGATCTTGCCGAAGCTGGAAGGGTAATGGTCTAGCCTATGGCTTTGATCACGGAAACTGCATTGCGGGCCATGCTGCGATCGGGGATTCCGAACCCCTACCTGGTCCGAGCCGAAGACAAGTTCACCCCGGCAGCCATTGATTTTCTAAAGGGGAGAGGGATCAAAGTGGAAGCCTTCCAATCGTCAGAGACTTCAATTCCCAAAAGCGAACGACCCAATCAGCTCAGCATCCCTGTGGGCGTGTCCAACCGCCATGTGCACTTGTCCCCGGAAGACGTCGAGAAGCTGTTTGGGGTGGGGTACCAGTTGACGCCTCAGAGAGAGCTTTCCCAGCCCGGGCAGTTCGCAGCAAAAGAGACAGTGACGCTCCTCGGCTCGAGGGGAACGATCCCAGGAGTGCGAATCCTCGGACCTGCTCGAGGCGCCAGCCAGGTGGAAATCTCCAAAACAGATGGGTTTACACTCGGCATACACCCGCCGATCAGGGTGTCTGGGGCACTGGATGGAACGCCGGGCGTCACCCTTATAGGGCCAAACGGCTTTGTGGTGCTTGCGAGCGGCGTGATCGTAGCGAAATGCCACGTCCATATGTCAGAGGTCGATGCCCGTATTTCGGGGGTTCAGGATGGCGACAGCCTGATGCTGCAGATGAGTGGGGAACGCGCCCTCATCTTTCCAGACGTGACTGTGCGGGTCAGCCCCAGATATGCCTTGGATTTTCATATCGATCTGGATGAAGCCAATGCAGCCAATTTGTCCACAGGGGATCGAGTACACCTGATCGGGAAAAATGGCGAATTCTTTTCCACAACAGGGAGGTGGTAGACGTGGATGTCCGCCAGATGATCGAGTCCATCACGCGGGAAGTTTTGCAGTCGATGAAGATTCCGCAGGAGAAAAAGCCGAAATGGCTGTTCATCTTTTGTGACAGCACGGCGCATGAGCCATTTGCCGACCAGTTTATCGCCCTGCAAAATCACGGAATCTGCCACGACCTTTTGTTTTTGGATGGAGAGACCTCCTCGTGGCTCGGTATGCATCGGATCGAATGCGGAGGGGCTGGAAAGATCATTGCGACAGATGAGTATGCTCCCGCTCCGCTGGAGTTGCCAAAAGAGTACGACGGCATCGTGATTCCGGAAATCGATCTGGACAATGCAGCAAGGGTAGCGGCGGGACTGAAGGGGACCATCAAGGCAGAGGTCATTTTCTCTGCCCTCGTGCTGGGCAAACCGGTCCTGGTGGGAGAAGATGTGCCCGGGATAAAGCGCTCCGACCGTCGCTGCCTGAAGACATTGACCTTGCCCCTCCCGTACCAGAAGCTGTTTTTGCGTCACGTCAACGACATGAAAGAGCTCGGGATCGAGTTCGCAGCGCAAAAGGAATTGGCAGCTTCCATCATCCGCAAAAGCCGGGCAATCCGGCAGGCGGCAGAGCTGGCAATCCCTCTTCCGGATGCGGCAGGCATGCAACCGGCCGACGCCAAGCTAATCACAGCCGATTGGGTTCAGTCACAGTCCGATTTTCCCGATTCTGCGCTGGTCCTGCGTCAGGGAGCGATTGTTTCCCCGCTGGCGCTGGACCTGCTCAAAGAAAAAGGGGTCAAGGTCCATTACGTGCGGTAAAGGGGGAGTGCCATGTTTTTGGGAAAAGTGATCGGCAGTGTCTGGTCCACGCAAAAAGAAGAGGGCATGGAGAATTTGAAGCTGCTGGTTGTCCAGCCCATTGACTGGAACGAGGAGGAGGGTGGACGAACGGTGATTGCAGCAGACCGCATTGGAGCGGGCTTTGGGGAGAAGGTCATCGTTTCTTCGGGCACTCCCGCGCGGATCATTTTTCTGGATAAGATGGTCCCCATTGACGCTGTCATCGTAGGAATTGTGGACTCTTATGAAGTGCCAAAAGAGACATGAAAAGCAAGAAGGTGTAGTCTGTAGTAGACAACACCTTCTTGCTGTTTCCTTTTACTCGGCAGACGTGACGATTGCTTCCGCTTCGATCTCGACCAGCAGCTCAGGCTCGATCAGCGCTTTCACCTCAACCATCGTCGCAACGGGTTGAATGTTCCGGAAAAATTCGCCGTGTGCTTTCCCGATTTCTTCCCATTTGGAAATGTCCGTGACGAACATCCTTGTTCTCACTACATGGGACAGGTCAGCGCCAAGCTCCTGCAAGGCTTTTTCGATAGTCTGCAAGATGAATTTCGTCTGTTCATACGGATCTCCGACGCCGACGACAGTCCCGTCCTTCATGGCAGTCGTCCCCGCGACCTCGATCCGATCTCCAATTCGAATCGCCCGACAGTACCCGACTACAGGCTCCCAGGGAGATCCTGTAAACACTTGTGTTCGGCTCAAAACCATCCACTCCTTAAATGGGAAGTATGTACCTACTGATATTTATCCATTTGTTGTCAGAAAAGTTCAAGCATTAGTTTTGCTGCTGCGCAGGCTGGCCCCCACAATCATGAGCGTAACAAGCTGAATCGATCCAAACAAAAAGAAAGCTGGGAGAAGAATGTCCACCACCATATTGCTCATCCTCTTGTTTGCCGCCATCTGTCACGCCATCTGGAATGCCCTGTCCAAAAGGATCGAGGAACGCGATGCCTTCTTTACCCTCATTCTCGGAGCCTCCGTCATTTTGTACCTGCCACTGGCCATTTACTTATGGCGGACCTCGTCGTTTCCAGTGTCTGCGATCAAGTGGCTGCTGCTCAGCACCATCTCCGAAGTCATGTATTTTGTCGCGTTAGCCAAGGCCTACCAAACCAACAACCTGAGCTACGCGTACCCGATCTTGCGGGGAACAGCGCCCATCGTGACGACGATCATCAGCACGCTGTTTATCGGTGCCGCCATCGCTTGGACGGGATATCTGGGCATCCTGATCATCGTAGCCGGGGTCGTCTTCATGAATCAGCGCTCCTTTTCCTTTGGCGAACTGAGCCACTTGCTGAAGGACTGGCACAACATGAAATGGGTGTTCATGGCGGGTAGCTGTTCCGCTCTCAGCAGCGTATTGGACGGAATGGGGGCTTCGATGATGTCGGGTCTTCTGTTCAAATACGTTGTGTTTATCGGCATGTTTGCCGGAAAGTGGATCCTCGACCGCCGTGCACAGGCTGGGGTCTCCTATTTTTCGCTGCTGAAGCGTCATCCATGGCATACGCTTGCAGGCGGGCTCTTCGTCTTTGTATCGAATTCGCTCGCCGTGTACGCCATGCAGACAACTCCCGTCACGTATGTGGCATCTGTGCGTGAAATCAGCATCGTGTTTGCCACCGTCATCGGAGTCTTCTGGCTGAAGGAGTCGGTAAGTCTCGTCAAATGGGTATCGATCGGCTTGATACTGACGGGTGTCATCGTCATCAAGATGAGCTAGCCATGCAGGGCAACTCTCTCTTGCGCTAGTGTAGGCTGCACTACGGCTGTAGTCGCATGGTGAATCCGTCTCGTGCAGGCAGGGTTTTCTTTCCATGCTTGCAGTTTGCCCCGTACGAAAGCTCGACTGCGGTGGTAAAATGGATGGGTATGGTTGAGGATTGCGACTTGTTGGATACGAGGAGGGAATGAAACGATGCAAAAACCGATTCGAGCATTTGTGGTAAGCAAAAAGGAGGAAGAGTTCTTTGCAGAAGTAACGACGATCTCGATGGATGATTTGCCAAAGGCAGACGTGAGAATCAAGGTCCATTACTCCAGCGTGAACTACAAGGACGGTTTGGCGAGCATTCCGAATGGCAGGATTGTCAGGAGTTATCCCTTTGTTCCGGGAATCGATCTGGCAGGCGTCGTGGTAGATTCTCTGGACCCGCGATTTAGCGAAGGGGATGAAGTGATTGCGACGAGCTATGATATCGGCGTTTCCCATTACGGCAGCTACAGCGAATATGCGCAGGTTCCCGGAGACTGGATCGTTCCTCTGCCCAAAGGACTTTCGCTGAAGGAAGCGATGATTTTCGGGACAGCTGGCTTCACCGCAGCCCTATCGGTTCACCGCTTGGAGGAAAACGGGGTGTCGCCGGAAAAAGGGAAGGTGCTGGTTACCGGTGCGACAGGCGGAGTAGGCAGCATTGCTGTATCCATTCTGGCAAAACGCGGCTACCATGTCGTCGCAAGCACGGGCAAAGAATCCGAGCATGAGTACCTGTACAAGCTGGGGGCAAAAGAGATCCTCTCCCGATCTGAAGTGACCGGTGAAAAAATCAGCGGGTTGGACAAACAGCTCTGGCAAGCGGCAGTCGACCCTGTCGGCGGACATACGCTGGCTTCCGTACTGAGCAAGATCAACTACAACGGTTCCGTAGCGGTCAGCGGCTTGACCGGCGGGACAGATGTGCCGACTACAGTGTTTCCGTTTATTTTGCGCGGCATCAATCTGCTGGGAATCGATTCTGTCTTTTGCCCGATGGAACTGCGAGGCATCATCTGGCAGCGATTGGCGACCGACCTGAAGCCGGATGGCCTCGAAAAATTCGTAGATGAAGAAATCAATTTGGATCAGCTGCCCAATGCCTTGTCGAAAATATTGGCGAGTCAGATGCGCGGCAGGGTGATCGTGCGGTTATAAGCAGAAGAGTGACTGTGTGGGGGAGAGGAGAGCGAGGATGAGAATCGGACTGGCTCAAACGAGGTTTCCGCAATCGTTGAAAGACGGCATCGCCATTGTCAAAGAAATGATTGGACAGGCGAGGGAGAAGAGCTGTGATGTCGTATGCTTTCCAGAGTCGATCCTCCCGGGTTTGCGCGGGGTCGGCTATCCAGTAGAGGCGTATGACCATGCGGTGATGGCGGCGGCCCTTGAGGATGTTTGTGTGTTTGCCAAGCAGCGGCAGGTCGCGGTTATTTTGCCG
This sequence comes from Brevibacillus choshinensis, assembly GCF_016811915.1. Classification (NCBI taxonomy): domain Bacteria; kingdom Bacillati; phylum Bacillota; class Bacilli; order Caryophanales; family Paenibacillaceae; genus Brevibacillus; species Brevibacillus choshinensis. The sequence continues at coordinate 4,835,784 of NZ_CP069127.1, read as the reverse complement.
ATCGAATGGAAGGATGAGCTGGGCATGCACCTGGTCGCGTTCGTCATTTCCGAAACCGGAGAAATCTTGGGGTATCAGACCAAGAATCAGATTGACCCGGACGAAGATCAGTTTGATTATGTTCCGGGAACAGGTCGCCATATTTTCGTGGTGAAGGATGTCAGCTTTGGCATCGTGATTTGCCACGAGGGCTGGAGATACCCCGAAACAGTGCGGTGGGCGGCTCGAAACGGGGCAAGCATCGTGTTTCATCCACAGTTCACCAACGCCGTGGCCAATCCTGATTTTTATCAGGGGGCGATGGTAGGCAGGAGCTTGGAGAACAACATCTACTTCGCCAGTGTGAATTACGCTCTGGATGATCAAGGCTCTGCCACTACTCTCGTATCCCCTTCAGGAGATCGATTGAGCGTCCTGCCAGAGGGGATCGAGGGACTGCTCGTGTGGGACCTCGATCCTGCGCAGGCGCACGGACTTTTGGCGCGAAGATTTCATCCGGAGCTGTTCTAAAGGAAGGGGAAGAGGACTTGGAGAAAATACCCTACTATGCGCAATTCGAGTCCCGTGACCGCGTACTGGACTTGATAGCAGGGAAGCTGCCGTATGCCGATGACCCGTTGTGGCAGAGGTCAGGAGCGACAGATCCCGAAGAATATGCGCAGTGGAGCTCCCATATATGCGGCATGGCCTGCCTGAAGATGCACCTCGCCCACTGGCAAAAACGTAACATTCCCACGATGGAGCTCATGCGGCAATGTCGAGCGTACGGCGGATATGTGGTAGGAGAGGATGGATCGATCAAAGGATTGATTTATCGCCCTTTCATTACGTTTATTGCGGAGGAGTATGGTCTTTCCGCAGAGCTTCGGGAGCACACGCCGATTGAAGAAATTTACGGCCTGCTGGATCGCGGCTACGTGTTCATTGCGTCCGTGCATCCCGGGATTCGCACACCTGAGAAAGAGCCACCCAAGCAAGGGGGGCACCTGGTGTATGTGTTCGGCAAAAACAGCGAGAGACGAGAAATCGTCTTTCACAACCCCTCCGGACACACACCTGCGACACAGGAGGCGGTGCACCTCGATCTGGATACTTTTTCAAAGTTTTATGCGCATCGCGGAATTTTAATCAAGACATGAAGAACGAGTCGACAAACCTCATCCAAAGAGTGATGAGGTTTTTTTATTTCCCGAATATACCCGGCTGGCGCCTTTTGCCGGGACCGAAACAGGAATTGGGAAGCGGCCGGAAGAAGTAGTCGGAATTATTGGGAAAAACCAAGGGGTGTCTGCCATGAATGATCGGAAGAAAAAGCAGGCTTTGCATGTATTTTCTCGTGGAACGCTCCGTGTGAAGATGCTCACGCTATTCATATGCCTGATCGCGATCCCGCTGAGTTTGCAAGGCATGATCACGTACAGTCAGTTTTCCACTTCTTCGGAGGAGAGGACATCTGAATACACAGCGCAGATCGTGCATCAGATTAATCGCAACCTCGAGCGGAATCTGGAAGAGATGAAGCGTCTTTCGCTCATGCCGCTCTACGATAATAGCGTCCTTTCGATCCTCAGGGAGCTGCGAAGCAATTCGCCGTCACCCCCGTATCTCTCCACAGAGAAGCGGCAAAAAATGACGTTGTACATATCCAGTCTCTCGTACAGTCGTCCGGAAGTGAAAGGGATCCAGATCATCTCGCAAAACGGGATGATTTTTTCCAACCTCGATCCCACTACCATGACCACGCATGTGAATTTGGAAGGAGAATCGTGGTACGGCCGTGTGGTAAAAGGAAACGGTGCATCGGTCATCATTCCGCAGCATCGAGCGGGGTACTACGCAGACTCTGCCCAGGAGCCGTACTTCTCGGTAGCCCGCCTGTTGAGGGAACCCAACACCAACGCGCCCCTCGGCATCATCAAGATCGACATGAAGATGGAGATGATCGATCAGATTCTGGCCAACATGCCCTTTACCAAAGAGGGGAGTCTCATCATCGTCAACCAACAAAACGAACTGTTTTTTGAGAAGCGGGAGAATGGGAATTTGCCTGGCTACCGTACGCTGCTGCGGGAAACGGATGGGGGGATGCCGTTCTTGCAAGGGGAAAAAACGGTGCGCTTGCAGGGGCAGCGCTATTTGCTGATCGACAATCAGTCAGCAGAGACGGGACTTCTGGTCATCAGCATCATCCCCGTAGACAGCCTGCTAAAGGATTCGAATACCCTGCGCGATTTCACGATTTTCATCGCCGCCATTTTTCTCGTCGTGGCGGGAGGATTGGCCACGTATTTTGCCTATTCGCTCAGCAAGCCGCTCGTTGTGCTCAAGGAGAAGATGCTGCAGGTGGAGCAAGGAAATTTTCATGAACGCGTGCCAGTGGTTTCAGAGGATGAGATCGGCAAGCTGAGCGAACAGTTTAACCACATGGTCGAGGAGATCAACCGCCTCGTCAATGAAGTGTACGCCATCAGTCTGCGAGAGAGGGAGGCGGAGCTGGCAGCCTTGCAGAGCCAGATTCATCCGCATTTTATCTACAATACGCTCGAGGCGATCAATATGATGGCGATTCGCGCGGGCAACTTCGATGTATCGGATATGGTCTCTTCCCTCGGCAAGCTGATGCGCTACACGGTAGAGAGGGGGGACGGCTTCGTGACACTCGCAGAAGAGCTCACGTCTCTGGCTTCGTATGTGAGAATCCAGCAGACGCGGCTGGAGGACCGCATCCAGGTGGAGATGGAAGTAGATGAAAACCTGCGGGATGCGCGCATTCCAAAGCTGCTCTTGCAGCCATTAGTGGAAAACGCCATCTATCACGGCATAGAGCGCCTCGAGCATGGAGGGACCATCTGGCTGACCGTCATGCGTGACGATCAGGACATGCGGATCAGCGTGCGGGATGATGGAAAAGGGATGTCCGAGCAGGAGCTGGCAAGGCTGCGTACCGTCGTGCGTCTGCCCTTTCATCAAAACGAGGCGACATGCGGTCAGCGCACGGGAACGGCCTTGCGAAATATCCATCAGCGCATCACGCTCTTGTACGGTGAGCCGTACAGTCTGCAGATCGATAGCCGGGCAGGACAAGGCTCGAGCTTTACTTTGAAAATTCCGTTGGAGAGCGGCAAAAGGGGGATGCGGCATGTACAAAGTCTTGCTAGTGGAGGATGAGCGGATCATTCGGGAAGGGCTGAAGACCTTGATCGAAAAGGTGACCACCGGATTTGCGGTCGTGGCGGAGGCGGAGGACGGAAAAGAAGCGCTGCACTATTTGCGCACCGAAATGCCCGACTTGATCGTCACGGATATTCGGATGAGAGAAATCGATGGTCTGGCGATGATCAGCAAAATTCGTGAAATGTACGAAGAGCTTCCGATCATCATCATCAGCGGGTATGGAGATTTCCAGTATGCGCAAAAAGCACTCAAGCACAAAGTGTCGGATTATCTGCTCAAGCCAATCGACCGGATCGAGCTGGTGGGCACGCTGGAGAGAATCCGGCAATCCCTGGAGCGTAAAAAATGGGGGGCGGAAGCAGAGGAGCAATCGCCAAAGGAAGAGAGGCAGATCATTCGCAAAGTAAAAGCTTTCATCCAAGATCATACGGATGGCGACCTGCGCTTGCAGACTCTGGCTGATTTCGTGCATCTCAATCCCATTTACCTCAGTCAGCTGTTCAAGGCACAGACGGGAGAAAACGTCTCCGATTACGTCACGAGGATGCGGATGAAACGGGCCAAGCAGCTGCTCAGAGAGACAAGCCTCAAGATTTACGACATTTCTCGTCTGGTAGGGTATCAGAGCCCCAAGCATTTCATGATCGTGTTCAAAAAAGAAGTGGGGATGACCCCTGGGGGGTATCGCGATCAGGCACCAGCAGATGAAGATCTTTAAATCCCATACCAAATCTGTAATCCAGGTGATTTATCTCAATATTCCACCAAATCTATACTAGTTTTATGAAAAGATATGAGTGAGAAAAGGGGGTCCTCCATGAAAAAGGCCGCATGTTTGGCATTATCGATTCTTTTGGCAGCGTTTACTTTTGTGGGCTGCAGCAATAAGCCGGCAGCTTCCAGCGATCCGGCAGCTGGCACCAACGAGCCCGTCGAGCTTTCCTTTTTGACATGGGGCAATCAGGCTCACCTCGATTTGTACCAAAAGCTGATCGATAAATTCACGCAGACGCACCCGAACATCAAGGTGAAGCTCGAGTCCGTTCCTTTCCCGGATTATCAGCAAAAGGTAACGGTTCTGGCAGCTGGTCAGGAATTGCCGGACATCGGTTGGGTATCCGAGCGCATGGTTCCCCAATTCATGGCGAATGGCATTCTTGAGGACGTCACGGATCTGGGGCAGGACGCCAGCTTCAAAATGGATGACTTCATTGGGTCCACGCTGGAGCTGTTCAAAAAAGATGACAAGCTTTACGGAATCCCATTTTCCACCCCTCCGAGCGTCATGTTCTACAACAAGGACCTGATCGAAAAGGCAGGACTGCAGTCCCCGAACGATCTGGCCAAGGAAGGAAAGTGGACGTGGGAAGAATTTGAAAAGACGGCGAAGGCCATCACGAGCGGAACGGGCGCCAGCAAGATTTACGGGGCGAATTTCTTCCGTGACTGGAAAACGTGGATCCTGCTTTCCTCGTACGCATGGTCGAATGGCAGCGGTCCCTTCAACAAAGAAATGACCCAATTCACGTGGAATGATCAGTACGGCACTGAGACGCTCAGCATGCTGCAGCGCATGATGTTCACTGATGGCTCGCATCCAAAGGCAGGAGAGCAGGTGAGCTTTGAGTCTGGCAAAATCGGGATGTTCTTCGATGTGTACAGCTACGTCTCCAAGGCGCGTGCGATCAAGGACTTCAAATGGGATATCGCCCCGATGCCGTCCGGTTCGCAGGGCTCTGCTCCGATGCTCGGCCAGGCAGGGTACTCCATCTTCAAGGGCACCAAGCATCTGCAGGAAACCAAAGAATTCCTCAAGTTCATCGCCAGTGAAGAAGGGGTCCAGGCGACATCGGCCTACTTTGTGCCGCCGCGCACGTCCGTACTCAATTCCGATCTGTTCCTGAACCAGCCGGGCAATCCGGATCCGGCCCACATCAAGCAAGCGGTGATCGATGAAATGCCAAAAGCGCACTTCCAGCCTGGTCATGTGGAGTGGCAAAAGATCGATAATGCCATCCTCGCCGGCTTTGACCAGCTGTTTGGCCAAACCGCGCAGCCAGTGGATATCATGAAATCGATGGAAGAGAAGATCAACCCGATTTTGAAGAAATAAGGAGAAAGTCACGACGGTCTGGAAACAGACCGTTGTCATTTGATGGGAGGTATCGGGAGACGATGAATCGTTTGCAGCAAGCGATGGCCGAGAAGCCGTTTCTCCTGTTGGTCAGTCTGCCGCGAAATGAAGAGGAGCTGGCCAGAGCAGCGCTGGAAGAAGGCGCAGACGGACTCAAGGTGCATGTCAATGTTCACCATCGTGCTAGCGGAAACAGCTTTGGACCATTGCCCCAGTACGCGGACCTGTTCACTACCATTCGCAGTCAGTTTGATGGGCCGTTTGGCATCGTTCCTGCCGGCTCTGTAGAGGATCTCGATCCGGCACAGCTCGTCCAGCTTTCCTCGCTCGGCATCGATTTCTTCTCCATTTACGGGCATCATCTCCCAGCAGCCCAGATGCGTGTAGAGGGGCTGTCGAGTACCTTTGCCATCGATGAGCGGTTTGACTGGTCCCTGCTGGAGATGGTCAAGCATTTTCCCATGACTGCATTGGAAGCCTCCATCGTGCCGGGGTCCGAGTACGGTACGCCGCTCGTTTTTACCGACCTGCTGAAATACCGCTATCTGGCCACGAAGGTCGGTATTCCTGTCATCGTACCCACGCAGCGCAGGATCGTGCCTTCCGATATACCAGCCTTGCGTGATACGGGTGTGCGGGTCTTGCTGGCAGGGGCTATGGCTCTCGGTACGACGACGGAGGAGATCAGAAGGTCCGTCGCCGCTCTGCGAAATGCGATCGACAAATAGGTTCGTTTACGAAAGGAGGGATACGAATGGAGAGCAACTTGAATGTCCCCCTCTCTCCTGAACAGAGGAAAGCAAAACCGAGAAGAAATCCGTTTCAAAAAGAGGCCAACGTGGCAGGCTGGCTGTTCGTCAGTCCCATGGTTCTCGGGTTTCTCGCATTGCTGCTCGGACCGCTCCTCCTCGCCTTTTACATGAGTCTGACGGATTGGCCATTGCTGGGGGAACCGACCTTTGTGGGTTTGGACAACTACAGAGCCATTTTTCAGGATGAGGAATTTTGGACCGTCGTCGGCAATACCTTTACGTTTGCTGCCGGACTGGTTCCGCTGAACATCGTCCTCGCTCTGGGGCTGGCACTTATGCTCGCCCGCAGGCTGCCGGGGATCGGGATCTTCCGTACGGCTATTTTCGTGCCGGTGATGACGTCTCTGATCGTCTGGGCGATTGTGTGGAAGTATTTGTTCGCGACTGACACGGGATTCATCAATCAGATCCTCCAGATGTTCGGGATCACGGGTCCTTCCTGGCTGTACAATCCGCAGCTCGCCATGCCCGTCGTCATCGTGACCAGCGTTCTGAAAAATGTGGGGTTGAACATGGTGCTGTTTATTGCCGCTCTGCAGCAGGTACCCGTGCAGCTGTATGAGGCAGCACGCATTGATGGAGCGGGCAAGGCCCGCCAATTCATTCTGATTACGGTTCCCATGATTTCCCCTACCATCTTTCTGACGACGCTGCTCACGATAATCGGCTCGCTAAAAGTGTTCGGACAGATCTACGTGATGACCCAGGGAGGTCCGGGCAACAGTACCAAGGTGCTGGTCTACTACATTTGGGAGAAGGCCTTTAAAAATTTCGAGTTTGGCTATGCATCCGCCCTCGCCTTTGTGCTGTTCTTTATCATTTTCGTCTTTACGTTGCTCCAGTGGCAGTATCGAAAGAGGTGGGTATTCCATGAAGAGTAGGAGTCCAGGAAGAATCATCGGCATGGGGATGAATTACTTCACGCTTTCAGTCGTCTCGGTCATCATGCTCATCCCGTTCCTGTGGATGCTATCCACATCGCTCAAAGAGCCGTCCAAAATCTTTGTGTTTCCCCCTGAGCTGATTCCTTCGCCAATCCGGCTGGAAAATTACACGGAGGTCTTGGCAAATACGCCGTTCCACTTGTTTTATTGGAACAGCCTGTACATCGCGATTCTCGTGACGATCGGCACGGTGATGTTCGCATCCATCGCCGGATATGCGTTTGCGAGGATTCCTTTCAAGGGGCGCAATTTCGTCTTCTTGCTCCTGCTGTCGACCATGATGATTCCGAATGAAGTGACGTCGATCCCGATGTTTTTGTTCATGCGTGCACTTGGCTTCATCAATACGCATGTGCCGCTGATTGTGCTGCCGATTTTCGGAGCGGGAGGGATCTTTGGGGTCTTCGTCATGCGGCAGTTTTTCCTCGGGATCCCCAAGGAGCTCGAGGAGGCGGCCATGATCGACGGCTGCTCCCGCTGGCGCATTTACTGGAGCATCATGCTGCCTCTGGCCAAGCCGGCGATAGCGACTCTGACCATCTTTACCTTTTTGACCAGCTGGAACGACTTCTATGATCCGCTAATCTTTTTGAATGACCGAGAGCTGATGACATTGCCGCTCGCCTTGTCTCTGTTCACGGATGAAGCGGGGACGGCCTGGCACCATCTGATGAGCGCTTCCGTGATGGCCACGCTGCCGCTGTTGATCGTATTCTTTTTTGCCCAAAAGCAATTTATCGAAGGCGTGTCGATGACCGGAATGAAGGAGTAAGGGGAGGGAGACAGATGGATCGTATACTAGCTGCGGATGTCGTGGTCGTAGGCGGAGGGCCGGCAGGGATCAATGCTGCCCTGGCCAGCGGAAGAATGGGAGCCAGCACCATCCTCGTCGAGCGGTATGGATTTCTCGGCGGGATGTCTACGGCAGCACTGGTGTATCCGTGGATGACGTTTCATACGGAAAAGGGGGAGCAAGTGATCAAGGGCATTGCGCAGGAGATCGTCGAGCGCTTGCAGGAGCGGGGCGGTTCTCCGGGGCATTTGCGGGATACGGTGGGATTCGTTCATACGGTCACGCCGTACCATCCCGAAATCTACAAGCTCCTGGCTGTCGAAATGCTGAAGGAAGCAGGGGTCAAGCTGCTCGTGCACAGCTTCGTCGATCGAGTAATCGCAGAAGGAGAGAGGATCGCAGCTGTTCAGATCACGACCAAGTCCGGCAAATATGAGATTCGCGGGAACGTCTTTGTCGATGCTTCCGGCGATGCCGACGTGGCGTACTTGTCGGGCGCTCCGACGAATCAGGGCAGGGAAAGCGACGGGCGCACGCAGCCGATGACGATGAAATTTCGGATGCGCGGGGTCGATCTGGAGAAGGTCAAAGCGTACATGCTGGAGCACCCGGAAGATTTCTACCACAAGACGCCGTTTGACCAGCTTCGCGAGCTGCCTCTGACGGGGGTCCAAGGCTTTTACAGCCAATGGAAGGCGTCAGGTGTCCCCATCAACCGGGATCAGGTCCTCTTTTTCAGCGGACCGGAAAAGGATGAAGTGTTGATCAACTGCACGCGTGTACAGGGGCTGGACGGTACGGATGTGGAGGATCTCACGGAAGCGGAGGAGGTGGGGAGACGGCAGGTGTTGATGATGTCCGAATTTTTGAAAAATGAGGTTCCGGGCTTCTCCAGCGCCTCCATCTCAGCGGTCGGAACGCAGATCGGCATTCGTGAGACCCGCCGAGTCTCGGGAGAGTACAGCTTGACCATCGAGGACGTCGTGCAGGGACGCAAATTCCCGGATGTGATCGCACGCAGCGGTTACCCCGTCGATATCCACGATCCTTCCGGAAAAGGGGTCATCGCCGCCGACATTGAGGGCGACGGCGCCTACGACATCCCGTATCGCTGCCTGCTTCCCCAAAAGATCGACAATCTGCTCGCTGCGGGACGATGCATTTCGACCACGCACGAAGCGCTGGCGACAACGAGGCTCACGCCGAGCTGCATGGCTACAGGACAGGCAGCCGGCACAGCGGCAGCGATCGCGCATCTGGATGGGACGATTCCGCGAAAAATCGACGTAGCCAAGCTGCAAGAGGCTCTGGGGCGAGCCAAAGCCGTTCTCTGAGTCGCAAGTCATTTCATTCATAGGGAGGGAGTCGAAACGATGAAAAAGCTGAGAGTTGTGATTTCCGCTGTCGCGATGGCAGCGCTGCTGACAGGCATCCTGCCATTTGGTCAAATGAACACAGTCCAAGCAAAATCGTCGCCAAAGCCTATAGCCCGCATCGCCTTGGTTCCGCTGGATGATCGCCCGGTGAATACGTACTTTCCGCTCATGACCTCGCGAGCAGGAGGAATCGAAACGATCATGCCGGACGAAGACATGCTGGGCCACTTCACGACCCCAGGGGATGGCGAGGAGATCGGGGACTGGCTGCTCGATCAAGCGGATGACGTGGAAGGTTCAGTCATTTCCGTCAGCATGCTTGCCTATGGGGGGCTTGTGGCTTCTCGCACTCCCGAGCAGTCCTACGAGGATGCGCTGTCGAACATCAAGGCCATCAAGCGTTTGAAAGCGAAGGAACCGAACAAGCCCATCTATGTGTTCGATACGATCCAGAGGCTGGCAGTCACCGCTACCGATCCAGAGACGCTGAAATATTACGATCAGATCAGGGAGTGGGCGATTCTTTATGATGAGGTGCACAATTTGGGGATGACGGAAAAAGAGGACCGCCTGCAAGAGCTGGAGGAGCTCATTCCCGAAGCCGTGCTGCAGGATTACCTGGATGCTCGCGAGCGCAATCACAGGATCAATTCCTTGCTGATCGACTGGGTCAAAGACGGGACCATCGACTACCTCGTGCTCGCTCAGGACGATGCGGCGCCGCATGGGCTGCATCGGGCAGAACGGGAAGCGCTGGTGGAAAAAGCAGAGGACCTGGGTGTCGAGGACCGCACCGCCATATTCCCGGGAGCTGATGAGGTCGGTACGGTACTGGTCAGTCGTCTGTCGCTAGACACGCTCCGCATTCATCCCAAGGTGGCGGTGGACTACTCGGGCATGGATGGCAGCGATTGGACGGCGCCTTTTGAAGATACGACGTTTGACGAGAGCGTAGACAAGCATATTGTCGCAGCGGGGGGGAAACCGGTGCGGGATGCCGACGATGCCGACCTCATCCTGATGGTGAATACGCCACCTGCAGCAGGGGAGAGCAAGGCTGACAGAAGAGAGGCGCTGGACGATTTCGTCGATGCCATCAATGAGCATCTAGAGGATGGCAAGCGGGTAGCTGTGACGGATGTGACGATCACCAACAAAGCAGATCCAGATTTGATCGAACGTTTGCAGGACGAAGTGAAGCTTCCGAAATTGCTTGCTTATACCGGATGGGGGACAGCGGGGAACAATATGGGCAGTGCATTGGGCCAGGCCCTTTCACGCACGGCTTTTCTGGAAAAGGGAAATCAATTCGGGGTGCCGCTGACGGTCGATGCGGCAGAAGCGCACGTCAATCTTCTCCTCTCCTCGTTTGCCAATGACCACAACTATCGCAATGATGTCATGGCAGAAGCCAGGCGGTTGGTGAAAGAGCTTGGCGGCAATGAATGGGGATTGGGCGACGATTTTGAGGAAGTCAACGATTTCGTGGTAGAGGAGCTCTCTCCAGCAGTGGAAGACTGGTATGAAAACTACTTCGCCAACCAATCGCTCGACATCGGCAAGCGAGGCAGCCACACCTTTACAGGGAAAATCGAAAGCTTGGAAGACGTAGACATCGTGCTGCCTTGGGAACGGCTGTTTGAAGTGTTCATTGGCCCGGAAGTGAAGATCGAACGGGAATAGGTACTGACAGGTACTCCACACTCTGACGGGGTACCTGTTTTCTTTTTGCTTCGCCGGAGAACAGTCTTTTTCACAAGGCTGCCGCATAGAATGTCTCTATCGTCAAAAAAGAAGGTGTGAGAATGGAAGTTTTCACGGAGATGGCGGATGGACATGTCGTCAAAAATTTGGAGATGTACGTTCGCGTCATCATCAGTGCCATTCTGGGGCTGTTCATCGGCTGGGATCGGTCAAACGCAAACAAGCCGGCCGGTTTAAAAACGTACATGTATGTCGCCGTGGCCTGCACCCTGATTACATTGGTTTCGATCTACAGCGCGGCAAAGTACAGCGCGCCAGGCAATGGGACGATGATGGATCCGATGCGTTTGGCGGCACAGATCGTCACGGGGCTGGGCTTTCTCGGAGCAGGCGTCATCCTGAAGGACGGTCTAAAGGTGAAAGGACTGACCTCAGCCGCAATGATCTTCCTCGCCGGAGGGATTGGGATCGGGATTGGAGCGGGCTTTTACGGAATCGTCATCTTTTCCGTCGTCATCTCCTATGTGCTCGCAAGACTCAGTCATCGCTTTGAAGAGGCACAGCAGCGGGAGGAAGAAGGCGACGAAGAAGGTGACAATGGATAACAGAGAGGGCAGACAAAGAAGGCCCGGAGCTGACGGGCAGCGGAACCCGGGTCTTTTTCCAGGCGTTCGCTACAATAAATCATGCAGCTCGGCATCCGAGTAGATCGCGATCAGCACGACTGCTTTTCCCTCGCCAATATTTTTCACGTAGTGAGGCACACTCGCATTCCAGCTGAAGGAGTCCCCTTCCTCCACCATAACGGAGTCCTCGCCTTGTTCCGCAAGAAGTCTTCCTTCCAGCACGAAATGGCACTCTTCCCCTTCATGGGAGTGCGGCTCGCCCATGGAAGCTCCTGGCGGAAATTCCACGACCATCATGCGAAGTCCGCTCTTGGAGGATAAATGCTCGATCTTCAATTGATTAAAGGTGCTGTACCTCCTCGAATCTTTTCTGACGACCCGCATATGCTGCTGCTTTTCCAATAGCAGGTATGGCAAGGGAACCCCTAAATAGCTGGCAATGGTTTGCAGGGTTTGAATAGATGGGGAAGTGTTGTTGTTCTCCACGTTACTGATGAAGCCTTTGGAAAGTCCTGTCGCTTCACACATCTGCGCAATGGTTCGTTTTTTTCTCTTACGTATCGCACGTATCTTTGATCCGATATCCAGCGTGACCACCTCGAAAGTTTCCTGATAAAAAACATAGATCTATATTAGCAAAATTACCATTGACTCTCTATATCCATTATGGTTATCTTAAGACGTAACAAAATCAATCGCTTCGTCCGCAAAAGACAGTCATGCAAGGACGTTTTTTTTTATCTAAAAGTTTTTTAATATGAATATTAATTTCTTATAAAGAAACAAAGTGAAGGAGAATGAGATCCATGAATTCACCTATGGTGCATGAGCTTCGCCGTCCCAAGCAAATCGAACCCGGTCAAGTCTACCCTGCCCTATTTTTGATGCATGGGATCGGGAGCAATGAACAAAACATGCTGTCCCTCGTCGACGGCTTGGAGGACCGCTTCTACATTTTCAGCATTCGCGGTCATTTGCCGCAGCCGCCAGGGTATGCCTTCTTTACCATTCAAGGGTATGGCAAACCGCATCGGGAAGTCTTTGATCTAGCCGTACAAAATCTGACCAGCTTTATTGACTATGCAATAGAGCAGTACCCGCTCGATCGCAGCCGCTTGTACTTGCTCGGCTTCAGCCAAGGCGCGATCCTCGCCAAGACGCTCGGCTTGACTCTGGGGAATCGCATCAAAGGAATTGTGGCCCTCAGCGGATACATTCCGGGTTTCGTCAAGGAGGAATACGACAAACAGGCTGTCGATCAGCTTTCCGTCTTTCTGTCGCATGGGGAATATGACGGCATTCTACCCTATGAATGGGGAGTTGAAAGCAACGCGTTTTACCAAAGCCTGGGCGCCGCTGTCACCTTCCATACGTATCAGGAAGGGCACACCGTTTCGATGCAAAACCAACAGGATTTTACGAAGTGGCTGCTTGATGATCTCCAAAAGTAACGAGAGAGAAGAACAAGGGAGGAAGCGAACATGATACCGTCTTTTTTCATCGCGCACGGAGCACCGCTGCTCGCGATCGAGGATAATCCATACACGCAGTTTCTAGGGACATTGGGTCGTACTTTGCCAAGACCAAAAGCGATTGTCTTGTTCTCCGCTCACTGGGAATCAGCGGTGCAGCGAGTCAGTGATGTCGATACGTATGAGACCATTTACGATTTTGGCGGTTTTCCCGAAGCCTTGTATCGAATCCAATATCCAGCACGAGGTAGCCAGACCATCACCGAGGACATCAAAGACTTGTTCACGAAGCAGGGAATCCCGTTTGATGTGGAAACCAAACGAGGCCTGGATCATGGAGCTTGGGTTGTCCTCAGGATGCTATATCCCGAGGTAGACGTACCGGTCATTGCCATGTCAGTCAATCCGAAGCTCACCCCCGAGGAGCAGTATCAAATCGGGAAGTCGCTTGCAGAGTTGAGGGAGAAAGATGTCCTGATCATCGGCAGTGGAGGGACTGTCCATAATCTCAGGGCTTTAAAGTGGGCAGAGGATGAGGGCCAAGTCGATGCATGGGCGCTAGGGTTTGATGAATGGCTGGAAAGCCGTTTGCAGGATTGGGATACAGCGTCGCTCTTTACGTACGAGTCAGAAGCTCCCTATGCTAGTCAGGCTGTGCCACCCTATGGCAACGAGCACTTCGTCCCCCTTTTCTATGCGATGGGGGCCGCAGATGACGGGCAGACAGCAAAACTGGTGCACCGCAGCTACCGATATGGCAACCTGAGCCACAGCGTCTGGCAGTTCGGATGAAGCTGCCTGACTGCCAAATGAGGAGGAATGAGCATGCCTATCATACAAATTACGATGCTGGAAGGCAGAGACCAGGAAACCGTCGAACAATGCATGCGCAATGTTGCGCGTACGGTTCATGAATCGCTGGGAGCCCCTTTGTCCAGCATTCGAGTCATCGTAAACGAGGTACCCCCCAATCGTTTTGCGGTAGGCGATCGGTTAAAAAGCGAAATGTGAGAAGCGGTGGCCGTATCATCGCGGAGCATTTGATCGGAGGCATTGTACGTGCTTGACTGCAGAAAACTGGCAGAGTCTTTGCGGAAGGCGGAGGAAGATCACAAGGCGATCTCGTGTTTGACGGACGCTTATCCTGAGTTTGATATCGCCATGGGATATCAGGTGCAAAGAGAGCTTGTAAGACTGAAAAAGGAACAAGGGCAAGCAATCCTCGCTTATAAAATGGGGATTACGAGCCAGGCAAAAATGAAGCAGATGAATGTGGATGAGCCGATCTATGGCTATGTCTTTGACCGGATGGAGGTTCCAGATGAAGGAGAAGTAAGGCTGGAGGAATTCATTCATCCAAAGGTGGAAGCGGAAATTGCTTTCATTCTGGCAGAGGATCTGGAAGGTCCGGACGTCACCATGGAAGAAGTACTGGCAAAAACGGAATGGATCGTACCTGCTCTGGAAATCATCGACAGCCGGTTTGCCGATTTTGTATTCAAGCTGCCAGACGTCATTGCGGATAATACCTCAGCCGCAGGAGTCGTTTTCGGAAATAGAAGATTTCGTCCCGATGCATTCGAGCTCGATTCCATTGGCGTAACCTTGTGCACAAATGGCGAGCAGCGGGCAGAAGGGGTAGGCGCGGCTGTTTTAGGGAATCCGGCCATTTCGGTTGCGATGCTGGCAAATATGCGATACAGCCATGGAATGGGGAAATTGGCAAAAGGCTCGATGATCCTATCGGGAGCGATGACGGAGGCCGTCATGCTGAAAAAAGGGGATCATGTTACAGCCAGCTATGCCAAAATGGGCGAGGTTTCCTTTCAGGTTCGTTAACTAATAAAGGTACTCCATCCGTAGGAATGGGGTACCTTTTTGGCTTTGACGTGCTATCTGGCAGCCTGCACCGATTCATCGAGCAGGGTAATCTCTTCGTGCATGAATATTCCCCGTTTCTCCAGCTCAGCGAAGATTTCTGCTGGTTCAAACGCCTCTTCGGGTATGAGGACCCCGGTTTTTTTGACCTGGCCTTTTGCGATCAATTCCGTTGCGATGGCCATCGGGATTCCGACATTGCGGGTATAGGCGCGCAGCTTTTCCCAGCCTTCAACAGAGCCATCCGAGGCAGGGTGCGTGTGATAGAGCACGTGCTGCACGCGCCGCCCGTCTTTGACACCAATGACTTCTACGTGCAAGGAATAGCCGTACAGCTCCGTTTCCTGACCTTCCGTAGAGTGGAATAAATACTCGCTGATGCAATCCAGAATCCCGATTTCCTTGCCATTGACCGTAATCGGATCATTCCGCATGAAGCCCCAATCGTAGAGAGCTCGGACCAGCTGCATGTTTTTCGCCGGCCACGTGCCGCGGACCTCGATGAGCTGGACGTTTTTATGGGCGAGTGCGGTCGCCAGCGTTTTGGTTTCAGCGTGGGGGATTATGTACTGGACGGTTTTTCCATAAGGTTCAGGCAAAACGATTTCTCGCGGTCGCGCAAAGGGAGGGACTTGCACGAATTCGCCGTTTTCATAGATGACGCGGCCAGGCAAGAGGGGATCGTACTCATACGTGGTCGTCTCGGTGATGGAGCGTGAGAAAGCAATCGGGCGAAATGCGCCATGGCTGACGCGGACTGACTCGACGGTATCCAGCTGATCTGCTGCGTGCATGGCCATCATCTGCGTGACGCCGGGGGTCATGCCAAATCCGGGAACGCACGTCTTGTTATGCTTTTGAAACAGCTCATGGTAGGCATTTTCAGCACCAAAGCCATTCAGATTAATCCCGTGGCAGCCTGCCTCCGCGATGCACGCGGTCGATAAACCGTTCAACGTGATTGTCGTTCCATCCATGACGATGTCGTACCCCTTCATCTTGCCCACGGTATCCTCGTGGTCGCGGACGTTGATCTGAACAAAGTCGACACGTGGATCGTTCAACGCCTCCACGATGGCTCGGCCTTCCTTTTCATTAAAATCAGCGACCGTGATCTTTTCAAAGCTGGAATACTGCACCAGATCGAGAATCGATTCCCTGCAAATTCTCCCGGCTCCACCCAAGCAAAGTACTTTCACGACCAATCACCCTCCAAAAGGAATTGTTTTCTGAACATTCTGATGCCTGGTATCAAGTATAACACACGTTTTGTTTTGTGTGTAATTAGTTGTGTAAATTTAGTGTGTTTAATTTGTATATAGTTTGTTTTGTGGTTATCAAAAGTAAAAGCAACAATGAAATTCGGTTTTTAAAACCAATAACAATAAAACACAACAAAACTATGGACATAAAATGGAGAGAAGGTGTAAAATTTAGAAAATTCAATTTATGGAAATGTGAATAAAGAGGACTGCCATCAGGCAGAGGAGGAGTGATCATGAAGCAAAAGCAGGCAGCAACAACGAGAAGAGCTTTAGTAGCGAGTCTGATTGGCAGTTCCATTGAGTATTACGATTACTTGCTGTTTGGAACGATGGCATCACTTGTCTTTGGCAAACTCTTTTTCCCTACGCTCGATTCCTTTGCAGGGTTGCTCCTGGCTTACGCTTCGTTTGGTATCCCGTATTTTTTCAGACCGCTCGGCGGCATTATTTTCAGTCATATCGGCGACAGGATCGGCCGCAAAAAAACGTTGGTTTTGACGCTGGCTTTGATGGGATTGTCGACCGTTTTGATCGGGTGTTTGCCTAATTATGAAACCATCGGCATCTGGGCTCCCATTCTGCTTGTGCTGCTTCGTCTGGTTCAAGGAATCGGGATCGGCGGAGAATGGGGAGGGGCATTGCTGCTGGCCGTGGAATATTCACCGAAAAACAAGAGGGGTTTTGGCGGCAGTATTCCCATGATGGGATCGGCTGTCGGCATGCTGCTCGGAACGGTGACCGTATCGATCATGGGGCTGCTTCCGGAGCAGCAGTTTATGTCTTGGGGCTGGCGTGTTCCGTTTCTACTCAGCGTGGTTCTGGTATTCGTCGGCTTATGGATTCGACGCGGTTTGGAAGAGACTCCGGATTTTCAGGAGATCAAGGAAAGCGGCAATGTATCCAAATTTCCTTTGGCAGAGACCTTCCGTCATTATCGAAAGGAAGTGCTGTTGACGATCGGGGTCAAGCTGGTCGAATCGGCTCCGTTTTATATTTTCGCGACGTTTGTCATTTCCTACGCGACGGGACAGCTGCATATGGATAAAGTATCGGTATTGAATGCGGTGACACTGGGGACTTTGTTTTCGGCTTTTGTCATTCCTTTCACGGGAATTCTCGCAGACAGGATCGGCCGCAAGCGGATCTTCATTCTGGGCACGTCAGGCATGATTCTCTTCGCCTTTCCTTATTTTCACCTGCTCTCTTACCAGTCCGTCTTTACGCTGACGCTGGCGACTGTTCTGGGGATGGGGCTGTGGGGTGTGATTACCGCGGTGATGGGGACGCTGGTCTCTGACATGTTCGGCACCCGGGTGAGATACACCGGGATTTCGATAGGCTATCAGGTAGGCGCGGCGTTGGCAGGGGGCATGGCGCCATTGATCGCGACAGCGCTCATTCACTCCTTCAACGGCTCATGGTTGCCAGTAGGAATCTTCCTCATTGTGATCGGAGCGATCTCTCTGGTATCTGCTTTGTTTGTTCCAAGCTCAATTCCACCGGTCTATTCAACGAGCGACCGCATATAATGTCTCTATCGCAAAAAGAAGGTGCGTGGGATGGAATATCTGAATGTCATTTACGAACAGCATGTCTTCATGAATCTGGAGATGTACATCCGTGTGGTTGTCAGCGCATTCCTCGGATTGTTTATCGGGTGGGATCGCTCCCATCGCAACAAGCCGGCAGGGTTAAAGACGTACATGTACGTTTCTGTCGCCTGCACGCTGATTACGCTGGTCTCCATTTACAGCACAAAGATGTACAGCTCTCCGAATAGCGGGACGATGATGGATCCGATGCGTCTGGCTGCTCAGATCGTGACAGGGCTCGGTTTTCTGGGAGCGGGCGTAATCTTGAAGGATGGCTTGCAGGTAAAAGGCTTGACTTCTGCTGCCATGATTTTTTTCGCAGGCGGTATCGGAATCGGAATCGGTGCCGGATTCTACGGGATCGTGATCTTCTCCGTTTTCGTTTCCTTCGCGTTGGCGAGGATCAGCCAGCGCTTTGAAGAGGTGCAGCATCGGCGTGTGGAAAACAGCGAAAAACCAAATTCAGTGAAGCAGCAAGGGGTAAGTTGAAAGAAAAAGGCGGCAGGTCCGGATTTTGCGTTTGCAGATCCGGGCCTGTCTGCATTCCAGTGCCTACAATGAAGTGGAGATGGAAACATTGAGACGGAATTGAGACGAGCAACGAGATTGACTTCTATATAATGAAAATGGTAGTCATCTGTCGGGCTTGCTTTACGAAATGGGGAATTTACAGAAAACTTAACTTTGGTTAGTCTCGCTTTTCACGTCAGTTTGCTACCTTAGTAAGGAAAGCATCCATTTCATGCGAGAGGGAAGGGGACGAGCAAATGTATGTTTGAGGCGTTTCTGTTTTCGCTCCAAATGTATTTGGTGACGCTGTTGATGACGCCTTTCGGACTGGTCGTCATCCCAAAGGTAATGGACATTCTCAATCAGCAAGCGTCGTTGGCCTTGATCGTGTATGGATATTTGCTGGCGAGCCCACTTGTGGTTAGCTCCTATCTGGCACGCTTGAAAAAGAGCGCAGGGAAGCAAGACGCTGTGTGGTCAAGCAAGCGGAAGCTGTGGGGGAGAGCGCTGCTTTGGACGGTCAGTTCACATTTCATTCTGTATGAAATCGTGTTTGTTTGGATGTATCGGGTGGATCATCAGCGATTGCAGCCCTCGCTGGAGACAGTGGCCCTATCCGCAGTCGCCCTGGTCGTCATCGCGGGAAGCACATGCTTTTTGGTGTATAAGCATGCCAGGCAAGTCATACAGGGCAGACATGCCTCTCATTCAACGGTTTTTCGCGAATAACAACCTGACAGGTACTCATGCGAGCCAGCTTTTTGGCCGTTTTTTTTTTGCCTTGATATTCCTCTGACAAAAGGAAGCTATTCTACCAGAAGATCCGAGAAATGAGGAAAGAGGCGAAAAGGAATGAGAGACGAACGCATTGGCAAGATTGCGAGCAATCTGCTGGATTACAGTCTGGATGTGCAGCCTGGAGAGAATATCATGCTCATGGTATACGACGAAGGAGAGGCACTGGCAGCCGAGCTGGTCAAGCAGCTGTATGCAAAAGGAGCCTATCCTCACTTGCGTTATGTGCGACCCAAGGTGCAACGGGAATGGCTGAAGGGACTGACGGAATCGCAGCTCGCCCAATTGGTCCGCTGGGAAGAAGAAATGTGGATGGGGATGCAGGGCTACATCGGCATTCACGGAGAGACCAACGGCAGCGAAATGCGGGATGTGCCGGAAGAAAAGAATCGCATGTACGCGCGAGCTTATCGGCAAATTTCCCATCATATCGATAACAAAGTCAAAGGGATGCGCATCAACTACCCGACGTCTGCCTTGGCCCAAAAGGCAAATATGTCCACCGAGGCGTTTGAAGACTTTTATTTTGACGTGTGCGCATTCGATTACCGGAAAATGGCGAAAGCATGTCAGCCGCTCTATGAGCTGATGGAACAGACGGATCGAGTCCGGATCGTCAGCCCGGGGACGGATCTTTCGTTTTCGATCAAGGGGATCAAAACGAGAACGGCGGTAGGCAAGCGCAACATGCCGGACGGCGAGGTGTATACATCTCCCGTGCGTGACTCCATCGAGGGGACCATCAGCTACAACACACCGAGTCAATATAAAGGGACATTGTTTGAAAATGTCCGGTTTGTCTTCCGAGAAGGCAAAATCGTGGAGGCAACAGCCAATCATACGGAAAGACTGAATCAAATATTGGACAGTGACGAAGGGGCCCGCTACATCGGGGAGTTTGCCATCGCTTTTCACCCGCACATCCTCCATCCGATGGGAGACACCCTGTTCGACGAAAAGATTGCAGGCAGCTTCCATCTGACGCCAGGCCAGGCCTACGAAGAGGCGGACAATGGAAACAAGAGCACGATCCACTGGGATTTGATCTCCATCCAGCGGCCAGAGTACGGGGGCGGCGAAATTTGGTTTGACGACAGACTGATCCGCAAAGACGGGCTCTTTGTTCATGAGGCACTGCTGGGGCTGAATCCGGAACATCTCGGGAAATAAATAGTAGGGGCAAACGTCCTAAGTATCCGAAGTGGGGAGAAGCCTGTTTCCATACTGCGCTCCGGGCTACGTCCTGCCAGGAAGCGTAGACGGTCCGCTGCGCCATAATCTCGAGGGAATCGCAAAACGGCGCGCAGCTTCGAGGGTTAATCATGGATAGCGATTCTGTTGCCTCGGGCTTCATGGCTCCGCTGAGCGGGACTCCACAGTCGCTTCGTTCTCTCATGGATCAAGAGCGACCAACAAACCTCGTTCGTCTAACAACAAAGCCGGTCCGAGGAAAAAGGAGAAATAAGCGAAAGATATTAGGGACACGACCCAGGCTGAGTGGAAAAAGCGGAACCGCCTTTAGCGTCCACCTAAGAAAATGCTCCCGGAAGCTGCCACTTGGACGCGGGTTCCGCTTTTGAAGCGGAGCCGACCAGGAATGACCCCCGAGCTGTGGCCCTACCCAGCTTGAGCGTTTTCTGCTTTTTCCTTCCCACCACTAAAGCCCGAACCAAGCGTGTTTACGAGAAGCAAGGGTTAGCATGAAGCCGTCTCTAGTATTTAGAGCCTGGCATTATTTCATATCTTTATTTCAGCTTGAAGATGATCAAGCCTGTGATCATGATGGCAATGCCCGCCACCTTGCTGAGATTCAACGGTACTTTCTCCACGCCGAACAACCCGAGCGAATCGATCACCAAAGCGACGATGAGTTGCGAGACGAGCAATATGGAGACAGAGTAGGCGGGTCCGATCGAAGTAATCCCTTTCATGACGAAGAATACGATCAATGCTCCGAATACGCCGCCAAGCAAGTAGACTTTGTTGACCTCACCGATCTTGTGCAGATCCCCATCACGAACCGCCAGGAAAATGGAAAAGGATACCAGAAAGCCCAATCCATGCACGATGGCATTGGTCAGCCACATGCCCAGCTTTTCGCTCGCTTGGGCGTTGAATACGCTTTGCAAGCAAATGAAGACGCCTGCGAGCAACGAATAAAGAATGCCTTGCACGATGAGATGCCCCCCTGAGAGCTGTGTTATTCGTAAATGTTTCCACTCGCCAATTGCTCGATTTTCTCCCTGTCGGAAATGAGCAGGGCTCCTTTTTTACGTTCGATGATTTGCGCATCGCACAGATTCCGGATGACTCGGTTCAAATGACGATAGCTGGTCCCGAGAAGCTCTGCCACTTCTGTCAGCTTGGATGTCTGCAGTTCCACAGACGCGGATTCGACCGAAATGGTGGAGAGCAGGTAACTGGCAAAGCGATTTTCCACCGGGTATAACAAATTCAAGCTGGTGGAGTTGGACGAGGTATAGAGCTTGTGGCTGATCTTTTGCAGAATAAATTGCAGAAAAGGCGGGTGATTCACGAAGCGTTCCTGCAGCAGCTTGTAGCTGATGCCGATCACCAGGCTCGGCTGCACGAACTCTACGGTATTGCGCACCTCGCACTGGGAAATGAACTCGATATCCCCGACGATCGCTAGCGGGTTGTTAAATCGCAAAAGCAGGGATTTGCCGTTTGGAGAAGTCGTGAAAATCTTGATTTTGCCTGCGAGTAAAAAGTACATCTGGGTGAGCTGATCGCCTTTGGAGCAGAGAATCTCACCTTTCTCCGCTTCGTACAAATGCATTTCACTGACTGTGTCATCGCCAAAAATGGGGGAGAGCTGGCTCGCTCGGATGAGAGAGCTCAGCATGGCTTTATCTGTCCGTTCTTTCATCCAAGACCTCCTGAAACCTTCCTTCTTAGTAAATAGCATTTTCCTTTGGAAAAAAAGGACATATGTCCCTCTTCTGTCAGATCATACTCCTGGGGAAGGGGCAATCAATCGAGCAGGAATTTTAGAAGGATTCAGAGAAATATAGATGTTGGATAGAGATGAGCGATAGGAGTGGTAGAACGTGACCTTGCAAGCAAAAGAGACTGTAATCGGATTTGTCGGGACCGGGGTAATGGGCAAAAGCATGGCGTCTCATTTCCTCAAAGCAGGCTACTCGGTAGTCGTGTACACGAGAACCAAGGAGAAGGCAGCGGATTTGCTGGCTGCAGGCGCAGTCTGGAAAGAACGCGTCTCGGAAGTGGCACAGGCATCTGATGTCATCATTACCATGGTCGGATATCCGAGTGATGTGGAAGAAGTGTATCTCGGTGCCGAGGGAATCGTGCCTCACGCAAAGCCGGGATCTTTTTTAATCGATATGACGACGTCCAAGCCTTCTTTGGCGAGAAGGATTTACGAAGAAGCCAAGAAGCGCGATCTTTTTTCGCTGGATGCACCGGTTTCCGGCGGCGATATCGGGGCGCGTGAAGCTCGTCTGACGATCATGGTGGGCGGCGATCAGGAAGCGTTTGACGCGATGGAGCCCCTGCTGAAAATCATGGGCACCAATGTCGTGCTTCAAGGCGGACCAGGTGCAGGTCAGCACACCAAAATGTGCAATCAAATCGCGATCGCAACGAACATGATCGGAGTGTGCGAAGCCATTGCCTATGCGAAGAAAGCGGGCCTCGATCCGTCGCGTGTGCTGGAAAGCATTGCCGCGGGCGCAGCGGGAAGCTGGTCGCTCAGCAATTTGGCTCCGCGCATGATTGCAGGAAACTTCGAGCCGGGCTTCTACATCAAGCATTTTATCAAAGACATGGGAATCGCACTGGAAGCAGCGAAGGAAATGGGCCTCTTGACACCGGGGCTGGAGCTGTCCAAATCGCTGTATGACGAGCTGGCGGCAGCTGGTTTCGAGGACAACGGCACACAGGCGCTCATCAAGTGGTTTGAGAAATAAATACATCGTAATGGGACCCGCATAGCCGGGTCCTTTTTTCTTTTAATGGCTTGAAACCTTTTCCAGCCTTCTGCGTCTGAATAGTAGCAACAGGTGAGAACGCGCGAGGAGGGGAGCTCTTTATGAAGAAACAGATATTCACGGCGTTTACGGCCGTTTTGCTCGGTGCAAGCGCATGGATGCCTACTGCACAAGCAGCCAATTTTACTTCCATTCAACCTTATATCACCGACTATAAATTCGGCTTTACCAATGGGACGAAGCTCGTTACCCAGCCGGTCTACGACGAATTTACTATCCATACAGCGTGGACGGTAGTCACCAAGGCCGGTAAAAAAGGCATTCTCGATAACAAGACGGGAAAAGAAATCACACCGGCGATCTGGGATCAAATCGAAGTGCCGAGCCCAGGCAAAATCGCCATCGTCCAAAAAGGCGGATGGTTTCAGTATCTGGATCTGGGGACAGGAAAGCTCTCAGCCACCAAATTTGCCGGAGGGCACACTTATTATTTTTCACCGGCCCATGAAATGGTGATCCTGATGGTCGGGCAGACGTCCATGCTGCTCGATTCATCGGGCAAGGTCTTGATCCCGCCAACAGCCGGGAAACTATCCGTGGTGCAGCTCGCAGATACATCGCAGCCGAACAAGGATGAGACGAAAACAACGCGATATGTACTCAGGAGCGCGTCCAAGCAGATTACACTGTACGATCCGGTGACGTTCACCCCGAAATTCACCCTCAAAAATGCCGAATGGATCCCCAATGAAGGCGGGCCGGATACCGCGTATCTGAAGGTGAGATCTGGAGGCAAGGAAGGATTGGTGGACGTTTCCGGAAAATACGCACTCGCCCCCCAATACAACGCTTTGTATTTCTGGAATAACGGTTATGTTCGCGTCGAAGGGCCCAAAGGAGTGGGGCTTTGGAAAGACGGAAAAATGATGGCAGAGCCACAGTATGCGGATGTAGGCATCCCATCCACAGATACATTCTCGACCATGGCCAAAGACAGCATTACGTACCATTCGGTCTCCAAAGGAGCGTCCGTGACACTCAAAAAAGGAGCCGAGTTACTGGATGGTCGGTATGTGCTCGGACAGGACGTAAAAACCGGACTGTACGGGGTTGTTGAATTGGGCGGAGAAGCAGTCATTCCGTTCGTTTATCCGCGGGTAGAGGGACCACCGGCCGCGCGACTTTTGGTGCGGGCAGACGGCAAGAAGGGCCTCATCCCGAGCTGGGAGCAAAAAATGGCAGAGCCAACGGTCTGGTTTGACAGCCTCACGACTTTGGGCGGTTCCTACAGCATGCTGGCCATCCAGGATGGAAAGAAGATCGGCCTGTATTCCGAGACCCGTGGAATTCTCCTTGAGCCCGAAGAAAATACGGTGATCACCTATGATCAAAAAACAGGCAGGGTTATTGTAAAGTCTGCTGACGGCAAGACGACAGCGTACGGCTTTGACGGAAACGTAATCCATGATACCGCGGAAATGGAACGAGCTCTCACGGACCATCTGGCGGTAACGGGCAATCCCGAAACGGGCTATGTTCTGATCGATCGCGAGACAAAGGGCCCCATCAGCAAGACGTACCGCAGCATTTACATGGAGGGTGACGGTAAAAATCTCATCGTCGCCTTAGACGGGAAAGTAGCCGATCTGTATTCCCCGGATGGCGAGCTCCTGACAAAGGAGATTCAAGTTCCTTTGGTGGAACCCTCCAGCAACCAGCCGCCTCTTTCATTTGCGACGGTGGGTGGAGTGGTTTATACGGCAGGGGTAAAAGCTGATTCGGACAAATGGGCCTTGATCAGCATCAAAGACGGACAGCTGCAGCCTGTAAGCGAGTTTGCGTACGTCAATGTCACCCCAAGAAATACATCGAAAAGCTACTTCTTCACGCTGGGGCGCCCGGATGGAACGAGTGATGTCTGGGGGGGCGTCAACGGAGAAATGAAGCAGCAGGTCGAACGGGCGACATCCGTACAAACAGTGGAAAGTATGGATCGAGTATTCATCCAGAAGGGAACAGGCTGGGACGTCTATTCTCCTGATGGGCAGATGCAAAGCAATGGCAGCTACGGCTCCCTGAAGTATCTGGACGCGGGCGATGGCAAACCTGGGGCGATTGCCTATCAAGATGGGAAATCAGGCATGTGGGGACTACTGAGCATCGACGGGAAACAACTGACTGAGGCAAAATTCGATAATCTGTATCCGACCAGGCAAGTGTTCCCGCAATTATGGCTAGAGACCAGCAGTCAGGCGTCGTTTGTTTTCATGACAAAGCAGCGCCTCGGCTATCTGGACCAAAACGGACAGGAAACCTTCCAGACAGCATTATTGACCAAAAAGCCGACAATTACGAATCGTCCGTTGGCGTCGACTCAGACATTGGTGTCTTATTCAGATATCCTCCGTCAAGATCCGTTGGAGCTGGTCGCCTTTGACAAGCCGTACAGCTGGCCAGAGGGTGTCTCCAGTGAAAAAAGATTCTTTGCCAATTTGGCCTTGCACCTCAATCTGCCAAAAGAGGCCGGCAAGGAAGAGGTGCTGGAAGAGCTCATCGGCAAAGGAATCATCAAGCAAGACGATAGCCGTACGGACTTGAGTGATGAAGATATGTTTGCTCTTTGCTACTATATGGAGACGGGGCAGATTAGCCAGATGACCTATGCCTCGTTGTTGGAGTGGGCGTATAAGCGGGGATTGGTGATTCAGCGCGGCGGACACAACTACTATCAGTCCATGGATTTGTATCACGAGTATCACCAAATGTTTTTCCGTGAGATGCTTCGCACACCAGCTGGCAAGAAGGCGGCTCAGCCGAAAAAGCTGTCGCTGGCAACACTCAGTACAGCCCAGAAAAACATGCTGGAATCCATGATTCTCGTCAACGGAAAAGCATGGGATCAGCTGCCTCTCCCGTTGCCGAAGGAGGAGTGGACAGGGGCCATGAATGCGTTGATTGATCAGTACAACAAGCAAGCGCCGCAGATGCTGGCGAATTATCTCAAACAACAACAGCAGTAGGAATGACGTAAAAGGCGCAACTCCACGATTTTCGCAGGGTTGCGCTTTTTCCTGTTCTTGCCGATGATTAAAAGACAGGCCAATATTTTGCCATCAAAACGTAAAAGAGCACAGCCAGAACGGCGGTTGCAATCAAGGCGAGGATGAGACCGAGGAGGGAGAACTGATCCAGCTTGTAGGCTACTAGAAAGAAAACGGTAAATGCCAGATAGGCAATCAAAGTCGTCAGTTCCAATTGTGTCATATCAATCACCTCTAATATGATGGGCTTTCAAAAGTATAAGGATAAGTGCCCGGGTTTGGCAAGTAGCAGAAGGGATGCGATGAGGCCGGCACCATTGTGGGGAGAATGAATTTGGTAGAATGGCTTCGAGCTCGTCTCGGTGGAGCCGGGAGCTGCCGAGTGGGACTGAAAAAAGGCAATCAAAAAAGAACGGCAGCCCCTCCTAAAGCCGAAGTGGACTGCCGGTAGTATCTAGGATTCCCAAGGTCTCGTCGTTCCGAGGAGATCAGCCAAATGCTTGCTGCGGGTGCGTCGCTGCTTTCGGGCGTCTGCTCGTTCCTGCGCGCTGTCATGCAGGAAGATTTCCTCTTTTGTTTCCGGGATGACCTTCGGTACGATCGTGGGCTTGCCATCTGCTCCCAAAGCGACGAACGTCAAAAAGGAAGTGGCGCAAACGGTTCTCTCCCCAGTCAGCAGGTCTTCTGCTACGATCTTGACGAAGATTTCCATCGAGGTCTTGTGCGTCCAAGTCACGAAGGCTTCCAGAGACACTTCGTGATCGACCGGGATCGGCTGCAAAAAGTCAACCGAGTCGGTGGATGCCGTCACGACAGGTCCACGAGCGAGCTTCATGGCAGAGAGCGAAGCGACGTCGTCGATATAGGACATCAGCTTGCCTCCAAAAAGCGTGTTGTGATTGTTCGTATCGGGGGGGAGGACATGACTCGCTTTAAAAGTGCGTGTCTCCCGGACAAAGCGATCTGCAAGCATGGAGAGGACTCCTTTTCAATAGCGTTTTCCCAAAAAATATGTTCCTTTTGTTAGCTCCATTGTTCCACAAAACCTTTTATCTAATCAAGTCACATGCCCATTCTAATGATGGAGTAAAGTAACGGGTCAAAACCTGCGAGGAAGTGAGAATATGGAGGAAATGACGTATAGAGAGCTGAAGCTGGAGGAGTTGGGCTCCACGTTGCTCAGCCGTTTCAACCGGTTTCAGGAAACCCGTCGAGTCTGGTACATCGAAGACGGTCAGTGGAAGCAAAAGGACGATCACTTTGTCGAGCGGTGGGATGAAGCGAAGAAACAGTGGGTCCTGCAGGATCTGAGGCGGTGTGTGCAAAATGGCGGTGTCGTAGTTGGCGCTTTTCTGGATGAGACGATGGTCGGCTTTGCCAATGTGGAGGGAGCGCTGTTCGGGAGTCAAAAAGAATACCTGGAGTTGCCCTATATTCACGTCACCCATGAGTGCAGAGGCAAACGAATCGGGAGGGAATTGTTTGCGCTGTGCTGCGAGAAGGCCACGAAGCTGGGAGCCAAAAAGCTGTATATTGCCGCACACCCTTCGATCGAGACGCAACAGTTCTATCGCTCGGTCGGCTGCACGTTGGCGCAGGAAATCAATCCGGCCATCTATGAAAGAGAGCCGCTCGATATCCAGCTGGAGAGGTTGTTATAGGATGGGCAGATTCTGGGCAAGGCAGCCTGTTATGAAGGACTGCCTTTTTTCTTACGGAAGCGACCTAAACATGTCCGGAAACAGAGGAGTGGAGTTCTCTTGGATGCAGAGCAAATTTTGCAAGTGCGGCATGCTTTCCCGTTCTTTGAGGAGGTTCCCGACCAGCAGTGGGAGCAATCGGGTGTCCAATTGATCAACCTGTCCGCCCAACCCGCCGTGATAGGGGAAGGGCACTTGTTTGAACACGCATCTTTCGTGCTGCGAGGTTGCGTGCGCATTTATAAAATCAGTTCGGCCGGAAAGGAATTGACGCTGTATCGGGTGAGAAAGGGGGAGTTTTGTGTCATCATGATAGCCAGCATTCTGGGAGAAACCGGCTATGAGGCGATAGCGGAAATCGAAGAAGAGACGGAATTGCTGGTGCTTCCCGTCCGGTTGTTCCGGGAATGGATGCAGGACTATAAAGGGCTCAGCTCATTCATTTATCGCATGTTTATCAAGCGAATGGTTTCCGTGGCAGGGCTGGCAGAGGACATGGCTTTCCAATCGATGGATCACCGTGTGGCGCAATGGCTGCTGAAAAAAGCGAAGGACCATGCCGACGCTCCGCTGTATGTGACACACGACTCCATATCAAAGGACTTGGGAACCGCTAGGGAAGTCATAAGCAAAGTGCTGAAGGGATTTGAACGGAGGGGGTGGATCCGCATGGCCCGTGGGAAAGTGTACATCTCGCAGCGTGCCGAGCTCGAGCGGTTGATCTCCTGGTAAAGTGACAAAGTTACAGAAAGCGAGATGATTCTTCCTCTAAACTGTGATTGTGGCTGAAGCTGCCAATCATTCATGAGGAGATGAACGGAGCATGAACTCGTACTATTCCCCGGCAAATTTAGAACGGATTTCCGATTTGATGAAAAGGAGCCCTGCTGCAGCGGAGGCTTATCTGCAATTTGAGCGTCAAGTGTACGAAGCCCCCAGCCTGCTTTCGCAGAAGATGAAGGAATTGATCGCCTTGACGGTCGCCCATGTGACAGGCTGCCCCTACTGCATCGATGTCCATGTGAAGAAATTCAAAGCTCTGGACGGGACGATGGAGGAAATCATGGAGGCGCTGCTCGTAGCTGCTTCTACACGCGCGGGTGCCATTCTCAGCCACGGATTGAATGCTCTGATTTCGCATGAAGAAGCAAATGGAAAGCTTCCCAAGGATGACAGCAAAGTCGATAGGGATCCGCAATGCTTCTGCTGAAAAAATGCCCCTACTTGCCGTACCAAGTAGGGGTGTTTTGCTTAGATGATCCTACGCATGTACGAGCTCAGGGGCTTGCAAATGCAGGGGCGGTGGCACTAGCCATCCTTTTTCCTTGCTGATTCTGAGAAGGCGTGCACCTGCTTGCGCTTTTGCAGTGTGAAGCTGGGCAAATGTCATGGCGATATCTTCCCGAATGCTTTGGCCGATAATTTGGCTGCAAGCAACTAATCCGGCAGCTAGATCAGCGGCTACCATGGCGGCAATCTCGGGATCATTGAATCGAGCGCCAACTGGAATGCTTTCTAATGAAGCAACGGGACGTTCAGGTGGCGTAGGCGGAGGCGCAATGCCATTTGCCTTCAGGAGATTTTCGATTTGTTCCATCTCCGGCTTCATATTTCGAATCAGATCTTCCAGAAAACTCTTTAAGTCCTTGTCACCGGTATGATTGATGAGGGTTTGATAACCGACGAACAAGCCTTTCCCGATGGATAGATAGCTCCATACACCGAAAACTTCTCCGTAATGCATCGGTTCATTTTGAGGATTTCCGCTTAAGATTCCCATGAGTGTCCTCCCTGTACTCCATAAAGTGGTTAGATCCATGCAGGTCTCCTTTTGTGCTTCCCAACGGTCAGGTTGGTCAGTGGCGCATTCTCCCTACGGTTCGCTTTTCAAGGACTCGAGCCAGTCACTGTAACAAACGTCACAGAGCAGCTCTTCCCGTTCCTGCTTGCTTTGGAAAAAATAAATTTGATGCGCACTGTCTGTATCTTTTTCACAGTAATAGCATTGGTATTTGCCCATCAGCGATCCCTCCAGAATAGTCATCGAGAGTACCGATGATTAGGCTGTCCAATGACCGCTACGATCATTTTCACGGAGGGTGCATTCCTTATGGAAAACAAGGGGGCTGCTGCCAAGGTATCGGGGTTTATCAGTCGGGATGCTCTTCTCCGTTTTCTTTGTTTTCTTCAACCGCCTTGGCCGTTTCGTCCAATGCCTCCCCCTTCTTCGAGATGGAATAGCCATGCATATTGCTTCCGTGATAACCCATGTCTGGTTTTTGGTTTGTCGTGCGATCAGTCATTTTCTTTACCCCCGATTTGTCCGGCAGGATTGGAATTCGGCTGCACATTTGGATGATCAGCGCCATTTGGCTCCTTGTCCAGGTTCGTGCGGATGGCCAATATGGGGCTGGTTGGAGGAGGTGCGATCAGTCTGTCATTCAGTTGTCTGAAATCAGGCAGGTCGTTCCCACGATTGTCATTCATGCGCTACTCCTCCTTTATGGCTTAGTATGTCCTCAACCTAAAAAAACCCTGATCAGATCAGGGTTTTTTCTTGCGGATTACCGATTATCCACTTTCTCCGGGTACATATCGTGATTCATCAACCGATGCATTGCCATTTCCTCGTACTTGGTCCCTGGCTTGCCGTAGTTGCAATACGGATCGATGGAAATGCCGCCGCGCGGGGTGAATTTGCCCCATACCTCGATATAGCGGGGATCCATCAGCTTGATCAAGTCGTTCATGATGATGTTCACGCAATCCTCGTGGAAATCACCGTGATTGCGGAAAGAAAACAGATACAGCTTGAGGGCTTTACTTTCCACCATTTTGATGTCGGGAATGTAGCTGATGTAAATCGTCGCAAAGTCAGGCTGTCCGGTAATCGGGCACAGGCTGGTGAATTCCGGGCAGTTGAATTTCACGAAGTAATCGCGGTACGGGTGCTTGTTGTCAAAAGACTCCAGCACGCTTGGATCGTACGTTTGCGGATAGGTCGTGCCCTGGTTGCCCAATAGCGTCAGGGAAGAAAGATCGCGTTCCTGTTGGTTAGCCATAAGAGAGAGTTCCTCATTTCCTAGCAGTTTTTTGACCGTCTATTACACACCGCGCTTGTTTCCCCACACGAGGGCATGCAGCTGCGGCAGTACCTTTGCATCATTGAAATCGGGTGCGGCCATCGCCTGATCGATCAGCCATTCAAACGTCTCAAGCAGCTTGACGCGCAGGTCCTCTGTGCTTGCTTCAGCGAGGTCCGCATTGCCGGGCTGCAGGTAAAACGGAATGCCTGGATAGCGTCGATGGATGCCGCGGGCGTATTCGAAGTCTGCTTCATCAAAGATGACGACCTTCAGGCTTACGCCGGTGTGGCCGTTTTCCAGCAGATTTGCGACAATCTGATCCAACACGTCAAAGTCCGTCTTCATGCCGGAGCTAGGCGGCTTCGGTGAGAGGGTGACATCGTCAATCTGGTTCAGCCAGTCCTGCCACTTGCTGCCCTGCGTCTCCACAGCAGAGCGGATGCCGCGAGATTGTAAGAGCTCCACGAATCTGCCGATGCCCTCCAGTAAAGCAGGATTGCCACCGGAGATCGTCACGTGGGAAAAACGATCTCCGCCGAGCCGGGACAGCTCCTCCCAGATTTCCTCCGCAGTCATCTGTTTGATCTCATGCCGGGCAGAGCCATCCCATGTAAAGGCGGAATCGCACCAGCTGCAGCGGTAATCGCAGCCGGCGGTACGCACGAACATCGTTTTTTGTCCGATGACCATGCCTTCTCCTTGGATGGTGGGTCCGAAGATTTCCAGTACGGGTATCCGACTCATTCGTACATCCACTCCCGTCTGGCTTCGGCGTAGCTTGTGGGAGTCTCGAACAGGCGGACGAATTCCACACGCGCTCCGTTGTACCGATCGCGGTAAGCATCTGAAAGCAGCTGCTGCTCCATCTGCTCGAACATCCAGACGACCATGTTTTCCGCCGTGGTGTTCATCGGTGGGAGCATTTCATTCAAATAGCGGTGATCCAGGTAAATCTCGATATGTTCTTTCCAGATCTGCTTGATATCCCCGAAGTCGATGACCAGACCGATTTCGTCGGGATAACCGCTGATCCCAAACACGACCTGATAGGTGTGGCCGTGCAGGTTTTTGCATTTGCCCTCGTAGGCGTGCAGATGGTGGGCAGCATCAAAGGTGAATTCTTTACTGACCAAAACGCGCTTGTTGTGGTAGCGCAGCTGGGATTTATCGATGTGTGTGCCAAGCTGCTGCATGCGGTCGACGATGCGGAAGTCAAAGTTCGCGCTCATCAGGCATGCTCTCCTTGCGTGTTTTTCTCGGAAAGGTACGTGTCCAGACCGGCTTTTCGCAGATGGCAGGCAGGGCACTCGCCGCAGCCGTCCCCTTTGATGCCGTTGTAGCAGGTGAGGGTTTTCTCGCGGATATAGGTGAAGGCACCCAGATCGTCCGCCAGCTTCCATGTTTCCGCTTTGTTCAGCCACATGAGCGGGGTGTGAATCACGAACGGATAGTCCATCGACAGGTTCAGCGTCACATTCAGCGATTTGATGAAGGCATCGCGGCAATCGGGATAGCCGCTAAAATCCGTCTCGCATACGCCTGTGACCAGATGGCGTGCTCCGCGCTGTTTGGCGAACACGCCTGCAAACGAGAGAAACAGCAGGTTGCGTCCGTCGACGAACGTAGAAGGCAGCTGACCTTCCTCTTGGGTGATGTCAATGTCTGTGCGGGTGAGCGCATTGGGAGCGAGCTGATGTAAGAGGCTCATGTCCAATACGGTGTTGTTCACGCCGAGCTCGCGGGCGATTTCCTGCGCGCATTCGATTTCCAGCTTGTGCCGCTGCCCGTAGTCAAACGTGATCGTTTCGACTTCGCCAAATTGTTGCTTCGCCCAGAACAGGCAGGTCGTGCTGTCCTGTCCGCCGCTGAAGACAACGATGGCTTTTTCCTTTTTCATACCTCTCCATCTCCTTTTGAATAGTAGGGGAAGAAAGAGAGTTCTTGAACTTTGCTCTGAAAAAAAACAAAACAATACCAAGGAACGGTACTGCTGTACACCTTAGTTTTTTATAGAGGGAGTTCGCGAACCTCTCCCATGCTTTTCGCATGGATTTCGTATTCCGTTGGGTAAAGGAATCCTTTGCCCCCTAGCATTATACTACAGATTGGGCATGTGCGGGCTGTTGTTATCTGGGTTTTGCAGCTGCAGACGATTGACGCCCGCCTGTGCGACTGCTAGTATGGCGTTGCAATGATCAATCGATCCTGCTGCGGAGAGGATGACGAGAATGAAATACAGCACACTGGTGGAAGAGTATCGCGGAGGCGTGTTGGAGAATGTCCACTATGGCGTGGTATGCGGGGTGAATGATCGGGGAGAGGTCATTTACTCGTCCGGAGATGATAAGCATGTAGCCTTTTTGCGTTCGGCAGCCAAGCCGTTCCAAGCGATTCCGGTAGCCAAGCGAAAAATTGACGAAAAGTTCGGACTGACGAGCAGGGAGGCGGCATTGTTCACGGCGTCGCACCGCGGCGAAGCCTACCACATGGAAGCACTCGAGTCGCTCCTTGCAAAGACAGGAATTGCAGAGGAAGAGCTGCTCACTCACCCGACCTATCCATTAAATGACGAACCGAAATTTGCCTGCCTCTCGCAAGGCATTGCCAAGCGGCGGCTCTTTCATAATTGCTCAGGGAAGCATTTGGGCTATCTGGCTTTGTCCAAAGAATGCGGGTATTCCACCGATGATTACTACGAGGTGGAGCATCCCGCCCAACAGGAGGCGCTTGCGGCTTTTGCCGAACTGGCTGACTATCCCAAGGAGCAGATCCAGCTGGGGGTCGATGGCTGCGGGTTTCCCGTTTTCGCTTTGCCGCTCAAGCATTTGGCGATTGCTTACTCGAAGCTTGCTTGCCCGGATCTCATAGCGGACGAGGAAACCCGCCAAGCAGTGATCAAGCTTACCAGCTGGATGACGGAGAATCCGGATATCGTCGCGAGTCACCATTTTACCTGCACAGCTCTGCTCCAAGACCCCAACATCATTGCCAAAGGCGGTGCGATGGGCGTATACGGATTTGCTCTCAAAAAGGAGAGAATCAGCTTTGCGCTCAAGGTGATTGACGGGTCGGAGCTGGTATGGCCGCTGGTGATTGCCGAGATTCTCAGGCAGATCGGATATGACAACAGAGAGACGATCCAGCGTCTGGAAGCACTGGTGCCGAGGGAAATCAAAAACGACAATCAACGGGTCGTGGGGGAGAAGAAAGCGGTGTTTGCCCTGGAGCGACGGTAGCAACGCTCTCTTTCGTCAGTGGCTTGCTTGATACGATCCGGACGATTTACAATGTCCCCATGTTGGGAAATGAGCGGAGGAATGGAAATGATCGTGGAAGTCATCGCGACCTCGGTGGAGGACGCCAAACGAGCGGAGCGTGGAGGAGCCGATCGGCTGGAGCTGATTACAGGCATTCTGGAAGGGGGATTGACCCCTAGCTGGGGCTTGGTGGAGGCCGTCGTGAAGGCTGTCTCGATTCCTGTGAATGTCATGGTGCGGCCTCACAGCCAGTCATTTTGCTACAACGAGGACGATCTGTACGTGATGCGCGAGGATGTCCGCGTCATCCGGGAAATCGGCGCTGCCGGCATTGTGATCGGCATGCTGAACGCAGATAGGCAGCTCGATCTGAAAGGGATGGAAATGCTGCTCGCGGAGGCAGGCGGACTGGATGTGACGTTCCACCGTGCGTTTGATGAAGCTGTGGATCAGATCGAAGCAGCCCGCGCCTTGCTCAGCTACCCCCAAGTCCGCCGTATTTTGACCTCGGGAGGACAAAAGAGTGCGATCGACGGGGCGGATTGCATCGCACAGCTCATGCGAGTGACGGAGCAAACCCAGCTGTCGATTCTGGCAGGCAGCGGCTTGACGCTGGAAAACGCCAAGGGGCTGGCCCGGAAAACGGGTGTAAAGGAAATCCATGTGGGGACAGGCGTGCGGGAAGGCGGACAAGCTCTCCGATATGTGGACGTTCAAAAGGTTCAGGCGTTGAAAAGCTTGTTTTAGCAATAGCTAGAGCCTATTAGCAGTTCAGAAAAGCCGGCGTCACGAAGGTGAGCGTTTCGGCTTTTTTTGCGCGTGTCAGAAAATTCGTTTTTGTTTGACGCATCCCTATGAAAATGATAGGATGAATGTGAAAGAAAACGAAATAAATCGAAATGAAATGAAACATAAGGGCGATTCGCAAGGAGGATCGGATTCATGCTAGCGACAGAGAGACACAGCAAGATCCTGGAGAATGTAAACAAGGAAAAGACCGTTACTGTCGCCGAGCTAAGCAAGCTGCTGGACGTATCGGAGGTCACCATTCGCAAGGATCTGATCAAGCTGGAACAGGAAGGACTGCTGTCAAGAGTGCACGGCGGAGCGTCCATCGCGGGTTTTTTGCCGCTAGAACGCAGCTTCACGGAAAAGCAGACGGAGCGGATGGAGGAAAAGGCGCGGATTGCCAGGCAGGCGCTTTTGCACGTGCAGCCGGGAGACACGCTGATTCTCGGAGCGGGAACGACCACGATGGAGCTGGCCAAGCTGCTCGGTCAGGTGGCGGAGCTGACGGTAGTGACGAATGCCGTCAATATTGCTATGGAGCTGAACAGTCACGGTGTCCACCAGGTCATCCTGATCGGCGGGGAAATGCGAGCCAAGTCGTTTGCAGTCGTCGGGGCAGTGGCCGAGGATAATCTGAAGAAGCTGTCTGTATACAAATGCTTCATCGGAGCGGATGGCATTCATGAGAAAGACGGATTCTCCACCCTTTCCCTGGCTGAGAGCCACGTCAACCGAATCATGATGGAGCGCGCCCGAAAAGTCTATGTCCTTGCCGATCACACCAAATTTGGCGAGTCGCATTTCAGCAGCTTTGCCGATTTGTCTGCAGTCGATCGCATCATTACAGACAGGCTCGATGCACAGATGCAAGCGTCGTTTCTCGATCTCGGTGTCAAGATTGAAGTAGCGCAAGGTTAATGGATGAGGAGTGATCCGGACATGTCATTGGTGTCATCGACAGAAATGCTGAGGCGGGCACGAGCAGAAGGCTACTGCGTCGGTGCGTTTAACGTGCACACGCTGGAAATGCTGCAGGCGGTGGTGGAAGCGGCGCAGGAGGCAAAGTCGCCGCTCATTCTCCAGACGACGGTGGGGACGGTCAAGCACCTCGGGCCGGAATACGTAGCGGCGATCGCACGGGTCGCAGCCTCGTCGGTACAGGTTCCCATCGCGCTTCATTTGGATCATTGCCATGACTATGAGCTGATTGAGCGATGCATCCAGGCAGGCTATACCTCTGTGATGATTGACGCCTCGATGCACCCGTTTTCGCAAAACGTGGAGCTGACGAAGAGAGTGGTCGAGCTGGCTCATCGTACGGGAGTCAACGTAGAGGCGGAGCTGGGGAAAGTGGGTGGCGTCGAGGACGAGCTCGTGGTCGAGGAAGAAGATGCCGTGCTGGCGGACCCCCAGGAGTGCGAAGCGTTTGCTGCCTTGACGGGTGTGGATACACTGGCACCTGCCATCGGTACTGCGCACGGCATGTACAAAGGGGAGCCGAAAATCGCCTTCTCCCGGCTGGAGCAGATCGCAGGTCGAGTCGGGGTGCCGCTGGTCCTCCACGGAGGCTCTGGCATTCCGGAAGAACAGGTCAAACGTGCCGTATCGCTCGGGATGGCGAAAATGAACGTGGCAACCGAGCTGCGGATCGCCTTTTCCAATGCGATCAAAGAGGTGTTCGGTGAGAATCCCGAGGAGAATGATCCGCGGACGTACATGAAGCGGGCCAAGCAAGCCGTCAAGAGTATTGCCCATGCCAAAATGGCGATGTGCGGATGCATCGGGAAAGCAGCAGGACAGTAACGTCAAAACCTTCGGAAGGATGAGGAGACATGCGGGTCAATCTGGATGATGTAGCAGCTGTCGAGGCGCTGGATACGATCAAAGCGCTGCGGGATACGGATGAATACGACAAACAATTTTCAGAAGGATGGGAATTATCAGGACGGTTTGATGTATCCTCCATCACTGGCGGTATCGATCGCATCGTCGTGCTGGGGACGGGCGGGGGCTCGGCTGCCAGCGTCAATCTTCTCAAATCGTATTTGTTTGACGAGCTGAGGGTGCCGCTGCAGCTCAACCAGGGGTACACGATTCCGGCCTACGTCGATGAAAAGACATTGGTGATCGTCGTCAGCCACTCGGGGAATACGGAGGAAGTGGTCAGCGGCTATGAGCAATCGATCGCCGCAGGAGCGCAGATTGCCGTCATCACTGCGGGTGGGCAAGTGCTGGATTTGGCGCGTCGCCACCATCATCCGCACCTCGTCGTACCAGGTGGGATGATGCCCCGGATTGCGCTCGGCTACATCTTCCTGCCGATGCTGGCGATTTTGACTCAGCTCGGGCTGGTGGCAGACAAGTCGGCAGAGGTGGCGGAGACCATTTCTCTCTTTTCCCAGCTTCGCCAGCAGTACGGCCTGCAGTCTCCGCTGTCGTTGAACCCCGCCAAGCAGCTCGCTCAGGAAATGGATGGTTTGACCCCGGTTATTTACGGCACGCTTCCATTTTTCGATGCCCCTGCTTGGCGCTGGAAAAATCAGCTGGGTGAAAACGGCAAGGTCATGGCTTTTTGGAATGCCATTCCCAGCCTGCATCACGATGAGGCTGTGGGGTGGGATGCCCCTGCCGCGATGCTCAAAGGCTACCACTTTACCTTGATCCGCGATGGGGAAGACAGCGAAAAGACGACCAAGCGAGTCGAGATCAGCGCTGAGATTCTCCGTGAGCGTGCAGGCGGCGTACAGGTGGTTCGCTCCCAGGGAGTTACGCGACTGGCACGCCTCTTTTCCATTGTGTACTTGGCAGACTATGTCACGCTGTATACCGCTTTGATCCGCGGGGTCGATCCTACCCCGGTTGATGTCATCAACCTGTTCAAGAGCAAGATGGGACAGCCGCTCGTACAGGTGCAGGTGCGCTAGTATGCTGGCGACGGTAACCCTGAATGCAGCGATCGACAAGACATACAGACTGCCGCGGCTATCCCCAGGCCAGCTGCACCGTACAAAAGAGCATCTGAGCCTGCCGGGCGGAAAAGGGATCAATGTAGCCCGGGTTGCGAGAGCGCTGGGAACCGATGTGATTGCGACAGGCTTCGTTGCGGGCCACAACGGAAGGTTTATTGCGGAAGGCTGCGCCAAGGCGGGGATCGCTCCCGCCTTTGTGGAAACGGAAGGCGAGTCACGATGCTGCCTCACCTTTTTGGACGAAGAGACCGGTGAGGTGACGGAAGTTTTGGAGCAAGGGCCAGTTATTTCGGATCGGGCTTTCGCGCATTTACAAGGCAAGCTGAGTCATCTGGCCAGACAGGCGACTTTCGTCAGCTTCTCCGGCAGCATGCCTGCGGGGGTGCCCGTGGATGGAT
Organism: Brevibacillus choshinensis; assembly: GCF_016811915.1. Classification (NCBI taxonomy): domain Bacteria; kingdom Bacillati; phylum Bacillota; class Bacilli; order Caryophanales; family Paenibacillaceae; genus Brevibacillus; species Brevibacillus choshinensis. The sequence goes on along the minus strand of NZ_CP069127.1, from coordinate 4,797,495 downwards.
ATCATACTTTGATTGATCTGGTCCGTCAGTCAGGCGCGCTGCCGGTGCTGGACGCGAGCGGAACGGCACTCGTTCATGGATTGAAGGCAAAGCCCTACCTGGTGAAGCCAAACCGAGATGAAGCACAGGTCCTGCTCGGCTATGAGCTGAATTGCGAGGGGGCTGTCATCCAGGCTCTGCATGACATTCATTCGCTCGGGGCGAAGAGCGTTCTTTTATCCATGGGGGAGCAAGGAGCGTGGTTCTCTACGGGCGATACGCGCTGGCATTTTCCTGCGGTCCAGGTGGAGAAGGCTGTGAATCCGGTTGGGTGCGGTGATGCTTTGCTGGCAGGAATCATCGCGGGCAAGCTGAAAGGCCTGGATTGGGAGGCAGCCGTCCAGATGGGGATGGCGAGCGCCGCGGCAAATGTGATCTCGATAGGAGCGGGCATGGTAGACCCCGATGTCGTCGAAGAATTGCTGCGGCTCCCGGTGCAGCCAAAACAGATAGGTTCAGGGTGACAGGAGAGAGGAGGTCAGCAATGAGGTACGTAATCGGCCTGGATGTGGGCGGAACGACGATGAAAGGCGCCGTCATGGATGAGACGGGGCGCATCATCGCGCGCGGAAGCAGAGAAACGAGAGTGCACAACAATCTCCCAATTGTAATCGAGCGAATGGCGTCATTAGTGGAGGAGCTTAGGCAGAGTGCGGCTGTCCCTGTGGAAGCAGTAGGGATAGGTTTTCCCGGGCCGTTTGACGGACCGAGTGGCCGTTCCATTCATTCTCCCAATCTGGGTCTACGCCAGGTGGATGTCCGAACGCCGTTGGCGGAGGCGATCCGGTTGCCTCTTGCTTTTGAGAACGACTTGCGGACAGCGACGCTGGGAGAGGCTGTGTTTGGTGCAGGGAAAGGTGTCCGTCACATGACGTTTGTTCCGATCGGGACCGGCATCGGCATGGGCAATATCATCGACGGGCAGCTGCTGCGGGGAGCATTTGGCATCTCGGGAGAGCTTGGTCACGTTACGGTGCCAGGCAACACGGCTGTGTGCAACTGCGGGAAAGTGGGCTGCGTGGAAACGGTGGCATCGGCTGCGGGAATTGTCCGCTTGGCAAGGGAAAGGCTGCAAAAAGCCATCAGGGAAATTCCGGAAGAAGTGCAAATGCTGCCCCTAATGCAAAGAGCGGGCGGGGAGCTGGAACGGCTGACCGCGCAGGATGTGGCTGCTGCAGTCCTCAGAGGAGATCCGCTCGCCGCAGAGGCATGGAAGGAAGTATGTGAAGTCACGGGTTGGGCTGTATCCTTGATCATCAATCTGTTCAACCCCCAGATGGTCGTCATCGGCGGTGGCGTCTCGGAGGCAGGGGATCTGCTGCTCGAACCGGTTCGCCGAAGTGTCGAGCGTCATGTGATGCAAGCCGGGCACGAAACAACCAGGATTGTTCGCGCATCATTGGGGCCGGACGCCGGGATGCTGGGAGCAGGGGCACTTGCGCTAGGAGCCGACATATGGAGCGGGGATGGCGAGTTGCGAGTGGTTGAATAGAAGTTTGTAATAACATCGGAGGCGCTTGCTTAACAGGCAGGCGTCTTTGCGATTGGTCTGGACCCAAATAATCCTGTCCGAACCGTTTTCGTAATTGTATGATAATGGGAAGGTATACTCGTAACGAAGCCAAACCGATGAAAGGGATGAAGAACATGGAGAAAGTAAATCTTGCTGAGAAGTTTTCGAAGTTTGAGGAATGCTGGAGCCCGAAGATTGTCGGTACCGTCAATGATTCGCATATTAAAGTAGTAAAGCTCGAGGGCGAGTTCGTCTGGCATCATCATGAAGAGGAAGACGAGCTGTTCTTAGTTACGAAAGGCCGTTTGCTCATGCAATTTCGCGATCGGGAAGTCTGGGTCGAAGAGGGGGAGTTCATCATCGTACCCAAAGGGGTCGAGCATCGTCCGGTAGCCCCAGAAGTATGCCATGTCGTGCTGATGGAACCGACCAGCACCTTGAATACGGGAAATGTCACGAGTGAAAGAACGGTAGCGGAGCTGGAGCAGATTTGATGCCAGGGAGGATCAACAAATAAATGGAGCGATTACGGCAAAGGCTGTCAGCGTTACTGGCAAAAGCGGAAGGAACCTGGGGAGTAGTGGTGGAAGATTTGGACCGCGGTACTCGATTTGAGCATCAAGCCAGCGCATCCTTCATTGCGGAGAGCGTCATCAAGGTCCCGATCATGGCTGCGGTTTACGCAGCGGCGGACCTGGGGCAGTTTGCCATGGAGGATCGCCTCGCCTTGCGCAAAGAGGATCTCGTCAAAGGCTCGGGCCTCTTGCACGCACTCTCACCTGGGCTGAAGCTGACGATCAGGGAGCTGGTCACCTTGATGATCATCCAAAGCGACAACACGGCGACCAACGTCCTCATCGACCTGATTGGGAAAGAGAGAATCGATCTGACCATGCATGAGCTGGGTATGCGGGAGAGCGCTTTTTCTCGCAAGCTGATGATTTATCCTGTGGACATCGCTGAGAACAACACCATCACGGCCGGTGATGTCGCAAGGATGCTGGGTAAATTGGCTACGGGCACATTCCTCTCGCATCGAGCCTGTGAGGACATGATGGCGATCATGAAAAAGCAGCAGGTGCGCAATGGATTACCTTCCTTGCTCCCGACAGCGGAAGGCCAGCCGGATTGGGAAATAGCCTGCAAGTCCGGTTGGGATACGGGAAGACAGCATGATGCAGGGGTCCTGTACGTAGGAGAGCGTCGCCTGTCGATTGTCGCCCTTTCCCAGGATGTACGACCTGAATCGGCTCTGGGCGTACTAGGCCAGCTGGGAAAAGAAGTCTATGAATATGCAAAAAGGTAGCCCGCGAGCATAGGGGCTACCTTTTTTGCACAGATAGGAATTTATAAGATTCCTATCCAGTATAAGTGCAACTACGGCTTCGCCAAAAGGCTTGGCGCAGCCAAGTTTTCTAATTCCTGCGTTTCTCGCGTTCCTTACATGACTTCACGCAAATCGAGCGTGTCTGCCGTAACGAGGCAGAGAAATTGATTGGGGGCATCGGGGTGTGCCTGTTCTTCGAGGATGCCCAGCTTTACGAAAAAGCGCAAGGAAGTGTAAACGGTCGACAGGGTAATATTCGGCATGTCAATTTTCAGTGCATGGTAGACGTCTTTGGCGGTAGTGGGGGTCAAAGTATGCAGCATGTAGAGCAGGACTGCTCTGCGTTGAATGGTCAGGCGCTTGCCCAGATGCTTTACCTGCTGTGTGAAACTGAGAGGATGATGTTCCAACACAGGTCATCTTCTTTTTAAAATAATTCTTATTTGATTATTATTATCGTTCTTTTTAGGATAGACGTCAATCCTTTATTTGGACCCTACTAGGGTTCTTTTTATTTTGATAATTTAAAAAGGAGAAAAGCACGCATGATTGAGGGAATGAAGCGCATGTTTCGCGAGGATTGGTAAATCTTACGTAGAGGACGGGAAATGTTGATGAAAACAGCCAGAGGGAAACTGAAGTGGATTGGCATTTCTTGCGGACTCGTCATGCTGTTTGCGTGCGCGCAATGGATGGGAATCGGCAAAACGAAGGCGACCTCCAATTCGTTCCGCTTCGTGGTGATGGGTGATACCCGGGGCAGCTCGGACAGTGTCAATGAGAAAACCCTTCGAAAGCTCCTGAAGAATGTAAAAGAGCTGAGTCCCCAGCCCAGTTTTATTTTAGTGACCGGGGATATGGTTCAAGGCGGCTCAGATCTGAAGAAGGAACTGGATGAGTGGAAGGATATCGTGGACGACTACTACCCTCTCTCGATGTATTATCCGGCGATGGGCAATCACGAGGACGACCCCGAGGCATTCAGCAAAGCGTTTCCCCACCTGCCAAACGAGCAGGTCAAAGGCTACGGCCGCACAGCGTACAGCTTTGATTATGGCAATGCGCGTTTTATTGCACTGAATACAGATCATGAGGATAAAAAAGGCAATTACGTGGTAGACGAACAGCAGAGTGCATGGCTGAAGCAACAGCTTTCCGTGAAAGGGAGAGACCACACCTTCGTCATGTTTCACGTCCCGGCTTATCCGGTGGGAGGGCACTATGGCCGTTCTTTGGATGGTAACAAGAAGCAGCGCGATGCCTTTTGGCACCTTCTGGACGAGCATAATGTGACAGCAGCCTTTGTCGGGCATGAGCACAATTACAACAGACGACTCATCAACAGCGACTTTGACGCAAACGGCTATCATTTTACTCATGGCATTTATCAGCTGACACTGGGGGCTGCTGGTTCCCCTTACAGCAAGGTCGTTGAAGACAAGAAAAACGTAGTGAAAGGACCAAAGGCTACTTCTCATTACATGACCGTCGATGTAAATGGGAAGAAAGCGGTCTGCAACGTGTACGACAAAGATGATAATCTGCTCGATTCGTTTACGGTGGATAAAGAAAGCGCGGGACTGGCTGGATAGCCGCTTTTTCGGATCGAGTCACCTATGAGGTGGAGAGGATGAAAGGGCTATTCCGCACACGTGATCTGGCGGTTACGCAAGCATGCGTGACCGCTTTTTTGTTTTTGCTGATCCCCTTGGTTCACTTGCTGGACAAAGGCTTTTATTGGTTGCAAGGCTTGCTGCATGGCCTTTCGGCGACCATGACCGTCATGCTGGGCTGCTGGACTTTTCATGTTGCGTTTATGAAATTGGGCAGGGGAAAAGAGGGCGGCTCGGGTCTTGAGCGGCTTTTGTGGCTGACGAACCTGCTTGTCTTACTCGCTATCATTTCTGGCAATTGGCTGTACATGGGATACCGTTCGCCGGATGGACCGCAGTCATGGCTGCTTGCCCACACACCTCTTGCCCACAACATTGTGATGGAGTGGAAGGAATTCGTCTCTCTCTTTCCGTTGCCGCTCGGAGTGGCTGCTGGGTTCATCCTGCGCCGTTTTGGAAACAACAAGGAAATAGGGCAGATTGTCCTCTTGCTTATTGCTCTTCTCTGGCTGTGCTTGATGGTTGGCTTGGTCACGGGAATCGGATTGATTACCCTGCATCCGTAATCGAAATAGGGAGTGTTGGCATGGAAAAGAGGCAGCCCCAAAGTGGAGAGGTGGCAGCGGCGCTTGGCGGACTGTGGCTGGGCTTGGCGGGGGTCGTCTTCAGCCATCTTTGGAGCACGGTTGATCCGGCGGGAAGTAAACCTGCTTTGCTCAAGCTGGGGATCTGGATACCTGGCTGGTGGGGCATTGGGCCCTTTGCCGGAAAAGAGACAGTGGGATTGGCGATGTGGCTGGGGGGATGGCTGGCGCTGCATTTCTTGCTCCGGCGTCGGGAGGTACCTGTTCGCCCGGCTGCCACTCTGTTTGTCATCGGGTTTGGGTTCATCCTCATCCTGGCATGGCCTCCCGTCTATCATGCGCTGCTGGGTTGGCCGCCGGGCTTGCCTGAGTGAGGAAAGGAGCTTTCGCTGCATGCGCTTTGTGAACCGCTATCCGCTATGGTTTGGAAGTATGGTCGTTGGTATTGTGATGGTCAGCTCGTTGTTCTGGACGCGGATCCCGCAGGAGGGCTATGTCACGACCGCCGAACCAGACGTGGAGACATTTCATTTTGGATACATAACAGCAAAAGTCGTATTCCCGACATGCTCGATTGGCTGAAGCAGCGCCAAGGAAAGGCTGTTTTCGCCGTTCAGGATCGGCTGTATGCTCCAGATCCGCAAAGACCGCTTCCTTTCGTTTACCCAGTCTATGACCATAGCAAAAGTGCCGACCTGTTTGAGAAGCTTTACGGTTATCTGCCGGCAGAGTCGGTCCCTGGGCTGGGCAGCACCGTATACCATGTCGATTACGGAAATGCACGCATCCTGTTTTTGCGATCGGACGCGATGGGGCAGCAGCAGATAACGTGGGCGAGGCAGCTGCTCGGAGCTGGTGCGAAGCCTCACAAAGTTGTGCTTTTCCATGATGAACCTGCCGCAGGGCAAGCGAATCTGTGGAAGCTGCTGCGGGAAGCAGGTGTCGAGCTGGTGATCGTGGGCGAAAACGTGTATGCACGAGAAAGGGCCATCGTGCAAGAACCATCCGATTTTGCTCCGAGTCCGCATGAAGGGTATGGGCGATGGACGCCAGGTCTTTCGATGGAAGAGTCCCAGATGCTGATGCTGGATTATAGCGAAAAGGGAATGGCCATCAAAGCCATGACGCCAGGCGAGCAAGTGCTGGACCAGATGGAGCTGAACCCAAAAGATGCCGCAGCGCAGAGAAGCCGGGAGTGGGTGGCCGTGGGCATCCAGCAGGAGTGGAAGTATCACCTTGCAGATCCAGCCATGAAAGCAGTGATCCCGCAAGGCTTTGATGTCACGGGGGAAAATCCCATTACGACGCCGTTTCATTTGCCTGCTGACGATTGGCGTAGTCCTGCGTATCTCGATGCAGACTGGAAATCAGGGAATGCGCCGCTTGGCTTTACCAATCGCAGGGGGGAAGAAAGCAAGCTGAACACCAGGCTCAAGGCGGACCCGGAATCTCCGTCGTATTACTTTCGCCGAGCCTTTACGCTGGCGGACAAGCCCAAGGATATGAGAGACCTCATCTTGCGGCTCTCCTACGAGGATGGTCTGATCGTTTACTTGAACGGGGAGGAGGTCTTTCGGGATGGAATTCGCACGGGCTTGATTTTGCCCTCCTCTTTGGCCATTACCAATCAGGCCGTCTGGTATCGGACCGTATCTTTGCAAAATCACATCGGCAAGCTGCGTGCCGGCAGCAACACATTGGCGGTGGAAGTACACCGCAGCCATCCCGGGTCACCGAATTTCCTGTTTGATTTGAGTCTGTCGTACATCAGGTGATCGGAGGAGTCATTGATGAGCAGAAAGAGATGGAGTGTGTACGAGCTTCAAGTATGTGCGGCGGCGCTCACGTTCTTCGTTGCAGGCTGCGTCCCGTCTGCCCGTTACGCGGAGTCTGGCGAAGCACCGATTTTGGCTGATATCGGGGCGACTCGGCAGCACCTATTGATCACGAATAACAACTCATTCGTCTGGAGGCAGGTGACGTTCACGGTGAATGGGACGTACCAATACCAGATGGACGTCGTTCCGCGGGGGAGCACGAGCATTACATTGTCATCATTCGTCGACGATTTTGGGCGAGCGTTTACCAGTACTGCGGCAGGATTGCGCCATGTGGACATTGATGTAGCCGGCTCATCGTCCGGAACGGGAGGCTCGTATCAGTGGTAGGAGAGGGAGCATGCCTGAAAAAAGGGGTTTCCTTTTTGACCAAAACATGGTAGTGTATGGGCGGTTTTGGTCTAAGTGAAAATGTCAGGAGTGGAATCTTGTGGCGCGAAGAAGACGTGCAGCCGTTCAGTTAAACAGCCCCCAGCGCAAGGCATTGGAGTATTTGATGCTGCTTGCGGGATCGCTCATACTGGCTACCAGCTTTAATCTCTTTCTGAATCCGAATCAGATCGCCTCTGGTGGAGTCTCAG
>NZ_CP069127.1:4707500-4785000 GCF_016811915.1 Brevibacillus choshinensis | reverse complement strand
CTATAACGGTCCTAAGGTAGCGAAATTCCTTGTCGGGTAAGTTCCGACCCGCACGAAAGGCGTAACGACTTGGGCGCTGTCTCGGCAAGAGACCCGGTGAAATCATAATACCTGTGAAGATGCAGGTTACCCGCGACAAGACGGAAAGACCCCATGGAGCTTTACTGTAGCCTGGTATTGGAACTTTGTGCATCATGTACAGGATAGGTGGGAAGCTGAGAAGCAGGGGCGCCAGCCTCTGTGGAGCTGTCGGTGGGATACCACCCTTGATGTACGGAGTTTCTAACTCGTCGCCCTTATCGGGCGAGAGGACCATGCCAGGTGGGCAGTTTGACTGGGGCGGTCGCCTCCCAAAAGGTAACGGAGGCGCCCAAAGGTTCCCTCAGAATGGTCGGAAATCATTCGTAGAGTGTAAAGGCAGAAGGGAGCTTGACTGCGAGACCTACAAGTCGAGCAGGGACGAAAGTCGGGCTTAGTGATCCGGTGGTTCCGCATGGAAGGGCCATCGCTCAACGGATAAAAGCTACCCTGGGGATAACAGGCTTATCTCCCCAAGAGTCCACATCGACGGGGAGGTTTGGCACCTCGATGTCGGCTCATCGCATCCTGGGGCTGAAGTAGGTCCCAAGGGTTGGGCTGTTCGCCCATTAAAGCGGTACGCGAGCTGGGTTCAGAACGTCGTGAGACAGTTCGGTCCCTATCTGTCGCGGGCGTAGGAAGTTTGAGGAGAGCTGTCCTTAGTACGAGAGGACCGGGATGGACGCACCGCTGGTGCACCAGTTGTCACGCCAGTGGCACAGCTGGGTAGCTATGTGCGGACGGGATAAGCGCTGAAAGCATCTAAGCGTGAAGCCCCCTCCAAGATGAGACTTCCCACAGCGCAAGCTGGTAAGACCCCTCATAGACGATGAGGTTGATAGGTTCGGTGTGGAAGCGTGGTAACACGTGGAGCTGACGAATACTAATCGGTCGAGGACTTATCCACACACTCTTGGCAAACATGCAGATTCAGTTTTGAAGGAATGAACAGGAAAAGCTGCATTCGTGATTACTTATTTGACAAGTAATGACGAATGCAGCTTTTTGCTTTGTCGGAAAAAGGCAATTGACAGAATATTGACAAAAATAATAGGCGGGTGTATTTTGTGAGTAGGAAACCGTTTTCCTAATTAAGGGAAAGAGAGTGAAAAACCATCACAGTCACTATTAAAGACATTGCACAGCTTGCAAACGTATCGATTGCCACCGTCTCCCGAGTATTGAACAATTCCAAGCCAGTTCGCCCCGAATTGCGGGAAAAAGTCATGCGAGTGGTGGAGGAAACCGGTTTTCAGCCAAATGCGATCGCAAGGAGCTTGGTCAGCAAGGAAACCCGCATTATAGGGGTCATGATTCCCGATATATCCAATAACTTTTATTCCAATCTTCTCTACGGCGTAGACAGTGTCATCAGTGAATTCGATTACAGCATGTTTCTCGCGATATCCGATGAGGCTGTTGAAAAGGAACTGAAGTATTTGCGGCTGTTCAAAGAAAAGCAGATTGATGGAGTCATTTTGGCGAGCGTTCATTTTCTGGAGGGAAACATTCAGTTTCTGCAGGAAATGCAGGTCCCCATGGTAGTAACCGGACACGACCTGCATGGCTATCAAATCCCCACGGTCAACGTCAATAACGTGCAGGCATCCTATGACGCCACCGCCTATTTGATATCCCAGGGACATCGCCGGATCGCCTGTGTCTGCGGCCCCCTATGGGATCCGCCATGCGGCCTGGATCGGATGGGCGGGTATCGAAAAGCGATGCGGGCACACGGGCTGCCCATTCCGGAAGGCTTTGTGGCAGAAGGAGAATTCACCGCCAAGAGCGGTTACGAAGCGGTAAAGCGGATTTTTGAAGAACAGGAGCGGCCGACTGCCATTTTTGTTGCCACCGATCTGATGGCCGTCGGGGTATTGAATTACTTGCACGATGAAGGCATTCGAGTACCGGAAGATGTTTCCGTCATGGGCTTTGACAATCTGGAAATTGCCTCCCTCACCAGGCCCATGCTCAGTACTGTGCACAATGACCCGTACATGTACGGAAGGGCGGCGGGAGAGCAGCTCCTCAAGCAGCTGCGAAACGAGCCGATCGAAAGAATGAGCACCGTCCCGCACGATCTCGTCATACGCCAATCCGTAAAGTCCATTGGGTAACGGGCAGCAAGATTCCACACATAGATATCGCTGACTGACTAAAGGGGTGAAGAAGTGTGAAACTTGGCGTGTTCACGGTGTTATTCGGGGAAAAGACACTGGAGGAAATGCTCGATCATGTGCAGGCTGCAGGCTTGGAGGCAGTCGAAATCGGAACAGGAGGGTATCCAGGAAACGCGCATTGCAATCTGGACGAACTGCTGGAAAGCCCGGAAAAGCTTCGTGCCTACAAAAAAGCGGTGGAGGATCGCGGCTTGATCATCAGTGGGTTCAGCTGCCATGGGAATCCATTGACTCCCGACAAGGCATTTGCCCGCGAGTCCCATGAGACCTTTCTCAAAACGGTACGGCTGGCAGAAAAGCTGGAGGTGCCCGTCGTCAATTGCTTTTCCGGAACGGCAGGCGATCACGAAGGTGCCGTCTTTCCGAACTGGCCGGTGGCCCCTTGGCCGAATGAATACAGGGATGTGCTGACGTGGCAATGGGAAAACAAACTGATTCCGTACTGGAAGGAGTCCGCAGCCTATGCGGTTTCTCACCACGTAAAAGTAGCGCTCGAGCTGCATGGCGGCTTCCTGGTCCATACGCCTGGGACATTGCTGAAGCTCCGCGAGCAGGTCGGAGAAGGAGTCGGCGCCAACTTTGATCCGAGCCATATGTGGTGGCAAGGAATCGATCCGGTTGCCGCGATCAAGATTTTAGGGAAAGAAAAAGCCATCTACCATTTCCATGCGAAGGATACGTACATCGATCAGGATAAGGTGAACATGTACGGATTGACCGACATGAATTCCTACGCCAATCTGAATGAACGCGCCTGGTATTTCCGCACGGTTGGCTACGGCCACGATCAGCAGACATGGGCAGACATGATGAGCGCCTTGCGCATGAACGGCTATGATTACGTCGTCAGCATTGAGCACGAGGATGCCATCATGTCCATCGAAGAAGGCTTTCAGCGAGCCGTCCACAATCTGCAGCAGGTCATTTTGCGAGAGCCCGTAAACAATCTGTGGTGGGTATAGGAGGGGGAGCATGGCTACCAAACGGTGGAACATCGGAATGATCGGAGCAGGCGGGATTTCCGAAGCACATCTCGAAGCGATCAGGGAAGAGCCTAGGGCGCAGGTGGCTGCCATTGCCGATGTAGCGCACGAGGTTGCAGCAAATCGAGCAGCAAGGCACCACATTCCAGAGGTCTATACGGACTTTCGGGAGCTTTTGGCAGTGCCAGACATCGATGCTGTGGTCATTTGCGTACCCAATTATCTGCACGCCGAGACTGCCATTGCTGCACTCGCAGCAGGCAAGCATGTGCTTTGCGAAAAGCCGATGGCGATGGATGTCCAGCAAGCGGAGGAAATGATCCAGGCAGCAAAGCAAGCGGACAAAATTCTCATGGTGGGGCAGAACAACCGGTTTCGAAGCGATGCGAGGTACGTCAAGAGCTTGGTGGACGAAGGCAGGCTCGGTCCGGTGTATCACGCAAAGACAGGCTGGGTCAGGAGAAACGGCATACCGGGCTGGGGAAGCTGGTTCACGCAAAAAGAGCTGGCGGGAGGAGGACCGCTGATCGACATCGGCGTACATATGCTCGATCTGACGCTGTGGCTGTTGGGGCATCCCAAGCCCGTGTCCGTGCTGGGGCAGACGTACGCGCAATTCGGGCCGCACAAGAAAGGGCTGTCAGAGTGGGGACGCAGGGATGAAAAGGGCCATTTTGATGTGGAGGACATGGCCGTCGCCATGATTACGTTTGAAAACGGATTGACGCTCACCTTGGATGCGAGCTGGGCCTCTCATATTGAAAAGGAAAACGTTTTCCTCAATCTGTACGGAAGGGAAGGGGGGACTTCGCTCAATCTGATGGAGAATCGCCTCACGCTGTACCAGGATTGGAATGGCACTCCCGCCACCACGGAGATTGTTCCGAGTCACGACAAAGAAAGAGTGCGGCTGTTCCAAAACTTCGTTGACTCGATAGCGGGGACAGCAACGCCACTCTGCACGCCGGAACAAGCCCTGTACATCAATCGGCTGATCGAGGCCATCTATGCCTCCGCGCAGTCGGGTGAGGCAGTAATGCTGTAGACGCTCTCGCCTTTCCAAACAAATAAGGGGGTAAGTGAAATGAAGATTTTGAAAGGGCTTACATCTGTAGGGTTGACCTTTTCCATGCTTCTCTCCTTGGCGGCGTGTTCCGGCGCTCCGCAGCAATCAGCACCTGCACCCGCTTCAGGGCAGCCTGCACCGCCAGCCAGCACGGAAGCACCGAAGCCTGATGCAACCCCTCCTGCGGCTGAAAAAGTGAAGCTGGTATATGCCCGCGGGAAGGATTCTACGGACTCGACGAAGAAGCTGGTCGAAGCGTTTACGGCGGCGCATCCCGACATAGAGGTGGAAATACGAGAAATGCCTTCTGATACGGGGCAAAGCCACGATCAATACGTCACCATGTTCAGCGCCCAGTCCTCCGAAATCGACGTATTCGACCTCGACGTGATTTGGCCAGCCGAATTTGCGCAAGCAGGCTACCTCCTTCCCCTCGACCGCTTGATGGAACAGGACGCAATCGATACAGGCAAGTACATCAAAGGGGCTATGGATGCAGGCAACTTCGGTGGCCAGCAGTGGACCATGCCGAAGTTCATTGACGCCGGACTGCTCTTTTATCGCAAGGACTTGGTAAAAGAACCGCCCAAAACCTGGGATGACCTGATCGCACAGGCCAAAGCGCTGAATGGCAAAGACGGAGCAAAGTTCGGCTACCTGATGCAAGCCAAGCAGTATGAGGGTCTGGTGTGCAACTTCGTCGAATTCAGCGCATCCTACGGCGGAAAAATCCTCGATGAGCAGGGGAATGTCGCAGTCAACAACCCGGGAACGATCAAAGGCTTGAAAAAGATGATCGAGATCGTCAAATCCGACTTCGTCCCGAAAAACATCACCACGTTCACCGAAACAGAATCGCACACCACTTTCCTCGAAGGCCAATCCCCGTTTGTTCGTAACTGGCCGTATCAATTCGCCATGGCACAGGATCCGACACAATCCAAAATCGTAGACAAAGTAGCGATCGCCCCACTTCCTGCAGGCGATGCCGGATCAGCAGCAGCCCTCGGCGGCTGGATGGGCGGAATCAACAAATTCACCAAGCATCCAAAAGAAGCGTGGGAATTCCTGAAGTTCATGACTGGACCTGAAGGCCAAAAAATTTCTGCGGTACATGGCGGTCTGGCCCCTACTTATCTGCCTGCCTACGATGAAGCAGATGTCCAAAAAGCAAGTCCGCTGTTTGCCAACAAAGATTTCGTCGATGGCGTGAGCGCTGCCGTATCCCGTCCAACCACTCCGATCTACCCGAAAATTTCCGAAGTCATCCAGATCGAGGTATCCAAAGCGCTCGCGGGTCAGCAAACGGCTGAGCAAGCAGTGAAAAACATGGAGACTCAAATGAATGGGCTCATGAAAAAGTAAGCGAAAGCTAGGGTGGGTGCGAGCATCCATCCTAGCCTTACCTTTCCGTATGCGGGTTATTGACGAAAGAAGAGGGTGAATGGATGAAGCGAGCATCTCTATCGGAAAAGCAGATGGGCTATCTACTGATATTCCCTGCCGTCGTCATCATTCTCGTCATTGCGATCTGGCCTGTCATGCGTTCTTTTTGGATCAGCCTGCATGACATTCGACTCAACGATCCGACGAAAACAGAAGTCCACAACTCCTACGGCCTGGATATGGAACGGTATGTCAGCACGCTCCCCAACCTTCTCCGATATTTGAAAAAGGAAGCCGATGCGGCCCAAGGGAGTGCGAAAGACCAGCTGCTGGCGCAAAGACAGCAGGCGGAGCAGATGGACGCAGCACTGATGCAAAACAAGGAGATCGCCGCGCGCTATCAACAGATTGACCAATTGCTGCTCGAATTCAAGCCGGTCCCGACCGAATTGAAATACGTAGAGCTGTCTGACGAACAGATTGATTCCATTCGCCATACTTTGGACACAATCAGGACGACCCTAAACGATTTGGGGAGGCAAAAGCAGCTGAGCAGGCCCGAGGGGGCTTTGGGAGTGGTCCAAGGCATTTCGGCGTCGGTGATTGAGCCGAACTACATTGGGTTCGCTTATTACAAACAATTTCTCACGGACAGCAGAATGTGGGGGGCCTTGTACAATACGTTGTTTTTCACCGTCGTCTCAGTAGCGATCGAGCTGGCGCTGGGCTTGTGGATCGCGATGCTGATCAACAAGCCATTCATCGGGCGTGGATTGGTGCGTGCGACTGTGCTGATTCCGTGGGCCATACCGACAGTCATTTCCGCCATGATGTGGAAGTATTTATACGACGGGCAAAACGGGATAGTGGCCCATCTCTTTGAAGTGACCGGGCTTGTTTCCGATATGGGTGTCCTCTTGACGACAAAGGCGGGTGCCATGTTTTCCGTCATTTTGGCGGATGTCTGGAAAACGACACCGTTCATGGCATTGCTGCTGTTTGCCGGTCTGCAGACGATTCCGAACAGCCTTTACGAAGCAGCGCAGGTGGATGGAGCCAGTCGCGTTCAGCAGTTTTTTAAAATCACCCTGCCCATGCTCAAGTCGAGTTTGCTGGTATCCCTCCTGTTTCGCACGCTCGATGCATTTCGTGTTTTTGACCTGATTTACGCCTTGACCGGCGGTGGGCCTGCGAACTCCACAGAGACCATTTCCATCCTCGCGTACAAGACCATGTTTGCGCAAATGAGCTTTGGAGAAGGCTCCGCGCTCGCTGTCATCGTCTTTCTGTGCGTCGCGTTGATTTCCATCGGCTATATCAAAATTTTGGGTGCAGACCTGCTGGGCGAAAGCGGAGGAAGATAGGGAGGGAGAATGCTGTGCAGAAAAAAGCGGGACCGCTGTTTTACGTCTTTCTAGTCCTTTTTATCTTTATCGTGATGTTTCCGTTTCTCTGGATCCTGATCGCCGCGCTGAAGCCGCCCAGCGAACTGTTTGGGGAGAGAGCTTTTCATTTCATCATTCAAAACCCGAGCTTCGACAATTTTGTCCGCGTATTCACGGAGCGGCCATTCGCTCGGTACTTGTGGAATTCAACGGTTGTGGCAGCGCTGACGACCCTGTACTCCATCACGATCGCTGCGTTTGCCGCTTATGCCATCGCATGGCTGAAGTTTCGAGGGAAGGCGATCATTTTGGGAATCGTGCTGGCTGTCTCGATGTTTCCGCAGATTGCCACGATCTCGCCCATTTTCATGTTCATGCAGTCGATGGGTTTGACGAACAGCTATTTGGGGCTGATCATTCCATACACGACCTTTGCATTGCCGCTCGCCATCTGGAATTTGACCATTTTCTTTCGCAAGATTCCCATTGATCTGGGGGAAGCCGCCAAGGTGGACGGCGCCTCCATCTGGCAGACCATGACGAGAGTCTTCTTTCCGCTGGCGATGCCCGGCGTATTTACTACGGCGATCCTCGTATTTATTGCGGCCTGGAACGAGTTTTTGTTCGCGTTGACGCTCAATACGCAGGAGGCGATGAAGACGGTGCCGGTGGGAATCGTCATGTTTCAGGGCATGTTTACGGTACCGTGGGGGGAAATATCTGCTGCTTCCATCATCGTCACGGTTCCGCTGGTCATCGTGGTCCTGATTTTCCAACGGCGCATCATCTCCGGCTTGACCTCTGGGGCAGTGAAAGAGTGAATTTCTATTTTGCCCGGAAGCCTTCCAGCATCAGGGCAAGCGATTCTGTCACTTCATCGAGAGCTTGCTGCGATTCGGGCAATTGGGAGATCCAGAGCACGGCCTCGTTCATGGCACCGGAGAGCAAGTGGGTCAGGCACGTGATCGAAACCGGCTTCAGATATCCTTGCTCCTGCATCTCCTGCAGCTGATCATGCAGCAATCGCATGGAGTGCTGCTCATCCATCCTGCGCCATGTCTCCCAGCCGAGCACAGAGGGGCCATCGATCAGCATGATTCTTCTGTTCGGGCTTTCTACGGCAGCGGAGATGAAGGCGCGACATCCCAAAATCAGCTGCCCCCAAACATCTTCGCTTTTTGCCGCTTCCGTTTCCACGCGCTCGGCAATTTCACCTTGAACCATCTCCAAGACGGCATGGAACAAGCCTTCCTTATTGCTAAAGTGATGGTAGAGCGCTCCCCGAGTCAATCCGGCTTCCTTGACCATTTCCTCCATGGAGGCGTCGGCGTATCCTCGTTCGGAAAAGTATACTCTGGCTACTTCCGTCAGCTTACGGATGGTTGCCTTTTTTTGTTCTTCTTTTGATTGCTTCATGCGGATGTCTCCTCACAGGTCAATTCTCATCAGGGATGATCCGCGTATTGGCTGCTGAACGCTTCCGTTGGGGGAATGACCGTAATGATATCAAGCAGGACGCCGTTGGGATCGGACGTGATAAAATGCCGTTGGCCAAATGCCTCGTCACGGATATCCAGATGCAAAGGAAGGCGCGACTGGACGATGAGCCTATTGTATTCCGCATCGACGTTCTCCACCTCGAAGTTGAGAATGAGACCGGTTGTGGGTTGCCGATACCCTTCAGGAATGGTAGAGTGCGCCGCATCCAAAATGGCTAGTTCAAACGAGTGGCCTGATTGATCATTTTTCAGGCTCACATACCAATCAGACTCAAAGGTGGACACGAAGCCAAAGGAATCGATGTAAAATTTCGCGGTGTCAGAAACCTGCTGCGTCAAAATCACAGGATAAGAGCTGGAAATTTTCATGCATCAATCACTCCTAAAAGGGATGTACGTTCAATTTAACATACATACAGTATGTATGTGAAGTAGCGGGGTGTAAAAATTCCATTTTCTTGCATCTGAAAGGAGAGGCCTAAGAAAAAAGCAGACACAGCACAGGCTGAATCTGCTCATTCGCAATGGAACAAGTTTATTTTCCCGTACTGGCAAGAGCCAGCTGTCCGACGGTAGCGCGTCCCTCGTCGATATCGGGATGAAACTGGATGGTGGCCCGTTGCCGCACGATGCCCACTTGCCGGATGGCATTCTCCAGCTCTGCGGAATCAGCCAATGCCCCATGTGCATCGGCCATGGAGAGCCCGGCTACTATGCCCTGAGCCATAGCGACCTTGGCGCTTTCCACACCGGTTATATTCCCAGCTACAAAAAGTCCCGGCAAAGGTGTTTGCATCCGGTCGTTGTGGATCGGGACATGGCCGCCCAGGGAAGGGACATAGGCAAAGGGGCAACCGGCGATGGCAGCCAATTCAGCCAGGGGACTTAGACCACCTGCGATGCAGACAAAATCGGCCGGGATGATCTGCTCCGATCCCGGAATGGGCTGGCCGTCCGGAGCGACTCGTGCTATGCGGACACCCTCCACTTGGTTTGTCCCCACAATCTCCAAAGCAGCCGTACGCAGCTGGATGGGAATGTCCCACATGGAAAAGCCTTGGGAAGGGTAGAGACTGACTCCAAGACGCTGCATCCAACTGCTTTTCATAAGCTGACTGCCCCAGCGAATGAGGGGGGAAGGTGCGAGATGAGCGACTCGCAGCAAGGAGCGCATGACAGCCTCTGGGAACCCGGCTTTTCCTGTTACGGTGGAGACGGGCGGGAGGATCATCCGATCGATCTGGATGCCGGCGAGCTGGAGCTCCCGAGCAATGGCGACGGATAAGATGTTGACCCCGATGATGACGCCACGCTCTCCGACTCGCACTCGCTGGACGTTGGTCATGACTTGCGCGGCGCCGATCGACATCACGCCGGGCAGTGTCCAGCCAGGAACGGGGACGGCCGTTTCCGAAGCACCCGTGGCAATCAGGAGCAGAGAAGTCTCGATCTCCCCCTCCGTCGTAGAAGCGATCCAGCCGGACGAAGAAGGGACGACGTTGAAGACAGATACGCCGCACGCGATTTCAACACCGGCTGCTCTCGCTTCCCGGTCCAGGCGTGCCGCTTCTTCCATTCCATTCCACCAGGTGCCGTTCGGTTCTTGATGAAGCTGTCCCAAGAGGCGTCCGCCAGCGCGGTAAAACTCGTCGACGATCCGCACGGATAAACCCTGCTTGGCACAAGCGATGGCAGCTGACAAGCCAGCGGGACCAGCGCCGATAATGAGAGCATCGATCATTGAGAATGCCCTCCTTTTTTCAATGGAGTAGGCAGCACCACTCCTGCGGTTACTTCCATTCCGTCCTGCACCAGCGTCATGCAGGCACGTACAGTAGGCACGCCGTCCACGGTCACACGGCATTCATAGCAATGGCCGATATTGCAGTAGATGCCTCGTGGCGTCCCTTTCTCCTCGTGTACCCGCAATGTTCGGACCCCGCTTGCCAGAAGAGCAGCGGCGATCGTCTCTCCCTCATAGGCGGGGTACGTGGTTCCATTAAAGCGAAAATGCAAGGATTTGCCCGCATCCAGGGAGCCAAGGACAGGGTGGTGTACAATGCGCTGGTTCATCTATTTCGACCTCCGAGTGTTTGGAACGAGATGGGACGTACAGGCGGCTGGTAGCCGAGCGGTATCGTATGGGATGGCGAGTGGCCCGTTGCTTGTTCGATGACCTGATCAACCAGCATCCGACAGGTGCGACCTCCACAGCAGCCCATGCCTGCCCGTGTTCTCAGCTTCAACTCCCGAGCGCTGCACTGGTAAGCCTCGGCTGTTTCCAGCAGTTCAGCCAAGGATACTTCTTCACAACGACAGACAATCAATTGGTGTGCGTCCATGATGAAGTCCTCCTTTCAATCTTGTGTACCTCGAAATGCAAGTGTCATGCCACCATGTCGAGCGGGTAAGAAAAGGAAAATACACGAGTAAAGAGAAATGGATAGATGGCACGAACATTGCTAGATGAAAAGTCTGTTTGAATAACAGGTGTGAGAGGATGACAGGAATGGAGAAAGTGGAAAAGCTTCGTCAGCGGTTTGACGCGGCCGGAATCGATGGCTTGCTGGTGACCAATGGGCAAAATCGGCGGTATTTGACACAATTTACGGGGACGTATGGCGTAGTCCTCATTTCAAAGGATCAGGCGAAGCTGCTGACTGATTTTCGATATACGGCCCAGGCCAAAGCGCAAGCAAAAGATTTCGATATCGTGTTTCTGCCCACCAAGGATTCTGTTTACAGTGAAGTGGCGCGCCTCTCGGAGGAAATGGGAATCACAAGGCTGGGATTTGAAGCAGACAACCTGACGTATGCGCTGCACCGAAAGTATGGAGATGCGGCGAAAACCGAGATGGTCGCGACATCAGGCGTTGTCGAGAGTCTGCGGTTGATCAAAACACCTGAGGAGCTGTCCAAGATCCAGACAGCGGCCCAGATTGCGGATGCAGCGTTCGCTCATATTATCGATTATCTTCGCCCCGGGATAACGGAGCTGGAAGTGTCCAACGAGCTGGAAATGTTCATGCGCAAACAGGGTTCGTCAGGCTCTGCGTTTGACATGATCATCGCATCCGGCCATCGCTCAGCTTTGCCGCATGGCGTGGCGAGCAGCAAGCAAATCGAGCGTGGCGACATGGTAACCATGGACTTCGGTGCGTTGTACGAGGGGTATCGCTCCGATATTACGCGTACCGTTGCTGTCGGGGAGCCTTCAGCCCAATTGAAAGGCATTTACGAGATCGTGCTTGAGGCGCGCAATCGCGCAGTGGCGGGCATAAGACCGGGCATCACGGGAAGAGAGGCGGATGCCTTTGCGCGAGACTACATCACGGAAAAAGGCTACGGTGAGCGCTTTGGCCACGGGATGGGGCACGGAGTGGGGCTGGACATTCATGAGGAGCCGTTCATGTCGACCAGCTGCACGGCGACCATTCAGCCGGGAATGGTACTGACGGTCGAGCCAGGCATCTACATTCCGGACCTGGGCGGCGTACGTATTGAGGACGACATCGTCGTGACGGAGGAAGGAAATCAGGTGTTGACTCATTCCCCTCGCGATTTGATGATTTTGTAAGAAGAGGAGACCCTTGACTGCTGGAGATGCGGTCAAGGGTTTTTCTGTGATGCTGTACAAATGACCGTATAATTTCCTAGACACTAGACACGGATGTGTATAAGAACTGATACATGAGGTGGCAAATAGTGACCCATTCCTCCATTTTCCAGATTGGCATATCTATTGCATTTTCGGTAAATTGCAAATTAATCGTTAATTTAGAAAAAGGGGGTTGATCACTTGAAAAGAAGTATATTTGCACTGATCAGCGGTGTGGCCGTACTGGGGGCTGCGCTGGCCGGATGTGGGGGAGGGCAGCAAGCCTCCAAGCCTGCAGAATCCGGTCAAAGCCAAACGCAGCCGCAGGGAGGATCACAGCCTGCTCCAGCGGAAAAGCCAAAAGCAGAACAAGTGCTGCGCTGGAATCTTCACTCCGAGCCACCGACGGCTGACCCAGGATTGGCGGAGGATACGACGTCAGCAGCCATTACGAAGGCGCTCTTTGACGGGCTGACGAGAATCGGTCCAGAAGGCAAGCCGGTGGAGGCGGTGGCTGGGAAAATCGATGTCTCTCCTGATTTGAAAACCTACACCTTTACGCTGCGAGATTCCAAATGGAGCAACGGAGAACCAGTGACGGCACATGATTTCGAATATGCATGGAAGCGGGCGCTTGATCCCAAGACAGCTTCCAATTACGCCTATCAGCTCTACTATATCAAGAACGCGGAGAAAGCGAACAAGGGAGAAGGCAAGCTGGACGATGTCGGAGTAAAAGCAACGGGCGACAAGACACTGAAAGTGGAGCTTGAGAATCCGACCCCGTTTTTCTTGGAGCTGACAGCCTTCCAAACATATTTCCCGGTAAATAAAAAGCTGATCGAGTCCAATCCAAACTGGGCCGCAGATGCCAAGACGCACTTGGGAAATGGACCCTATAAGCTGGAAGTCTGGGACCACAAGAGCAAGATGGTGATGGTCAAGAATGACAACTACTGGGACAAAGATAGCGTCAAGCTGGACAAGATCGAATTTTCCATGGTAGAGGATGAAAACACAGAGCTATCCATGTTTGAGAATGGAGAAATCGATTGGGCGGGCTCACCGCTAAGCTCCCTTCCTACGGACGCCATGCCTGCATTGAAGGACAGCGGCAAGCTCCAGGTAAAGCCAGTGGGAGCTACCTATTGGTATAAGTTCAATACGGAAAAACCTCCTTTTAACAATATTAAAATCCGCAAAGCGTTTGCCTATTCGATCGATCGTCAACTCCTGATCGACAATGTCCTGCAGGCGAATCAACAGCCGGCAATGGCAGCGGTACCCCCGACGATGGCGCTCAACCAGGGGGGCTACTTCAAGGACAACGATCAGGAGACAGCAAAAAAACTGCTGGACGAAGGACTCAAAGAATTAGGCATGTCCAAGCTCCCGCCAATCACTCTCGTATACAACACCTCCGAAGGACACAAAAAAATCGCAGAAGCCATTCAGGATCAATGGCGCAAAAATCTGGGGGCAGATGTAAAGCTGGAAAATCAGGAGTGGAAAGTTTACCTCGAAACCATGCATGAAGGAAACTACCAGGTGGGACGCTTGGGCT
The DNA here is from genome assembly GCF_016811915.1 of Brevibacillus choshinensis. Classification (NCBI taxonomy): domain Bacteria; kingdom Bacillati; phylum Bacillota; class Bacilli; order Caryophanales; family Paenibacillaceae; genus Brevibacillus; species Brevibacillus choshinensis. The sequence goes on along the minus strand of NZ_CP069127.1, from coordinate 4,771,258 downwards.
GGTCAGGAGACTTCAACGACCCGATCAACTTCTTGGAGCTGTTCAAAGATAAAAACGGCGGAAACAACGACACACGCTGGGAGCATCCGAAGTTCAAGGAGCTCCTGAACCAATCAGCGACGGAGGGTGATCCGGAAAAGCGCAAAGCGCTCTTGGGCCAGGCAGAGCGAATCATGATGGATGAGATGCCGATCATGCCGATTTACTTTTACACGCATACTTGGGTGAAAAACGACAAGGTAAAGGGAGTCTTCCAGGATGGTTTGGGCGCAATCGACTGGAAATGGGCGTATATTGAATAACTTTCAATCGGGGGAATGGGTATGAAGAAATGGAGAAGTGTGATCACGGCTGCCCTGTTGAGCCTATCGCTGGCTGTCGCAGGATGTGCGAATCAAGGGCAGTCTTCGGGGGCCTCTGGCGGGGATGAGATCCTGGTTGGGGTGCTGCTGCCAGTGACAGGGAACAATGCCACGGATGGAAAAGATATGCAAAATGCCATCGAGATGGCCGTCAAAAAGGTCAACGACGGAGGCGGCGTGCTCGGGAAGAAATTGAAGATCGAAGTAGCGGATGACGGATGTGATCCGCAAATGGCGACGACAGCAGCAAATAAGCTCGTCTCGCAAAATGTAGCGGCAGTCGTAGGGGGCTACTGCTCGGGTGCGACTCTGCCTTCCTCAGGCGTCTTCAAAAATGCCAATATTCCGATGATTGTTCCTGCCGCCAACTCTGCCAAATTACCCGCTCAAGGGTACGACACCTTGTTTTTGATCAATGGTCTGACACCGGACCAGGCACAGACCGCTGCGGATTACATGGGAGCCAACCAAGCGAAAAAAGTCGCACTGATCCATGACAACTCTGCCTATGCGAAAGACCTAGCCGACTTCGCCAAAGCGGCAGTGGAAAAATCGGGAGGGACCGTGGTAGCGTATGAAGCCATCAACCCCGAAGAAAAAGACTTCAGTGCCCTCGTTACCAAACTGAAAGGAATCGGCCCGGATGCTACCTACTTCACCGGCTACTATGCCGCTGGCGGTTTGATGGTGAAGCAGTTCAAACAGAAAGGCGTTTCCGGTCTGTTCATGGTGGGGGATGGATCGTTCAGTGAAGACATTATCAAAATCGCAGGAGCAGACAATGCGGAAGGACTCCTGATTACCGCCACCCCGACAGCAGAATTCATCGAGGGCGCTGAGGCGTTCACGACCGAGTACAAGCAAACGTACAACAACCTCGCACCTGGGCCGTTCTCCGCCCTCAGCTACAATGCAGTCAACCTGCTGGTGGACGCTCTGAAACGGGCCAACTCCACCGATCACGATGCCCTCAAAAAGGCGATCAAAGAGACCAAAGACTTCAAGGCGCTCGGACAAACCATTTCCTTTAACGCCCAGAACACCTTGGATACCTCCAACTTCGCGGTGCTGAAAGTGGCAGGTGGCAAGTTTACGCTGGCCAAATAAGCGCAGGGAGGGAAGGTGGACGAATGGACATCCTGGTTCAGACGCTGGCGGACGGCCTGGTGATTGGCGCTTTTTACAGTCTGATTGCCCTTGGCTACACCATGGTTTTCGGTATCATCAAATTACTTAATTTCGCCCACGGGGATCTGTATATGCTGGGGGCATTCGTGGGGTACACGCTGCTGTCCATCCTGAATGGCAATGGTTCTGGAGCAGGCCTGATGGGCATCGTCATCGTGCTGCTGCTCACGATGGCCATCGTGGGAGTGATCGGGATGGGGATCGAACGCGTGGCTTACCGGCCGCTGCTGCTCGCTCCCCGGCTGTCCATCCTGATCACCGCGCTCGGCGTTTCTCTCTTCCTGGAAAATGGCTCGATGATTGCGTGGGGAGCGCAGTACCAGGTCTATCCGCTGCAGCTTTCGCACGATGGCTGGAATGTGCTCGGCGCGCAAATTACGTACACGCAGATGGGGCTGGTCCTGATCGCGGCTCTCTTGATGCTCGGGCTGCATCTGTTCATCAGCCGGACCCTGTACGGGAAGGCCATGCGTGCGATCGCCCTTGATCAAACGGCCTGCCACTTGATGGGGATCAACGTGCACAAAGTCATCGGGCTCACTTTTTTCATCGGTGCGTCCTTGGCGGCAGGTGCGGGAACGATGGCTGGCGCCTACTATGGAACCGTCAATTTCATGATGGGCTTCATCATCGGTCTCAAGGCGTTTACCGCTGCGGTATTAGGGGGGATTGGAAGCATTCCGGGAGCGATGCTGGGCGGATTGTTGCTCGGCATGATGGAGACGGCTGGCACTTTCGTGTTTGGCGGCTCGTGGAAGGATGTCGTCGCCTTTTCCCTGCTCATTCTCATCCTGGTGCTAAAGCCGACTGGCATCATGGGCGAAAAAGTGACGGAGAGGATGTAGCCGATGAGACTCGTTCAAGGAAAGCTTGGCAATATCCTGTTGCTCGTCGTCCTCTGCCTGCTGCCTTTTCTCTCGAATAACTATTGGCTGGACGTCGCCACCTTGGCGCTGTTTTATGTCGTACTGGCCCAAGGGCTGAACGTCGTAGTTGGTTTCGCAGGGCTTTTGGACCTCGGATATGCGGCGTTCTTCGCAGTGGGTGCGTATACGACGGGTATCCTGATGACCGTCTATCACTGGTCGTTTTGGCTCACTTTGCCTGTCGCGATGGTGTTTGCGGCCATTGTCGGCGTCATCGTAGGGGCGCCAACCCTGCGTCTGCGAAGCGATTATTTGGCGATCGTGACGCTCGGTTTTGGAGAAATCATCCGCATTCTGGCGATCAACCTCACGATCACGGGTTCGGCTTCGGGAATTTACGGGATCCCTCGCCCGTCCATCGGCAGCTACGTACTGTCAGGGCAAATGGACTTTTATTATTTGATTCTCCTTGTGGCTGTGCTGGCGGTTCTCGCGGTGAGGCGATTGGGGACGTCGCGGCTGGGGAGGGCGTGGATGTACATTCGCGAGGACGAAGACGCGGCAGAGGCGATGGGGATCAACCGCATCAACATGAAGCTTTTGGCCTACTCGATCGGAGCCGTGATCGGGAGCATGGCGGGTTCCATTTTTGCCGTCAAAATGAGTGCGATCGCCCCGCTCAGCTTTAGCTTCACCCAGTCGATCATGATCCTGCTGGCGGTCGTTCTCGGAGGGTTGGGCAGCATTCCCGGCGTCGTACTGGGAGCGGTTCTGGTGATCGTGCTGCCTGAGCTGCTGCGGTCTGTCGAGGATTGGCGCTACTTGATTTTTGGTGCAGCGCTTGTCGCCATGATGCTATTCCGCCCGCAAGGCTTGTGGCCGGCTCGCTATGTGACTAGCCCAAAGCAAGGGAGAAAGGGGGACAAAGCCGATGTCAGCTTTGATGTTGAAAAATATAACGCTTAAATTCGGCGGCTTGACAGCGGTCAACGATCTTAGCTTCGACATTCCGGCCGGCTCGATCACGAGCATTATCGGGCCGAATGGAGCAGGGAAGACATCCGTGTTTAACATGATCACTGGCTTTTATCGCCCTAGCTCGGGACAGATCCTGCTCGGCAACGAAAATTTGGTCGGGAAGAAGCCGAGCCAGATCACGTGCCTGGGGCTGGCCCGGACCTTTCAAAATTTGCGGCTGTTCCCCAATCTGACCGTGCTGGACAACGTCAAGGCAGGGATGCACGGACGCACGAGGCAGACTGTCTGGGGAGCCCTCTGGCAGACGCGGGCCCAACAGCAGGAAGAACAGTTGATCGAGAAAACCGCGCTGGAATGCCTGCGCTTTGTAGACATGGAGGGAAAATGCGAGCGGATCGCGAAAAATTTGCCTTACGGAGCGCAGCGGTATCTGGAGATCGCCAGGGCGCTAGCGACGCAGCCGCGGGTACTTTTGCTGGATGAACCGGCAGCAGGCTTGAACTATGAGGAAAAGGAGAATCTTATCGCTCTGATTCGCAGCATTCGTGAAGCCTTTGGGGTAACGGTCGTCATCATCGAACACGACATGGGCTTGATCAAGAAAATCTCGGAGCGTGTCATCGTGCTCGACTACGGGCAGAAAATCGCAGAAGGCACTCCTGAGGACGTCTTGAACAATCCCCGCGTCGTGGAAGCCTACCTCGGCAAGGAGGAGGAGGCTGTATGAGTGCGCTGCTGACGCTTACCGACGTTCACTCCTTCTATGGAAAAATCGAAGCGCTGAAAGGCATTTCTCTCGAAGTGCGGCAAGGAGAGATCGTTGCCTTGCTCGGTAGCAATGGCGCGGGGAAAAGCACGACGCTCAAAACGATCTCCGGGCTGGTCCGGCCTGGCAGCGGAGCTATTTTGCTGGAAGGGAAGAGTCTGGTCGGTCATGCTCCCCATCAAATCGTAGAGGCGGGCATCATCCATGTCCCGGAAGGACGACGCATTTTCGCCGGCCTGACCGTCCGTGAAAATCTGGAGCTTGGCGGATTTACTCAGAGAAAAGAGAAAGCGGTCATCTCAGAAGGGATCGAGCAGGCCTTTGCTTTGTTCCCTCGGCTAAAAGAGCGCAGTGGACAGCTGGGCGGCACGCTAAGCGGTGGAGAGCAGCAAATGCTGGCAATCTGCCGGGGGCTCATGGCCCGTCCCAAGCTGTTGATGCTGGATGAACCATCAATGGGGCTAGCCCCTATTATCGTGCAAGAGATCATGCAAATCATCAGGGAAATAAACAAGCAGGGGACGACGATTCTTCTGATCGAGCAAAATGCCAAAGCTGCGCTGCGGCTGGCTCATCGCGGCTACGTGCTGGAAACTGGGCGGATTGTCATGGAGAATACGGCCGAAGTGCTGCGCGGTGACGAGTCGATTGTGAAAGCATACCTGGGAGCGTAGCGATCGTATGCTGCTCGCTTTCATCAGACAAAGGAGGAAACAACCATGGAATGGATCCGGATTTTGTCAGAGGTCATGCCACCGAGGCGAGGAGGAGACTGCCGCATCCTCTGCAGGCGCCTTCGCTTGTTTTTTTCCCGAAAGGAATGAAAAAAAAGGAAAAAGCAGCCCGACAAAAAGGGCTGCTTTTTCTCACTCCACCAATCCCAGTTCTTCGTAAACCTTCATGCTGACAACGCCGTTCGGGGTTAAGCGCCGATCGCGTTGAAACTTTTTAAGAGCTGCGGTCGTACTTGAGCGAAACTTCCCATCACAAACCCCATTATAGTATCCGGCGCTTTTTAACCGATTTTGAATCAGTTGAACGTCTCCTCCGACATCTCCCTCTGCCAAATCCCTCGGATTACGGCTTGGCGGCCCCAATACATGCCCGTATATCGTAACCTTGGTTCCGAGTGGAATCATATCGAATAATTCCGTGACGTGCTTGTTGTGCATGCGGATACATCCATGGCTTTCATGCTGGCCGATCGAGTAGGGTTTGTTCGTTCCATGAATGCCGTAAATACCCCAAGGAACATTTAACCCCAACCACCGCGGGCCGAAAGACGGTCCCCAATCTTTCCCTTTGTAGATCACTTTATATTCTCCAACAGGTGTAGGGGTGGACGGGTTTCCCACAGCGACTGGATAGACTTTTACGAGCTTTCCATGCTTCCGTACAATCAATTGATGTTTGGAAGGGAGAACGTCAATGGAATAAACCCCACGATCTTCGACAAGCGGCAGCGATGGGTCCGCAAAAGCAGACTGGTGATAGAGAACGGTGATCAAAACGATAAAAAGGGAGGCAGCCATTCGAAGGAATTTCATTTTCATGCTTTGATTCAATCCTGATCACTACTTTTTCCGGTTAGTAACAGTACAGACCTTATCATGTGCGACGGGCACGATTTTTATTTACACTTCAGTATTGGGGGACGCGAAAGGGGATCGTGGGTTTATGGACAAAACAAGAACCTGACCGAAAAAAAGATCAGGCTCCCCTCATGGTATGATCTTCAAAATGCTTCACCTGTCACACCGCGATAATAATGCGTGTGTCCATCATCAAACGTGGTTTGCCCGTAAAACTCATGGTAATGGTTTCCGTCTGGCAACGGTACCGGTGGTCCCGTCCAGCCGCTGAAGGAATGGACATGTCCGTCGTTGAACGATGTCGTTCCTTCATAATAATGCGTGTGTTGATATTCCGATCCTTCCGGGAGCGAGGTTCTTCCACTCATGCGATGCCGGTGGCGATCGGAAACGAATGTTTGGGTGTCATAGTCATGAACATGACCCGGCTGATTGCAGATGCTCATAAAACGCAGGTAATGGCTGTGCTGCTCATTCATATGGGAAAGCTCCTTTCGATATCGCCTCTTGATGGACAATTGCTACTTGGCAGAGGTTAGTGCCAATTCGAAGGAATCCAAAATTTCTAGAAAATGGGAGGCTTCTCTGAAAACATGATCGGCCAGCAAGGGAGGAATGATGCTTTTGATTCTGCATTGTTCAATGAGATCACGAGCCGTCTTTTTGAAGTCTCGCAATTGACGCACGGAGACACGGTTTTGGTCTACAAACTGATCCAAGAGAGGCTGCGTTTGGGATTGTGGCCGCATGGAGTCAAGATCAATGGCTTGAAAGAGGAGCTGATCAAAGTCATGGCTGAAATCCCTCGCTTGTTCAACCAGCTTTCTCTCAGATGGATCGAGCAAGTGATTAATGAATTTGGCATGATCTGCCATGATTCTGAGGAAGAAGACATTTTCGTTGATGACAGCGTCTGGCAGCGAGTCGAGGGTACCTGTATTCAATTGTTCCAGTCTTTTCATAAAGTAGGCCGCTTCTCTGCTGACATGGTCCACTAGCAAGGGAAAATTGTTGCCAAGGATTTTGCAATGAATGATGAGCCCGAGCACTTTACGCTTAAATGCCCAAATATGGCAAACGGCGGTAAATACGATTTGATTAAATTCATGAATCCTTTGGGGATCGGTATCTGGAGAGAAGGCGAGAGCACGGTTCTCAATATCTTCAAAAATGCTGTAAAAGCGGTCTGCTTCGTTAATTAAAATGGTGTCATCACAGTTAAATCCTAATTTTAAAAAGAGGGAATGCTCCTTCATGATACGGGACCAAAAGCGGACTTCTTCCAATGACCTTACCACAAACATATCTGCCATATAGCGCCTCCAAATTGTTTTAAGGGAGTACAGATGCAAAAGATCTCTCCCTGTCACGCGTGCACGATCTATCCTATGTGTTCGCCCATCATCGCGCATAGGCAGCCGCCCATGAGGCGTCAATGAAAACGGGCCCAAATCTCTTGCGGCCGTCCATTCCCAGCGTACTCAGACAACATAATCAGCCATACAGAAAAAGCCGGCAAGGTTGTTCGAGTCGAAAGTATGGGGCCAAAACCTGGGGCTTGGCGTTCCTCGGAAGAATGTGACTTGGCACTTCATGCTGAGCCCGCAGGGATTAACCCTGCCCGTTGCTATTTAGCGAAGAGACAAAAGCAGTAAAACAGCGGCTAATCTGGGGCCTTATTTTCTCTCCCTGGATCAGCCGCTGTTTTCGTGGATCGAATCCGTCCATCCATCAGCACTCATTTGTTCAATTTGTTGTAAAGAGTGGCGCGCGAAATGCCGAGACGCTTGGCTGCCGCCTGCTTGTTGCCGTTTTCCAGCTCGATCGCCCGTGCGATGACGCGACGCTCGTGCGCCTCCAGCTCTTCCTGCAGCGAGATCAGATCGTCAGGCAATTCGATGGGGGCAGGGTTCGGCTGGCTTTGCAGCGAATACGGCAAATCCTCTTCCTTGATGGTGCCGTCCGTTGCAAAGACTACCAGACGCTCGATCGCATTTCGCAGCTCGCGTATGTTGCCAGGCCAGTCGTAATGCAGGAGGTTTTGCATCACGTTCTGGGAAATGGCGTGGATCGGGCGGTTGTAGCGCAGGGAAAACTCATAGAGGAAAAAGTGCGCCAGCTCGATCGTATCCTCGATGCGCTCGCGCAGAGGCGGGATTTTCAGCGTGACGACATTCAGGCGATAGAACAGATCCTCCCGAAACTTCCCTTCCTTGACCAGCTCCTCGAGGTTTTTGTTGGTGGCGGCCACAATCCGAAAGTCTGCCTCGATCTGCTTGGTGCCTCCAACCGGATAGTATTTTTTCTCCTGAAGCACCCGCAGCAGCTTGACCTGCATATCGAGCGGCATTTCTCCGACCTCGTCGAGAAACAGCGTGCCTCCCCGTGCCAGCTCGATCATCCCTTTCTTTCCTTTCTGATCCGCACCGGAGAATGCCCCTTTTTCATAGCCGAAAAGCTCGCTCTCAAACAGGGTCGGGGAGATGGCCCCGCAGTTGATCGCGACAAACGGAGCATTGGCGCCTTCGCGCACATCATGGACTGCTTTGGCAAACAGCTCTTTGCCGACACCGCTCTCGCCTAAAATCAGGACCGTGGCTTGGGTGGCGCTGAGCTTCTGAATCATGGATTTGATTTGCCGGATTGCCAGACTGCTTCCCTTGATGGGCTGGAAGGGGTCGGCGGCAGGGCTCATCTTGGCCATTTCCTGCTGCAGATGGTTTACTTTTTTGTTGGCGTTGAGCAATTCCTGATTGAGCCGGACCTGGCTCGTGATATCTGTCTCGGCTGCAACTGCGCCGATGATTTTGTCATGCAGGTAGATCGGATTGGTGTTGATCAGCACGACCAGATCTTCCCGCGGCTGATGCTGGTGGCGGTACAGGGATTGCCCGTGATGGAGAGACTTGAGGGTCTCCAGCATGTCGAGCGGGAAGTACTCCGTGATCGGGTGTCCGAGCACATCCTTGCTTTTCAGGGAAAAGATCCGTTCCGCTCCCTCTGTCCACACCATGATCTTCGTTTCTTCATCGATGACGGAAATGGAGGCGTCCATCGTCTTGATCATCGTCTCAAAGTACGCTTCCAGGACCTCGTAGGTAGCAAAGATAGACGGAAGTACCGCACTGCGCTCCAAATAGCCGATGGGGTGAGACGCTCCATCTACGACGAGCACTGAATCGCATGCAGTCAGAGCCGTGACGGCATCGGAAAGGGGAGAATCATAGGGCAACGCGACCGTCTTTTCCCAAGGAAAAAGAGAGACATCGCTGCACGGGTGGGCAATCAGGCGGGTGGAATGGGCGACATACCAGTCTTTTGCCTTCTTGGCAAAAATGGGCCCGTCTACGGATACATCTATGTTTTTCAAGTCTTCTGCGCTGCGTATCAACGGATGCGACTTCATAAGTGAAGGTACTGCAGGGAGCTTATGTTTCAACCCGATCATCCCTTTTTCAGAGTGTATAAAATAGTAAACACTTTCTTAATTATTATACATTTCCAAAGTTAGTTGTAAAAGAATTTAGACAGATTGCTCGAAAAAGAAGCGAAAACCGGATTGGCACAGCCTTTGCAATTATAGAAGGCTGGAAAGACAGATATAGGCAACGTAAAGGAAATCAGGTCCTGTGCAGGCGCAACCAAGTGTTCAAAAGGAGAAATCGTCCATGAGTGTACGCACCCAAACCCACGCGGAAATCGCAGTCATCGGAGGAGGCATCATCGGAGGAGCCATTGCTTATTACGCAGCCAAGTCTGGCCTCGACGTCCTGGTACTGGAGCGGGGAGAGCTGGCTTCCGGGACATCCTCCCGCTGTGACGGCAACATCCTGGCCATCGATAAAGATCCTGGATTCGACAGCCAGATGTCGCTGAAATCCCAAATGCTGGTCGACGAGCTCAGCCGGGAGCTGGATCATTCGTTCGAGTATCGGGCGCCGGGGAGCATCCTTGTCTGTGAGTCGGATGCCGAAATGGAGGCAGCGCAAGAGTGGGTGAGACGCCAAAAGGAAGCGGGTCTGCCATTTCGCATGCTGGACCGTGCCGATATCAAGCAAGAGTCTCCTTACTTTGCAGACGATCTGCTGGGCGGGCTCGAATGCGCCACGGACTCTACCGTCAATCCGTACATGCTCACCTTTGCCCTGTTCGAAGGGGCGAAAAAGCACGGAGCGCGGATTATGCAGCGTACAGAAGTCAGGGCACTGCGGCGTGATGCAGCGACGGGGACCTTTCATCTGGAGACGAGTGGAGGGGGCCTCACTGCCAAGCAAGTCGTCAATGCAGCCGGAGTATGGGCACCGGTCGTAGGCAAAATGGTGGGATTGGATGTTCCCATTCACCCGCGGAAGGGCCATCTGATCGTCGCTTCCCGACAGATGCCTGTGGGTGTGCGAAAGGTGATGGAGTTCGGGTATTTGATTTCCAAATTCGGCGGCCAGAGACAGGTGGACGAGGAGACGGAAAAGTACGGGGTAGCGCTGGTGTTTGAACCCACCGAGAGCCAGAACTTCCTGATCGGTTCGAGCCGTCAATTCGTAGGCTTTGACACCAAGGTCGATCTGAATGTCGTGCGCTGCATGGCGAGACGTGCTCTGCGCTTTTACCCGAAGATTGCCGATTTTGCGATCATCCGTACCTACTGCGGGCTGCGGCCGTGGACGGAGGATCACCTGCCGATCATTTCGCGAGTCGAGGAGGTCCCCGGCTATTTTATCGCGGCTGGACACGAAGGAGATGGCATCAGTCTGGCAGCTGTCACAGGGAAGGTCATCTCGGAAATGCTGCAAGGGGAGAGTGACACGATCATTCCGCTCGATCCTTTGCGCCATGACCGATTTTCGAACAAAGGAGTGTTGCATCGATGAAAGCGAGCAGGGTGTTTTCCACCGTCGATACGCATACCGGTGGAAATCCTACGCGAACGGTGATCAGCGGCCTGCCCAAGCTGGAAGGCCAAACGATGGCAGAAAAAATGCTCCACATGAAAAAAGAATACGACTGGATTCGGACTCTCTTGATGTATGAGCCGCGAGGACACGACGTGATGTCCGGTGCCTTGATCGTCGAACCCTGTCATCCCGAGGCGGACGTAGGCGTCATCTACATTGAGACTGGCGGCTACCTGCCGATGTGCGGGCACGATACGATCGGGCTGTGCACGGCGCTCGTCGAGACGGGCATGATTCCCGTGACGGAGCCCATTACCAAGGTCAAGCTCGATACCCCAGCCGGATTGGTAGAGGTAGAAATACAGGTAGAGGAAGGCAAGGCGCGTGAAGTGTCTTTCCGCAATATTCCCGCCTTTCTGTACAAAACGGATGTGACGGTCGAGGTCGAGGGCTTGGGGCAGATCACATGCGATATTGCGTATGGCGGCAATTTTTACGCGATCACGGATGCGGAAAAGCTTGGTTTGGCCCTGACCCCCTCGAATGCGTCCGAGATCGTGGATACCGCCGTTCGTATTCGCAAAGCCATCAACGCGGTTCACGAGGTGATCCACCCGGATAAACCGTTTATTCGCGGTCTGACACATGTGGAGTTCTACACAGAGCCCTGCCACCCGGAAGCAGACGTGAAAAATACGGTAGTCGTGCCGCCTGGAGGCATCGACCGCTCTCCCTGCGGAACAGGTACGTCTGCCAAACTGGCTACCTTGTTTGCCAAAGGAGAAATCGGCATCGGAGAACCGTTTGTCCATGAAAGCATCGTCGGCTCCCTGTTTACGGGCAAAGTGCTCGAGGTGACAGAAGAAGGCGGGCTGCCTGCTGTCGTGACGCAGATTGCCGGCTCCGCCTGGCTGATGGGTAAGCATACGATCTTTTACAACCCGGAAGACGAGCTGGCGACAGGCTTTTTGCTCATCCCGCCGTCGACGGATCATTAAATTCTTGAATGATGGAGAGGAGAATGTACGATGACAAGATTTGCAGGAGTGTATGTAGCGATCGTGACCCCGTTTACCAGCGATTATGAGGTCGATTACAAGCGACTCACCGAGCTGTGCGAATGGCTGATTCAAGAGGGCGTAGACGGTCTCGTGCCGTCTGGATCACTCGGCGAGTACGCCACCATGACAGGGGAAGAGCGGGCAAAGGTGATCAACACGGTCATCGCCGCAGCAAAAGGACGTGTGCCCGTCGTCGTCGGCTCTGCAGCCCCATCGACTCGTCAAGCAGTGGAGTGGGTGCAGTTTTCCAAGGACGCTGGTGCAGCGGGTGTGATGGCTTTGCCGCCGATCAATTACAAGCCGCTGTTGCCCGAGGTGTTTGCCCATTATGAAGCTCTAAATACGGTAGGCTTGCCGATCATTGCCTACAACAATCCGCATGACTACAAAATCGACCTGACGCCGGACATCTTGGCTGAGCTGTCCAAGCTCGAAAATGTGGTCGCCGTGAAGGAATTCTCCGGAGACGTACGCCGCATGCAGGATATCCTGGCGCTGACGGATCTGGAGGTCATGGTCGGAGTAGATGATCTGGTCATGGAGGGGGCGCTGATCGGAGCGACAGGCTGGATCGCGGGCGTACCGAATGCTTTGCCGAAAGAAGGCGTGGAAATTTTCCGCCTGGCTCGTGCAGGCAAGCTGGAAGAAGCGCAAGCGCTCTATCGCCGCCTTCTGCCGCTGTTCCACTACGATGCAAGCCCGCAGCTGGTGCAGTCGATCAAATACATGATGGAGCTGGCCGGATTCCCGGTAGGACCTACTCGCCCGCCGCGCCTCCCGTTGCCGCAAGACTACTATGCCGGCATCAAAAAGGCGTTTGATTACGCAGTAGGCACAGCAGCTGGGAAATAAGGAGGGGCACCTATGCAGAGCAAAAACTGGATTGGCGGCGAGTGGATTACGCCGGCTGGGGACGAAGCGACGGTAGTGAATCCTTCGCGTCTGACAGAAGAGGTAGGTGTGGTGCATTTTTCCGATCGCTCCCATGTCTTCGCCGCAGAACAGGCTGCTCGTGAGGCACAGAAGAAATGGTCACAGCTGACAGGTGCAGCCCGGGGAGAGATCCTGTATCAAATGGCTTCGGTCCTCGAGGCCCATGCAGATGAGCTGGCTCGATTGGCAAGCCGGGAGATGGGCAAGCAAATCGGTGAAATGCGAGGCGAGGTAGGCCGAGGTGTCAGCCTGCTGCGATACTATGCGGGAGAAGGCATGCGCTCAAATGGCAGCGTCATCCCTTCCGCGGATACGAATGTCCTGCAGTACACGCGCCGCGTGCCGCTCGGTGTCGTAGCCGTCATCACTCCCTGGAATTTTCCGGTGGCGATCCCGATCTGGAAGATCGCTCCTGCCTTGATCTGCGGCAATACGGTCATCTGGAAGCCAGCTGAAAATGGTTCGCTGACGGCGACCAGACTGGCAGAGCTTTTTACGGAAACGAAGCTGCCTGCAGGGGTATTGAACCTGGTCATCGGGCGCGGTCGAGAAGTCGGCACGGCACTCACGGAAGAAGCCGCAGTGGATGCGGTCAGCTTTACGGGTTCGTCCGCTACGGGAAGACAGATCGCGATTGCCTGCGCGGGTCGCAATATCAAATACCAGACGGAAATGGGCGGGAAAAACGCAGCGGTGGTGTTAGCCGATGCCGACCTCGACAAGGCGGTCCCGATCCTGTTGAGTGGAGCCTTTAAATCCGCTGGGCAAAAATGCACGGCTACCAGTCGGATTATTGTCGAAAAGGCGATCTATCAGCAGCTGGCGGAGCGTCTGCAAAGCGCCATCTCCTCCTGCATCGTAGGAGAAGCGCTCGATCCAGCCGCGTACTTGGGACCAGTCGCTTCGGCAGAACAGTATGAAAAGGTGAGCAAGTACGTGGGGATGGCCACGAAGCAAGCGGCGCTGGTGGCGCAAAGCCCTTCTCTTGCAGGAGCGGAGCAAGGCTACTTCATTCGCCCGATGATCGTGGAGGGAGTAAATGCCTCGCACGCTCTGGTGCAGGAGGAAGTATTCGGACCCCTCGCAGTCATGCTGGCAGCAGAGGACTTTTCAGAGGCCGTGGAGCTGTGCAATCAGACCGTATACGGATTAAGTGCCTCGCTGTTCACTCGTGATCTTGCGAGTGCCCATCGCTTTCTGGATGAGGCGCAGGCAGGGATGGTCAGAGTCAACCAGGAGACGGCAGGAGTGGAATACCAGTCACCGTTTGGCGGGATGAAGCTGTCCAGCTCCCATACCCGTGAGCAGGGACAGGCGGCGCTCGACTTCTACAGCGAAGTCAAAACGTGCGCGATCAAATACGCGTGGTAAGGGACAGATAAGGGAGCCGGGGAGGATGCCATGAACGTCAATCAATTGTTTACGACGATCGACGCCCACACAGGGGGAGAGCCGCTGCGCATCATTACGGGCGGCATTCCTCCGATCAAGGGCGGGACGATCCTCGAAAAAAGAAGATATTTTCGCGAAGAGCTGGACTACATCCGACGAGTTCTCATGTATGAGCCTAGGGGGCACCATGGGATGTACGGCTGTGTGATGACTGCTCCCGTGAGCCCGGATGCCGCATTTGGCGTGCTATTCATGCATAATGAAGGGTACAGCAGCATGTGCGGGCACGGAATCATTGCTGTGGTGACAGCGGCCTATGAGACAGGGCTTTTAAAAGCAGAAGCAGTTCAGCAGGATATCGTCATCGACAGCCCGGCCGGACGAATTGTCGCGCGAGCTCAGGTCGAGGGCGAGCAGGTGAAGTCCGTTTCCTTTGAAAATGTCGCTTCTTTTGTGTATGCCCAAGATGTTCCCATTGAATGGGAGGGGCGCAGCTTCCACGTCGACATTGCTTTCGGAGGCGCATTCTATGCAATCGTGCAGGCAAAGGATCTCGGGGTACAGGTCGAGATCGAACAGCTGGCCGAGCTGCAGGAGTGGGGCGCGCGCATCAAGGAGCAGATCGAATCCCGCATGCAGGTGGTCCACCCGCTGGAGCCAGAACTGACCGGGGTTTATGGCGTGATCATTTCAGATGAACCGAAAAAGGCGGACTCGCATCTGCGCAACGTCACGATTTTCGCAGACAAACAGGTGGACCGCTCTCCATGCGGGACAGGAACGGCAGCGCGAGTGGCAGCCTTGTTCGCTAGAGGACAGTTGGCCGCTGGAGAAGCGTTTGTTCATGAGGGGATCGTGAACAGCCAGTTCGTCGGGAAAGTAGTTGGAACGACGCAGGTAGGCGAATACGCAGCGGTCATTCCGACAATCGAGGGAAAGGCGTTCATCACAGGTCTGCACCAGTTTGTAGTGGACCCAACAGATCCGTTGAAGGATGGCTTTTTACTGCGGTAATAGCTCAAGAAATGACAATGGCTGCGCCTTTGGTGCAGCCATTTGTTATTAGAAGTAAAAGCGCGACGAAGAAAAACAGCTGTCCAGGAAAAAGGGGAAAAAAGCGAAGGTATTAGGGACGCTGCCCAGGTGGAGCGGAAAAAGCGGAACCAGCCTTTAGCGTCCACCTAAGAAATGACTCCCTGAAGCAGCTGCTTTGGACGCGGGTTCCGCTTTTGGAGTCGGAGCCGGACAGGGATGACCCCAGAGCAAGTGTCCCTACTAACCTGGAGCGTTTTCCCCTTTTTCCGCTCCGGCACAAAAGTAGGAGCAGGCAGAGAATGGACAGCGAAGCAAAACCCTCTCATCTTCTCGGCTTGGTAGTCCCCAAAGCCAATATGACACTTCTGTCACAATAATGCCATGTGTCCGAGCGTCGGCATTTTACCGACACTTCTGTTATAATGTCGAGGACAGGGAATAAATTAGGGGCAGGGAGTTGATTTTAGACATGTATAATGCGTTAAAAGAAGCGCACGTCGGAGGTTGGGAGGTAGCGTTTGTCCTCCTGATCATCGGTTACATCCTGTATCGCGTAGGCAAAACAAAAGTGGCCAAAGTGCTGCACATACTGCTCAGATTGATGATGGTCATCATCTTGGTTTCCGGTGCTTGGCTGCTGTTCCAGTTCCATACGAGTGACATTTACTACTACGTAAAAGGATTGCTCGCGATCGTTACATTCGGTCTCATGGAAATGTCGCTGGGACGTGCTCGAAAGCAGGAAGGCAGTACAGGCTTTTTCATCGGGGCGCTGGTCGTCATCGTCGTTGTCATCATGCTCGGCTATCGCGTGTTCGGGTAATAGAAAAGGAACGGGACAAGAGGCATTCGCTCGTATGTACGATGGGCGATGGCCTCTTTTTTTGTGTGGGACAGAAGCTGATAAGCCCGAAATGGGAATGAGCACAGTGCTTGACGTCCGTTCGTACATACCGTAATGGCAGAGGTGAGATGAAATGGCCTACCCTGCGGACAATCAGTTCATTCCCTTTGGGATTGGCGGAGTCGCCTTTGGTGACGCCCCCAACGACGAATCTCCAGGCGGCGTCGATATAGTAGGGAATGCAGCGTTTCCAGCCGCCTTTCTGGCGTACGATGGTACGACTCTGTACTTTCGCATGCGTGTAAACGAAGATCCCCGGAATTCACAAAAAACCGGATTCCAGAACTACGCCTGGGGCTATCTGATCAATACGAACGGTGTGGCGGGAACGTACCAGTGGATGCTTGGCGTGCAGGGATTGCGCAACCGGATAGCCTTGATCCGAAACACAGTCGTCGTGGTGAATTCCTGGAACGACCCTGCGGAGGGGACCGATGGAAGCGGATCGCCGAACTGGCAATTGCCGATCATCAATTTTGATACGGCTCGTGTGAGAGCGACCGGGGATAGCTCCAATTTCAGCGGGAATCCCGACTATTTTATTGACCTTGTCATGCCTGCATCCGCCTTTTTTTCCACGCTGTCGGTCACCTCGCTGTCCTCTCTCCGGTTCATACCGTTCACTTCAACCGACGATAACAATTACAACAAGGACTCGCTGCGAACGAGTGAAGGGTTTACGTTTACGAATGCTTTCAGCAATACCACGACGGTTGCCGTCAGTGATGTGCGAGCAAGTCTCGCGATCGACAAGCAGCTAACAGGGGGACCTGCGAGCGTCATTACAGGGCAGGTAGTCCAATGGACGGGAAGCATCGGCGTCTCCAATACGGGGAATAGCCAAGCAAACAATGTGGTGGTCACCGATCTGATCGAGCTGGATCAGGTTACGGCCTTTGCGGTGAACAGTACCAGTACGGGAGCGGTCGCCTACAATCCACTTACCAAAGTTCTCAGCTGGACCATTGGAAATCTGAATGCGGGCATGGCGGCCACCCTTGCCTTTACCGTAAGTGGAGTGTTTACGAGCGCTGCTGGTGGAACGCGGAGTTTGGACACCGCAACAGTCTCCGGTCTGGACAGCTTTTCTGGAGGCAAAATCACTCCCGTGCAGGATAATCTGCTCGTGAACGTCACTGCCTCAGGGAGTATTGCAGGCATCGTTCTCGATCAATCCACGAACTTCCCATTGATAGGAGCGACGGTTGAACTGTTTGATAGCGGTCCCGCGCTCATAGGGTCGACGACGACCAACGCTGATGGGGCTTATTCCTTCACAGGGCTCGCTCCGGGCACTTATTCTCTGGTTACATCGCTTGCGACATACGACCAGAAGATCCAGTTCGCGACAGTGATTGCGGGACAGACTACCAGTGCGACTATTTTGCTTTCTCGCACCCCTGGAAACGTAACGGGTACGGTGACGGATCAAGCCTCAGCTCCGATCGCGGGCGCGTTGGTCAAACTCGTCAACACAGCAGGAGTCACGATCTCGCAAGTGACGACAGGAGCAGGAGGGACGTACCTGTTCCCCAGCGCCACGCCAGGTACTTACACGGTCACCGTTAGCGCCAATTCGTATCAGTCGGATTCAGCCGCGATCAATGTGTTCAAGGCTCAGACGACTACACACAATGTCGTTCTTCAGGCACTGCCGGCCCAGCTCTCCGGTGTCGTGACAGGTCCAGGCAACGTACCGATCGCAAGCGCTCTCGTGGAAGTGCTCAACCAGACGGGATTGCCTGTGACGGAAACCGTAACCGATGGCACAGGAGCTTATCTCCTCCATAATGTAACGGCAGGAGTCTATCAGGTTCGTGTAAGCGCCACCGGTTTCTCTTCCCAGCTTGCAGGCGTGTCCCTTTCGCCTGGGGATGTCAAAAACCTTTCATTTAGCCTGTCTGCACTCCCGGGGACGGTCAGCGGGACGATTGCAGATGCACAGACGTCAGCAGATATTGCAAACAGCAGCGTC
Source organism: Brevibacillus choshinensis (assembly GCF_016811915.1). Taxonomy (NCBI): domain Bacteria; kingdom Bacillati; phylum Bacillota; class Bacilli; order Caryophanales; family Paenibacillaceae; genus Brevibacillus; species Brevibacillus choshinensis. Next base: position 4,753,314 of record NZ_CP069127.1, on the reverse strand, counting down.
AAGCTGGTGACCAATGAAGGCATCATTGTCAGAAGCACCTTGACGGATAGCAACGGGGAGTACACACTCGCTTCTATCCCTCCTGGGAGCTATGTGCTGGTAGTCTCTGCTGAAGGTTATGCAAGTAAGACGATAGGGATACAAGTATCCGCCGGAAGCACGACACAAGCGGATCTGTCGCTGACAGCACTCGCAGGAGTCTTGAGCGGAACCGTAACGAATGCAGGATTAAGTCCGATTGCAAATGCCACGGTAACCGTATGGAAAGGGAACGTCCCCATTGCCCATGCGCTGACGGACAGCGCGGGCGGATTCTTATTCCCTCACCTTGCCCCGGATTCCTATTTTGTGACGGTTGGCGCGGATACCTACTCTGCTTCTGTTTTAGGAGCTACCGTTTTTCCCATGCAGATGACGATACTCAATTTTGTCCTCGTGTCTTTCGCTGGGGCTTTGGCCGGGCAGGTAGTGGACAGCTCGAACCAGCCCATTCAGGGCGCGGTTGTGACTGTCAGGGAAAATACGACGGCAGGGGCTGTCGTGGCAGCCGTATTGACCGATGGCAATGGTCAGTACGTGGTGCCGGGTCTCCAAGCCCGCTCGTATGTCGCATTGATAGCTGCTGCGGGGAAAGCATCTTATGTGACAGGAGTAATGATCAATTCAGGAGCAACTACGACATTGAATGCTCAGCTGGCCGATTTGCCTGGAGCGTTGCTCGGTACGATCCTTGATGCTTCCACAGGACTTCCCATCATAGGGGCGGGTGTGCAGGTAAGTGTCCGCAACAGTGCCGGAGCGGTGGTTGCGTCGGCATTTAGTGATCCTTCAGGCAATTACCTCATCTCCGGACTTTCGCCAGGTGGGTATACAGTGACAGTAAGTGCTTCCAACTATCAGAGCAACAGTGCAAGCGCAAATGTGCCGTCAAATGGCAGCGTGACAGTTTCCATGTCCCTACCGCCTAGCCCCGGGGAGATACACGGCGGTGTACTGGCACAGGGGACGATGACTCCCATAGCGGGAGCGTTGGTCCATGTTCTTGATTCCACCGGGTCGCTCGTAGCATCCAGCCTAACCGACAGTCAAGGGAGCTTTCTTATCTCGGGACTGGGGGGTGGGCATTACACCGTCGTCTCCTCAGCAGGCGGATACCTGGCGAATCAGACAGGTTCGATTGTTCAGGCCAATGCGGCGACGGTCGTTCAGCTTTTACTGGCTCAAGATGACGGCGCCATCAGTGGGACGATTTCCCCTGTTGTTCCTGGCGCGATTGTACAGTTTTTCGATATCAACAACGTGCTCCTCGCTTCTCAGGTTGCGGCTGATAACGGGAGCTTTCTATTGAATGGCATCCCGCCTGGATCGTACGTAGTTACAGCAGCGGCAGAAGGCTATTCGGTACAGTCCGTGGGAGCTATCGTTGCAGCGTCGGGGATGTCAATCGTGTCTCTGACCTTATCTCCCAATCCCGCAAGCGTGACGGGAACCATTACAGATGGGGGATTTCAGCCAATCAGCACGGCGATCGTTCGAGTGCTCGATTCCAATGAAACGACATTAGGATTTGGATATGCTGATGAGGCGGGCACCTATTCGATTGGCAACCTGCCTGCGGGAAACCTTACGGTGGTGGCGACTGCACCGGGTTTTTCTCATGGAGCAGTCGGGGTGACGCTGATTCCCGGAGAAGCCGAAACGGGGCTCTACTTTACATTGGCCCCTAATCCTGGCGGTATCAGCGGTCATGTCACGGATGCGACCAATTCTGGTATCTCTCTGGCAAGTGCCTCTGTGCTCGTTCGGTCCGTCAGCAGCGGCAATGTAGTCGCTTCAGCCAGCAGCGATGCGTTCGGCAACTTCGCTCTCGACAATCTCTCACCGGGTGCCTATACGGTAATGGTAAGTGCGCCGGGTTTTGCCGTCCAGTCCGTCGGAGTCAATGTGGTGAGCGGCAGTACAACCGATGCGAGTACAGCGCTCGTCCCCCTTCCAGGAAGGATTGCGGGTGTGCTGGTAAACAGTCTCGGTATCCCGGTCACAGGCAGCAACCTCAGTGTCAAGCTTCTCGACAGCAATCATGTGGTGCTTCAAGGCCTGCTGGCCAGTGAGGACGGCACGTTTGCCATGGACCGTGTAGCGCCTGGGGTGTATTCGCTTCTGGCAAATGCGCCTGGATACGGCACGGGGAGCATCGGTGTAACCGTCTTGGCAAATACGGTCTCGACCGCTGCTGTCACTTTGCAGGATCTGCCCGCTGCCATTTCCGGACTCGTGACGAACCAAGCAACAGGATTAGGAATTCCGGGGAGCAAGGTACTCATCACAGACGCGCAAGGCTTGTTATTTGCCCAAGTTTTGACGGACGCACAGGGAACCTTTCTGGCAGGAAACCTGCCCCCCAGAGTGACGAACGTAACCGTATCTGCCTCTAATTTCTCCTTCGCCTCCCAGTCCGTTATTTTGCAGGGCGGGCAAACAGCCCTCTTTCAGCAAGCGTTGACACCGAACCCCGGAAACCTGAATGGAACCGTGATTGATTTGAACTTTGGACTGCCTATCGCAGGTGCTACGGTCATCATTTACGACAGTACACGCTCTCCCGTCGTATCGGTACTGACAGATACGAATGGAAACTATGCGGTCGGAAATCTGGCTCCCGGCTTGTATACCGTGAACACGAGCGAAACAGGGTACGCAGGTGACGTGGCTGGAGCGGAAATAATGGCAGGAGGTACTTCTTTCCTCAGCTTTGCCCTGATTGGATTGCCAGGGGTGATTACAGGATCGGTGCGGGATGAAGGCACAGGCCAGCCCATTCCAGGTGCGACGGTTACGGTCAGACAAGGAAGCCCTTCGGGGACAATCATGACGATCCTCGTGGCAGATGATCAAGGAAGATATGTCGCCAGCGGTCTTTCAGCAGGCAGCTTCACCCTGGTTGCAAACGCGCCTGACTATGCGGCAGAAGCATCTACCGCGCTGGTTAGCCAAGGGGAGACCACCACTCTCGATTTCTCGTTACCCTCCCTGCCGGCAGGTGTAACGGGCGTCGTCACGGACGTGTTGGTCAGCACTCCCTTGCCAAACAGCCTTGTCCGCCTGCTCGACAACAATAGCGCCATCCTGTTCTCCACGCAGACGGATGCACAGGGCAATTACCTGATCAGTGGATTTCTGTCCGGTGACTATACCTTGCTGGTGCGAAAGGAAGACTATCAACGCAAAAACGTATCGTTCTCCGTCGGGTCCGGGACGACGGCCATGGTTGATGTCCAGCTTGAGCCCGACCCGGGAACGCTGCGAGGTACGGTCGTGGATGCTTTTGACGGAACGCCGCTGGTAGGAGCGGACGTCCTCATCTACTTCCCGTCCACGAACAATCTGCTGGCGCGGACGATCACGGACGGCTTGGGGCATTTTGTCATTGAAGGGCTGGAGCCGCTGACGTACACGCTGTCAATCAGCATGCAAAGCTATGCGACACAGGTGGTAGGAGCAACGATTTTTTCGGGAGCGACAACGCCGATCGCGATCGGCCTTCCGCCAAATTCGGCGACGATCACGGGACGTGTGCAGACGGCCAATGGGACTGAGATCCCCAATGCCTCGGTACAGGCAAAAGACTCGCATGGGACCCTTTTCGGAAGTGCGGTCACAGACGATTTCGGGAACTATTCCGTTGCAAGCCTCCCGCCAGGCACGTATACAATCAGTGCGATGGAAACAAACTACGCTGCTGCGATGCAGACGGTTACCGTCACTGCGGGTCAGATGGTAAGCGGGCTGACCCTCACGATGGCTGCGTTACCAGGGAATATTGCCGGTGTCGTACGCAATCAAGGAACCGGCCTTCCGATCACAGGAGCTGCGGTCGCCGTTCAGATCTTTTCCAATGGCGTGTTTATCGCAAATACAGTCACGGGCAATGCGGGTCAATTTCTTGTGACGGGACTTGTGGAGGGCGTCTACAACGTCATTGCCAGCTCAAAAGGCTTCGGGACCAGCTACAGCACGGTTTCTGTCCAGAGAGGTCAAACGGCAACTGCTTCGGTAGGGCTTTTGCCGCTTGCGGGAAACATCTCCGGCATTGTGCTGCTGCCAGACGGAACGCAGGCGCAAGGTAACAACATTCAGCTCGCTCTGTTCGACGCGAATGGCATACGCTTGCAAAATATTTTGGCCCAGCCAGACGGGACTTTCCGATTCGTCGGTGTGTCACCAGGAACCTATACGGTGCAGGGCTCCATTCCAGGCATCGGGATGGGGAGCACGCAAGCTGTTGTGGTGGCCAATCAGACGATCTTTATCATCGTGCGCCTGACTTCGACAGGGAGCATTCGAGGGACGGTTCGGTCTGCGGCAACTGGCCAGCGTATACCAAACGCATTCGTACGGGTGCAGTACAACCAGCCTCCGGTCGAGATTGTGGCAACCGTGCAGACGGATCATCTGGGGAGATATGCGGTTTCCAATCTCGTACCAGGAAACTATCTGGTCGTCGCCAGTGCACCCGGTTATGCAGCAGAAGCCGCCGTTGCGGTGGTGGAGGCAGGAATGGCTGCAGCACTGGATTTCCGCTTGCGGGTGCAGCTGGCAATTGGCTGTATCCGTGTTAGGGCATGCTGAAGGCAGGGGACTGGAAAATAATAATATCGGAGAAAACATCCGCTTTATTTTTAAAATGTGGCGGATCGCTCCTTTTTGTGTATAATGGCTGTAGAAAACTACAGCCTTTTTTTCGTATGGAATGGAACAGCGCGAGACAGGGTTCTTTACTTGGAGGTGGACAGTACATGGGAAAACAACAGGAGGAAGAACTGGATGCCAACTCTGTTGCGAACGTCAAAACAAATACACTTCTGCAGATTCAGAGCTTGCTGCCGTCCTTTACCAGGTCCGAGCAAAAAGTGGCGCAGATCGTGCTGACGCAGACCGAGAGTGTCATCTACGCCTCCGTGATTGATCTGGCGGAAAAGGCGGAAGTGGGCGAGACCACTGTCCTGCGCTTTTGCAGAAAGATCGGGTTTCGCGGCTATCAGGAATTCAAGCTGGCGTTGGCACAGGAGCTCGTGAATCCAGTGAAAAACTTGCACGGCGAGGTAGGCGAGGACGATTCATTGGGAATCATCGCGAAGAAGGTCACGGCGACGAATCGTCAAGCCATTGAAGATACAAACGCTCTGTTTGACATGGAGCAATTGGAGCGTTGCGTGGAGCTCCTGAACACAGCAGGCACGATTCATTTTTACGGCGTGGGCACCTCGGCCATGACGGCTCAGGATGCCAAGTACACCTGCCTGCGAATTGGCCTTCGCGTGGATGCCTTCACAGAATCCCATCTGCAGGCGATGGCAGCGGCGACGCTGGGGCCAGGGGATGTGGCAGTGGGGCTGTCGGTTTCCGGGAGCACGAAGGATACGATCGACTCGCTGAAGGTGGCAAAGGAGGCAGGGGCAACGGCCGTCTGCATCACGCATTACCGCCGCTCGCCGATCACCAATGTAGCGGATATCACGCTGCTGACAGCTGCTCAGGAAGGACCGCTGCAGGGTGGCTCACTGGCCGCGAAAATGGCACAGCTGCACGTCCTCGACGTCATTGCCACGGCACTGACGATGCAGAACAAGGAAAAAGCGCTGACGTACAAAGAGCGGACTGCCAAAGCGGTCCTCGAGCGAAAATATTAACAGGAGTGAATAGAAGGATGAAGCTTGTCATCACAAAAGACTATGACGACCTGAGCAAGCAGGCTGCGCGATTGATCGCAGATGAAGTCAAGCAACGCCCGGACACGGTTTTGGGGCTGGCGACGGGCGGGACTCCCGTGGGGATGTATCGGGAACTGATTGCGATTCATCAAAAAGAGGGCGTTGATTTTTCTCAGGCGTCCAGCTTTAATCTGGACGAGTATGTCGGGCTGTCCGGTCAACATCCGCAGAGCTATCGGGCGTACATGGATGAAAACCTGTTCGATCACATCAACCTTCCAAGGGAAAAAACAAACGTTCCACATGGGGATGCCGCGGATCTCGGAGCGGAGTGCAAGCGGTACGAGCAGGCGATCGCTGCCGCAGGAGGAATCGACATTCAAGTGCTCGGCATCGGGAACAACGGCCACATCGGCTTTAATGAGCCCGGCTCCGCGAAGGACACGACTACACGTGTCGTCCAGCTGACAAGTAGCACGATCGAGGCGAATGCCCGTTACTTTGATACCATTGAAGAAGTGCCGACTCAGGCGATCTCCATGGGCATCCGGACGATTCTTTCGGCCAAGAAAATTGTCTTGCTCGCGAGCGGAAAAGCCAAGGCCGAGGCCGTGCAGCACATGCTGGAAGGTGAAATGACCTCGGACGTACCGGCATCCCTCTTGCAGCAGCATCCGGATGTGACCGTCATCGTGGACGTGGAAGCAGCGGCTGCCCTCTCTGCGAAGACGCGAAACTGACCAAACCCAAAGAACGCTTGTTCACCAATCTGTTCCGAATACCGGCGTGTTCCTTATGCTATACTGGGAATGTTGCAGTCGGGATAACCAGATATTTCAAAGGAGCTGATTTTCGGTGAGCGCAAATGAAGCGTTGCTTACATTGGAAGGTTGGTATACGTATCATAATTTCCGCACCATCAATTGGGAAAAATGGAGAGCGGCATCTGAACAGGAGCGCCAAGCAGCGTTGGACGAGCTGAACGCCCTGATCCGCACGTGGGAAGCAAATGAAGGAGAAAACCAAGGCAGCACCGCTGTGTACTCCATCCTGGGACACAAGGCTGACCTGGTGTTCATGTTCCTGCGCCCTACCATGCAAGAGCTGGATGAAATCAAAACGGCGTTCAACAAGACCCGTTTTGCCACATACACAGAGGCTCCGTACTCCTATGTGTCTGTCGTAGAGCTGAGCAACTACGTCAACAACCCGGGTGAGGATCCAAAGGCGAATCCGCATGTGCGCGACCGTCTGTACCCGATTCTGCCTAAATGGGAGCACATTTGCTTCTATCCGATGAACAAAAAGCGTGACCTGCAAGATAACTGGTACATGCTGACCATGCAAGAGCGCCAGGAAATGATGCGTTCCCACGGCATGATCGGCCGCAAATATGCAGGAAAAGTAAAGCAAATCATCGGCGGCTCCGTCGGTTTCGACGATTGGGAGTGGGGCGTCACCCTGTTTGCCAACGATCCGCTGGAATTCAAGCACATCGTATATGAAATGCGCTTTGATGAAGTGAGCGCGCGCTTCGGCGAGTTCGGCAACTTCCTCGTAGGGAACGTGCTGAATGTCGAGTCGCTCGGCAAGATGCTGGAAGTGTAAAAGAATGATGTGGAGAAAAAGGTCTGCCTGCGAGAGTATCGTAGGGCAGATCTTTTTTTGTCTATTATTTTCCAAATTAATGGTAAAATGGGTGGAGTGTCCCAGTGGGAGGGGAGTACCTGAATGAAAGGAAAACAAAAATGCCAGAAAAAGTTCATCCGATTATCCTTTGCCGTTCTTTTAGGGTCGACTCTTGTTCTACAGAGCGGTGGGGGGGAGTCTTTCCTTACGTATGCTGCAGAGCTAAAAAAGACCGAATCGATCACTCAGGATGAGGCTATTCGCGCGGCCAAAAAGTGGGTAGAGATTTCTGACGATCATAAATTGGTACGTGCCCAACTCCTCGGTGAATATAACGATTATCACGACCAACCGCTTTGGAAGCTGGCCTGGAGCAATAAAAAGGGGAGTTCATTTATTGCTTACATTGATGCAAGTACAGGAATTCTTTTGTCCTACGGAAGCACTTCAGGCGTGACGAATGCTCAAGTAAGCGAGGAAGTGGCGTTGGAAAAAGCCAAACAATTTATGCAGCGGGCGATTGATGGAAAAGAACTAGAAAAACTATCAGAGCCAAATGAGTTTAAGCATCTCCTCTCTTCCAGTCTCTATCAATCATCAAAGCATGTTTTCACATTTACCAGAATCGAAAATGGTATCCCGTTCATAGAAAATGGATTTGAACTGATCGTAACTCCATCGGGAGAAATTGAGAAGTTTTACCGTGATTGGGATGAAGGCGAATTGCCAGCAGTCAAACCGGTGATCTCCGAAAAAGAAGCGGAAGCACTCTTTTTGGAACGTGTCACTCCAGCGCTCATCAATATGGAGCTTTCCCCCATTACTAGGCTCGATACCGATAAGGGACAGTACCGGCTTGTGTATGGTTACAGGGATACAGACCCTCAATTCGTGGATGCATTAAGTGGAGCAGTCATTAACGAAACAGGAAAACCGCCAGCTGAAAAACGGTTACAAACCCTAGGAAAAACATTTCCTACCGAGGATGTAGCGAAGACGAGACTAGGTACTCAACAGGAAGCACAAATACTCGCAGAGAAATATATGAGCCATTTTCCAGGAGTCTATCGTGTCGAAAGTAACGGAATGAGTTTAGACAACTGGAGCTTTACCGTAATCTCGCTAGACAAGAGCGTTAAGAAAAAGAACCCGATCAAGCTCCTTCTAAAGGCCAATGGTGAAATCATGGAATACTTAGCGGAGGGCTCAGACGACGTGCCTGTCAAAGCGGAGGGGATCCCCTACGCGTTGGCAGAGGTAAGGGCAATAAAGCTCGTAAAGACCCTCTATGGAAATAGACTGGGAGAAATCTATGTAATGGAGCCGTTGACGTATCAAAAAGACACAAAGCATATGATAGAAATGGGAGGATACTACAAAGTCAAATTCGGGTGGATGAATGATGGTGTACCCATCGAGAATGCCTACATGGAGGTTTTCGTAAATATCATGACGGGCGAAGCTGAGTACCTGAGCAGCTATGGGAATAGCAAGCCGCTTCATGTCAACCAGTTGGGGGCAGGGATTGTTGCTCCAGAAGTTGCAAGAAAAGCGGAGCTGGAGAATAAGCGCTGGATGCTTACGTATTACCGGCCGAAATATTTTCCCGAGTATTACCGAATCATGCTTGTTTACCGCCTTGTCGGGGAATCGGGAGTCGTCGACGCTCACACCGGAAAATGGCTCAGCTTTTTAGAACTGCAAAAAGAGCAGGAAAAGCCCTGAAGCTCCTAGTGTTTTCTGACAGAAAACGACTGAAAAAATAATGGAGGTCCACATGAAGGTCAAACGCATCGTTGCCAATATTGATACCCGGAACGTCGCTGCAGCGAAAAGCTTCTATCAGGATGTGCTTGGTTTGGATGTCGTCATGGATCATGGGTGGATCGTTACTTACGGGTCATGGGAAGAAATGAGCGTTCAAATCAGCTTCGCCTCCCAAGGCGGTTCGGACTCGCCTACACCGGATTTGTCCGTGGAGGTAGATGATGTTGAGGCCGCCTTGAAACGTGTGAGACAGGCCGGATTTCCCGTCGAATACGGACCAGCAGATGAGCCATGGGGGGTTCGCCGTTTCTTCGTTCGGGATCCGTTTGGGAAGCTCGTAAACATCCTCACACATGCCCCTATCGAGGAGGAAAGAGAGTAGGAGGAATCACTATGAAAAGCATCAAGCCCGGCCGAGGACCATCCGCGATGGGAGCGGCAGGCAGTATCGTCGTCTCGGTCTTCGGGATCTTCTGGACAGTCATCGCATTCTCGATCACGCGTGACGCTCCGTTTCCGATTGGATTCATCTTTCCGGCGTTCGGCATTCTCTTTGTCGCGATCGGAATCTTTCAAGCCGTCTACCATTACAAGAATGCGACTTCCAAACAGAGAATGTCCCTGTTTGATATAACGGATTCCAGGGAGGAGAGTGATCCTCTCAACCTGCGATTTGGCGAGGAAGCCGCGCAGAGCATGGCGGAGCAAGAGGAGTCTGATTCGAAGGCATTTTGTCCGTATTGCGGAGCAGGCGTCAAGCGGGACTTTCAATATTGCTCAAAATGCGGGAAAAAGCTGTAAAGCGGTTGCCTCATCATGAGGGTGACCGCTTTTTCTTGTAACAAAGTCTTAACTTTGGTTCCCAAACACTTTTTGGTACAGTGTATAAGGAAGAATGGGACTAAGAAATGCTTTATTAGCATGGAGGGGAGCAAGACTGAGAATTCTATCACTCAAAATCGGCTATCGAACATTGAAAACAGCCATCGGAACGGCTGTATCCATCTTGCTCGCCCAGCAGTTTGACCTGATGTTTCCCGCTTCGGCCGGAATCATTACGATCTTGTGCATTCAAGTGACCGTCAAACAGTCGTTTCGCACGGTCGTCAACCGGCTCTTGGCGAGCTTGCTTGGACTGGGGATTGGGATGGCGTTATTCGCGCTGATCGGCTATTCCCCCCTTGCGATTATGCTGGCGATACTCATTTTTTTACCGATTGCCGTACGCTTTGGCATTCAGGAAGGGTTTATCACCAGCATGGTTGTCATATTCCACCTCTACTCGTCTCAGCGGATGGACGCAGCGCTGATTACAAATGAGCTGGCCTTGCTGCTCATCGGTATGGGAGTAGCCCTGATCGTCAACCTGTATATGCCGAGCCTGGATAAAGAATTGAAAGCGATGCAGGATGAGGTGGAAAAGAACTTCATCAAAATCCTCAAGGAGTTTACGTATTATTTGCGGCATGGAGAGAGCGACTGGGACGGACATGAGATGATTCAGACGCCAGGGCTGCTCAGCAAGGCGAGACAGCTCGCGTCGCGCTCCGTGGACAATCGCTTGGGGAAACGGGATGAGGATCCGTACTACCAGTATTTCGTCATGCGTGACAAACAGTTTGAACAGCTGGAGCGAATGATGCCGATCGTCTCGACGCTGGATATCCAGGTGCCCCAAGGCCACCAGATTGCCGACTTTTTGGAGAGGCTCAGTGACTCGGTGCATCCGGGAAATACCGCGTATCGTTTTCTGGATCAGCTGCGGGTCATGCGTCACGAGATCAAAGAGACTGGCCTGCCGACTTCCCGAGAAGAATTCGAGACGCGTGCATCGCTGTTCCTCCTGCTGCGTGAGATCGAGCGATACTTGTTCATCAAGCACGAGCTGGGCAAAAGCGGAGAAGAAAAAGCGGAACCGACGCTTGCTGAATCCGGAAAAAGATAAGGTCACAGCACCTATACAGTGGAAAAACGGTTGCCTTTGAAGGCAGCCGTTTTTTTCATATCTGAGGAAGCCATGAGTAGACGGCAGATTGGGTCTGCTCATCTTCCGTTCACCCATTTTCGAAAATGACGGGTGTAGTCGATACATCTATGCGGTTGAGACAGCAATTTGGCTCCCGAATAAACGCAGATTCCCTTTTTTTTTGCATCTCCCAATAAAGCCGCCGTCTTCGCCGAGGGAACGATGGGGAAACCGGACGTGCTGGAATACATGTTTCCGAAAACAGAGAGTTCCCCCTGGAAAGACCCGCGCAGCTGCGGAAGTTGGTAGACCCGCACGTTTGGAAATCGCTTGGCTTAAGCTCGATAGCGTTTTACGCTCATAGAATTATGATTCAGGACGATGATGAGTTCTTTGTAGACTCCGATTTGATTTTTATAATGGCGAAAGATGCTGTGTATGAAGGGTGGACGGTTGGTGCAGGTAATGATCGAAAATCCGTGCTTTGGCATAGGATTCCTCCTCGACTGCGTGCTCCCTCATGAGTATTCAAACGCGCGAGATAACGGGTTAGCGCAACAGCGGAGTGATGGAGTGGAAGAAGTGCAGCATAGAGGAGTAGCTGCACGATTTTGTATGGATTATCCAAAAACCCCAATTCAGATAGGTGTAAATAGTTTGACTATTCGCGAATGGGCAGGTATAATTTGGATAACTTTGTTAGTAAACTTAACTAACTGCATGGTGGTGAGTGACGAGGCGTGCGTGTTCCAAAGAAAACGGGCAGCAGCAAACGGGTAAAAAACCTGAACAAGGAAGAAGTTCTGCAGCAGGTCATCATGCATGGTCAGATTTCCCGCGCCGACATCTCCAAGCAAACGCAGCTCAGTCGTCCATGCGTATCTTCACTTGTCGATGAAATGATTCAGGAAGGGTTGCTGTACGAAGTGGGGATAGGGGAGTCCAAAGGAGGACGAAAGCCGATCCTGCTGGAGTACAATTACCAGGCATACGCCATCGTGGGTGCGATCTTTGATGGCTCGACTCTGGAAATGGCGATCGCTGACCTGAGGGGGGAGTTTCTGGCTCGCTTCAGCAAGCGACTAGCACAGCCGGACAATGGCGAGACCGTCATCGAGGATCTGGCAGCGGGTCTGGAAAGACTGCTGGAGAAAAGCGGCATTGCCCGCGACAGGCTGCTGGGCATGGGGGTAGGCGTACAGGGCGTGACCCAGCGCAACAGCGGGACGGTCAGTTTTTCGCCGAGCACGGGGTGGATGGGTTCGCCGATTCAGCAAACGATTGAGGCGCGCCTGGGGTTGCCCGTCATCATCGACAACGACGTGAATATGATGACTTTGGGCGAATACGTACGTGGAGTGGGCGTCGGACATAGCAATGTCGTCTATATGTACGTAGGAACAGGCATAGGCTCCGGCATCATTCTGGACGGTCAATTTTACCGGGGGTGCAGAGAAGCGGCTGGTGAAATCGGCTTCATGATGATCGGGCCGGTACATAATCGCATTAAGCGAGCAGCAGGAGTCTTTGAGACCCATTATTCTGTCCCAGGGATTATGCAGCAAGCAAAGGGATTACTCTCAGACCTTCAGGAGGGGTCGAGTGTCATTATAGAGCTCATCCGCCGCGCGCCGCAGGACGCCGAGGCACAGCAATTGCTCGTGGACGTTTACAGGCACTGGGCGTACGGAATGGCAAACATCATCAGCGTACTGAACCCTGAGCTATTGATCCTGAGTGGGGAGATGGTCCATGTCGACGAAGAAGGGGTGAAGCGAATTCACGATTGGCTGACCGAATGGGTGCCAGAGGTTCCTCGTCTCGAAAAGGCGAGCCTCGGTGAACAGGCGGGGCTGATTGGCGCTGTACACAGCGTTCTGGAAGCGTTTCCGTCCACAAGACTGCTGGACAAAGAGTGAAAAAAAAGAGGGGGAGTAATTTTGAGAAAGGCAAACAGCAAGTTGAAAAAATGGATGCAAGGGATGTTCGCCGGCTCCTTGGCACTGACGGTAGCGGCATGCTCCGGCGGAGGCCAGGAAGCAAAGCCCGCAGATAACAATAATGCTGGCGGCCAAGGCTCTGCCCAGCCGTCTTCGCAGCCTGCGGCCACGCCAGCTGCTTCAGGCGACCCGCAAAAGCTGATCATTTACACCGGCCGCGACAAAAACATCTTTGAGGTCGTGCTGCCGAAATTCAAGGAAAAATACCCGAATATCGAAGTGGAAACACTGGAAATGGGCGCCCAGCAAATCCTGGAGCGCGTGCGTGCGGAAAAAGCCAACCCGCAAGCTGATTTCTGGTGGGGCGGTACTCAATCCGCTCTGAGCACCGCTGCTGACGAAGGTCTCCTGGAACCGTACAAGCCGACGTTTGCTGACAAGGTTCCCGATCTGTACAAAGACTCGCAAGATCGCTGGTACGGTGAGATGCTGCTGCCAGAGGTCATCATGTACAACTCGCAAGCCCTGAAACCGGAAGAAGTGCCGCAAGATTGGGACGAATTGATCGATCCGAAGTACAAAGACAAAATCGTCATCCGCAACGTTCTGCCTTCCGGAACGATGCGCACCATTTATTCGGCCATGATTTACCGCCAAGGCGCGGATACTCCTGAAAAAGGCTATGACTGGCTGATGAAGCTGGATGCCAACACAAAGGAATACACGCAAGACCCGACCAACCTCTACCTCAAGATGGACCGTCAGGAAGGCGTGATCTCCCTTTGGAACCTGCAAGACATTCTTTTGCAAAGCAAAAAGAACAACCATCCGTATGACTTCGTCTATCCGAAGAGCGGCGCACCGATCCTCGTAGACGGTGTCGCACTGGTGAAAGGCGCGAAAAACCTCGATGCAGCGAAAAACTTCATGGAATTCTTGATGAGCCCGGAAATCGCCTCCCAATTGGCGAAGGAGCGCTTCCAATTCCCATCTCGCACCGATATCAGCAAGGAAGATCTGCCTGATTTCATGAAAAATCTGGAGCTGAAGCCACTGGATCTCGACTGGGGTGTAATGGCCGCGAAGGAAAAGGAATGGATGCAGCATTGGGATGAAAACATCAAGGGCAAAGGCAAGAAGTAATGACCCTGCTAGACGGGAAGGAGTGTTCCTTTCCGTCTAGTCACTTCTAGCTCGCTTGCCACGACTTGCCACGAAGGAGGACACAAAATCGGATGAGCAGCGTAACACTGGAGCACGTTCACAAACGCTTTGGCACAGCAAAAGGAGTGGAAGATGTTCACATCCATATCGAGTCGGGCGAGTTCTTCACCTTCCTCGGCCCCAGCGGCTGCGGGAAAACGACGACTCTGCGGATGATCGCGGGCTTTTATTATCCGTCAGCTGGGCAGATTCGCTTCGGCAATCAGGAGGTTACTTCCGTGCCTCCCCATAAACGAAACACCGGGATGGTTTTTCAAAACTACGCCTTGTTCCCGCACATGACCGTCTTTGAGAATATCGCCTTTGGCCTGCAGGTGCGCAGCGTCTCCAAAGCGGAAACCAAGGAGCGCGTGGAGCGGATGATGAAGCTGGTGCGGCTGGAAGGGTACGGCGATCGCAGGATCGATCAGCTATCCGGCGGGCAGCAGCAGCGGGTTGCATTGGCTAGGGCGCTGGTCATCGAGCCGCAGATTCTGCTGTTGGATGAGCCGCTGTCCAATCTGGATGCAAAGCTTCGGGAAGAGACCCGTTTTGAGATTAAGAGACTTCAGCTGGAGCTGGGGATCACGACCATTTACGTCACGCACGATCAGGCGGAAGCGATGTCCATGTCCGATCGGATCATGGTGATGCAGAGCGGTGAGGTGCAGCAGATCGGCACGCCGCACGAAATCTATCACCGCCCTGTTAACCGCTTTGTCGCCTCTTTCATCGGGGAGACGAATCTCTGGGATGCCACCGTAGTCGGCATCGAAGGGGACGAGGTACAAGTGAGGATCTCATCCGGACAGGTCCTGCGCGGCCACAAGCAGAACGCATCTCCGCAGGCCAAGCTGGCGGCGGGAGAAAAAGTGACGCTCTCCATTCGTCCGGAATCCGTGCAGGAAAGCCCTGCGGCTGAAGGAGTGAACACCGTCACAGGTTCTGTCGTTCTGGCTGAATTCACGGGAGCATGCGTCAATTACGTCACCCAGGTAGGCGATGAGCAGCTGCGCAGCATGTCCATCAATCTGGGAAGACAAGTCAAGCAGCGTGGAGATACGATCGGGCTGCACATACCGAAAGAGAGCATCTATTTTGCTGGATAAGGAGGGAGAGTCGAGTGAAAGCAGAATTGCAGCAAGCGCCGGCAGCGACCAGACGCAGATCCATCATGGCTTCACCTTCCTTTGTCTACGTGCTCGTTTCGCCACTCTTTTTGATTTTGCTTGCCTATGTGATCTATCCGCTGTTTGAAACATTCATTGCGAGCATCAAAATCGACGATGTCATCACCTGGAAAAACTACACGCGCTTTTTCAGCCTGGAGCATACAGCCAATCTGGAGGCGCTGTGGACCAGCATTTACATCTCGATCCTGAGCGTGATTTCCTGCGGGATCGTTGGCGTGACCATGGCGTTTCTGCTGGAGCGCTACGAATTCCCGGGCAGAAAAATCCTTTCTGTCCTCGCACTCGTCCCGATGGCGCTGCCTCCGCTCATTGGCGTGCTTTCCTTTACCTTTCTGTACGGGGAGAGCGGAATTTTTCCACGGGCGATCAAGGAACTGCTGGGTCTTGCACAGGTTCCATTTTCGTTAAAGGGCTTTTGGGGTGTCGTAGTCGTACACACGTTTACGATGTACACCTACTTTTTCATGACCGCAACCGCAGCGATTAAAGGGCTCGATCCTTCTTTGGAAGAAGCAGCCGCCAGTCTTGGGGCAAACCGCTTTACCATCTGGAGACGCGTGATTTTGCCGATGCTGACACCGGCGATGGTCGCGTCATCCTTGCTCGTCTTCATGGTGTCGATGGCATCCTACACGGCACCGCTCATCTTCGGAATCGACCGGACGATGACCATGCAGATTTACCTTTCCAGAACCAATGGGGATTTGGACATGGCCGCGACGCAGTCCACAATCCTGTCGATTGTCTCGGTTCTCTTTCTTTTGATCATGCGTTGGTATCAGGGCGTGCGCAACTACCAGAACCTGAGCAAAGGGGTTAGCGTGCACCGTACGGAGATCAAGAGCAAAGCGGTCCGGTACATCGCGATGGTGCTGTCTTTTATCGGCACGATCATTCTGATGCTGCCAATTCTCGTGCTGGTACTGATTTCTTTCTCTGTCGACGGTACCTGGACGGTGCAAATATTGCCTCCTGCGTACACGCTTGATCATTATCTGGACTTGTTTACAGACAGCAAAACCTGGCGTCCGATCATGAACAGCTTGCAGCTATCTGCGATCGCTTGTATCGGTATCGTCCTGTTCGGGGTGGCGGCGGCCTATTCCATGGTCCGGCTCAAATTCCGCGGTAAAACACTGCTGGACGTGCTGATCATGCTGCCTTGGGCCTTGCCGGGAACGGTCGTTGCCGTCAACCTGATTGCCGCTTTCAGCGAACCTACGGCCTTCAGCTTTGGACAGGTACTGATCGGGACTTTCTGGATCATCCCGCTGGCTTATTTTGTCCGGCATCTGCCGCTGGTGTTCCGCTCCACTTCTGCGACCCTGATGCAAATGGACCCATCTGTAGAAGAGGCAGCACGCAATCTGGGCGCTTCCTGGTGGTACAGCTTCCGGAGGGTGGTCTTCCCGATGGCGCTGGGGGGGATTCTCGCAGGGACGCTCCTGGCATTTGTCCAGTGTATCGGTGAATTTGTCGCTTCCATCCTCATCTTTACACCGAGTACGACTCCGCTGTCCGTAGCCGTCTTCCAGCGCATGTACAATTT
The DNA here is from genome assembly GCF_016811915.1 of Brevibacillus choshinensis. NCBI lineage: Bacteria > Bacillati > Bacillota > Bacilli > Caryophanales > Paenibacillaceae > Brevibacillus > Brevibacillus choshinensis. The sequence continues at coordinate 4,736,356 of NZ_CP069127.1, read as the reverse complement.
CGAGTTTGGAACAGCGTGCGCGTACGGTGTGCTTCAGATTATCGTCATCATTGTGGTGCTCTTCATTTCCAGAAAGCTGGGCGGCGACAAGGCAGGTACGGCCGTGTAGCCACATGCAGAGACGATGGTTCGCCCGGGGGCGGAGCCATCGCCTGCAACGCGCACTTCTTCCGTGGGTCAATCCATGGCGGCAGCAGGAAATACTAGCAGGGGATGCCGTGATTGATATAGACATCAATCTGAGTAGGGAATGGAGGAAGGTTCATTGAGAAAGGGGAAACTTGCCAAGCTGTACACTCTCACGACAGCGGCGGCGCTCGTAGGCAGTCTGGTATTGCCGCTTGCGCCCCAGACAGCCCATGCCGACCGGGGGATTGTCGATCTCTGGAAAGCGATCAAACCGCTGACCACGATCGCCAGTGCCATGAACACCGGCGCCCATCCGGATGACGAGCACAGTGCGACGCTCGCCTATTTGTCTCTGGGAAAAGGTGTGGACACGTCCAGTATCATTGCCAATCGGGGCGAAGGTGGCCAAAACGAGATCGGCAGCGAGCTGGGCAACGCGCTCGGCATCATCCGCACGCGCGAACTGCAGGAAGCTTCCAAAATCACGAACATCCATCTGGAGAATCTCAGCGAGAAAATCAACGACCCGATCTTCGACTTCGGTTTTTCCAAAAGTCCGGACGAGACTCTGGAAAAATGGGGAGAAGACGTCGCGTATGAACGGCTGATCCGCAAAATCCGCACGCTGCGGCCAGATGTGGTGATTCCCGCATTTCTGAATGAGCCGTCTACACATGGCCATCATCGGGCTATCAATGTCATCACGGTGCGCGCATACAAAGACGCCGCAGACCCGACAGTCTTCCCCGAACAATTGAAGGAAGGCATCACGCCATGGCAGGTGAAGAAGCTGTATCTGCCGGCAAAAGAAAATGATTATACAGTGAGCGTCCCGGTCGGCTCCTACGATGAAATCTACGGCGCATCGTACGTGCAGCTCGGCGAAGAATCCCGGTTCATGCACAAGAGCCAGGGGATGGGGCGCCATTACGATGAAGGGCCGAGCTACAGTTATTACAAGCTCGACCAGTCTGTCGCATCGGGCAAAAGCAAGGAAACGGACTTTTTCGATGGAATCGCTTATACGTTTACCGATTTGGCCAAAGAAGTAGCGGGTCAATCCGGTGGAGGCAAAATCGCCGGCGATTTGCAAAAGCTGCAAAAAGATGCCGATGAGGTCATCGCTGCCTATCCGCACTTTGGCAATGTGGCCAAAGAAGTGCACGACATGATCGCGGACGTCCGGAGGGCGACAGCGGATGTGCAGGCATCCAAGCTGTCCGCGGACACCAAGACCGATTTGCTTCACCGGCTGGACGTCAAAGCCGCTCAGCTGAACAAAGCCAGTGCCGAAGCGTTGTCGCTCGTGACCAAAGTGAAGCCGGAGACGGGCGAGCTGGTCGCCGGACAAACGACAAAAGTGACGGTGACGGCTTACAACGGCGGTCAGGTCAAGCTGGGCAATGTGAACCTGAAGCTGAATGTGCCAAAGGGCTGGAAGGCAACCCCAGAGGGGACGACCAGCTTTAACCAGCTCGGATACAATCAGACGGTAAAGACGACGTACAGCGTGACGGTACCAGCTGATGCCGCTCTGTTCCAGCCGTATGCGGCACCAGCTTTAACGGCAGATGTGTCCTACAGCTTCTCGGGCTCGACAGCTTCCAGTCACGCCGTGCCGACCGATGCCGTCGCCGTGCTGCCCGCATTTGCGATGACGCTCAGTCCAAATGCGACCGTATTGAATACCTTGAAGCCAGAGGACCCTATCCCTGTCAAGGTAACCGTGAAAAACTACAACCCTGGTGCAGCCCAGGCGAATATTGCCCTCGAAGTGCCAAAGGGATGGACGGTAGAGCCAAAGGCGGCGCCGCTTGATTTCGCTGCAAAAGGGGAAACCAAATCCGTGGCGTTCACTGTAAAGGCTGCATCTTCCGTCAAGCCGGATTCGTACAAGGTAACAGCTGTTGCAACCGGCGGAGGAAAAGAAAGCAGAGATGGGGCGCAGGTCATCCGTTATGCACACATCGGCACGACGTATTTCGTCCAGCCGGCAGAGCTGTCCATTCAGGCGTTTGACCTAAAAGTTCCTGAAGGACTCAAGGTCGGCTATGTATCCAGCGGTTTTGACAACATCGATCAATACTTGCAGCAGCTGGGTGTGCAAGTGACCAATCTGACGGCGAAGGAAATTGAGTCGGGCGATCTGAGCCAATACGACACCATTGTTCTGGGCATCCGCGCATACGGATTCCGTCCAGAGCTGATTCCGAGCAACGCACGATTGATGAAGTATGTAGAGAACGGCGGAAATCTGGTCGTCCAGTACCACAAGCCGGAAGACAAGTGGAAGCCTGAGCTCGCACCGTATCCGATCAAAATCGGGGAACCGCTGATTCAGTGGCGGGTAACCGATGAAAATTCCAAAGTGACGATGCTGGCGCCGGATCATCCGATTTTCAACACGCCAAACAAGATTACGGAGCAAGACTGGAACAACTGGATCCAGGACCGCTCGGCTTACAACCCTGCCCAGTGGGGGGATGAGTACACCGAGCTGATTTCCAATGGCGACGCTGGCGAAAAAGAGTTTACCGGCACGTTCCTTTCTGCCAAGTATGGCAAAGGAACCTACACCTACAGCTCGCTCGTCTGGTACCGCGAAATCCCAGCTTTGGTTCCTGGAGCGATCCGGATGTTTGTCAACATGGTGAGTCTCCACCAGTAAGACATTTCACCACGGGGGAGAGGGGCAGTGGAGTTGCCGCCTCTTTCCCTTCGTGGACTTCATACGTAGAGAGTCGCAAATGAATGGGCAGAAAAGGAGATGCAAGACGATGGATTTCAGAGAACGCATTTTTCAGCAGGAGGGAGAACGTTTCCCGGGAAAGACCTATGTGGAGGCAGTCCTCGAGCCTGCTTTTAACGAGGCAAAAAATCATCTCCTAGGGCCGATGATGGCCATCAACAAGGCTCATTTGATCATGCTGCGCGAACAGGAGCTACTCACGGAAGACGAGGCGAAGGCAATCGCTCGCTCCCTCGTAGGCATTGAGATGGAAGAGCTGCGCCGCTCCGCCTATACCGGGCAGTTTGAAGATTTGTTCTTTCAGGTAGAGAGCCGTCTGCTGGAATTGGCCCCAGATGTGGCAGGCAATCTGCACCTCGCACGCAGCCGCAATGACATGGGAATCGCCATTTACCGCATGGTGCTGCGTGACAAGCTGCTGGTGACGCTGGGTTCTGCGCTCTATCTGAAAGAGCATTTGCTCCTTTTTGCACAAGAACACGCGGAGACCGTCATGATTGGTTACACCCATACGCAGCAGGCGCAGCCGACGACGATGGCTCATTACATCATGGCAGTAGTCGATTTGCTCAGCCGTGACATCCAGCGCCTCCTGAATGCCTATCGCACATGCAATCGCAGTCCGATGGGGGCAGCGGCATTGACGACGTCCGGCTTTGCCATCAGCCGCGATAGAATGAAAGAATTGCTAGGGTTTGATGAACTGGTGGAAAATTCCTACGATGCGGTATGCGGGGCGGACTATTTGGGTGAGGCAGCTACAGCGGTGCAGCTCGCAGCCATCAATCTGGGACGGACCGTGCAGGATATGCTCCAGTGGTGCACGCAGGAATTCGCCGTGCTGAAGGTTGCAAGTCCGTATGTCCAAATCAGCTCGATCATGCCGCAAAAGCGCAATCCGGTTTCCTTTGAGCACATGCGCTCCCTATTGTCGAGCAGCGCGGGCAATGCTGCTGCCGTACTGACCATGATGCATAACACGCCATTCGGCGACATCGTGGACACCGAGGATGACATGCAGCCGTACGTGTGGAAGAGCCTGTCCGTGCTCGAGCAGATGTATCGTCTGATGGCCTGCGTCATCGGCACGATGGAGGTAAACAAGGAAGGGCTGCTGGAGCGAGCCAAAGGAAGCTTTGCGACGGTCACAGAGCTTGCGGATACGATTGTTCGGACGGATCGTCTGTCATTTAGAAACTCGCATCATATTGTGAGCCGGGTAGTAAAGGAAGCGATGGCAGAGGGGCTGCGGGCAGACCAGATCAGTCTGGACCTCGTGAATCGCGCAGCTCGAGAAGTGATCGGAAAAGACTTGGTGATGACAGCAGAAGAGCTGAGTCTCGCGCTGGACCCGGTTCATTTCGTCAAGATCCGCAAGCTGCCGGGCGGCCCCAATGCCGAGGAGATCAAACGAATGATCGAAGTGCGCACCACTTCCTTGCAGTCAGATGCGAAATGGCTCGAACAGGAGAAGCAGGGCCGTGCGCAAATGTGGAAAGAGCTGGATCAGAGAATAGCTGATTGGAGTGTGGGGTAATGGCAGCTGTGCGGATTCCTCTCCTCGCAGTGGACGGAGGAGGCACCAAGTGCTTGGCCGTGCTGGTGGACCGTTCCAGACAGGAAGTCGGCACAGGACGCTCTGGCTCTTGCAACTATCAAGGGATCGGGGAGGAAGCTGCTTCCCGTGAGCTGATGCAAGCCATATCCCAGTCGCTGGAGGATGCCCTGACGCGAAACAATCTGACGCTGCTCCTCGGTCATGAGGGGACAAAGGTCACCCAATGGGAAGTGGAGTGTGCGGTTTTTGGCATCGCTGGCCTGGATACGGAGCACGATCGCGAGGTCATCACCAAAATGGTTCATGGCGTCCTGCAACAGTTACACATTCGCGTCCGTCATTTAATTATCGAGAACGACGGTTTTGCAGCCTTGCTCGGTGCCACCGGAGGCAAGCCAGGAATACTGGTCATCGCAGGTACGGGGTCCATTGCGTTCGGGGTGAATGAAGCCGGGGAAACGGCGCGCTCAGGCGGCTGGGGCCATCGGGTAGGTGACGAAGGCAGCGGCTACTGGATTGGAAAAAAGGCGATCACAGCCGTACTCAAAGCCGAGGATGGGAGAGGAGAGCCTACCGTTCTGAAAGAGAGGCTCCTTCCTTTCATCGATCTGGCCAGAGTGGACGAACTGTTTAATTGGACGTACAGCCCTCACTATTCGGTGGACAAAGTTGGCGAGCTGTCTGTGCTCGTCAGTCAGGCAGCAGACCAGGGAGACCTTGTTGCGCTGCAGATCCTGGAGACGGCGGGAGAGGAGCTGGCCCTGGCCGCCCGTGCCGTGATCGAACGCTTGCAAATGAAAAACAAGCCTTTCCATATGATTTTGCAGGGAGGCGTTCTGCAAAATGACGATCGGGTGAGAAAAATCGTGGTCGAGCGAGTGAACGGCTACGCCTCCCACGTCGTTATCGAAAATGCGCAGAACGATCCCATCTACGGTGTCATTGCAAAAGGGTTGGCGTATCTGGACAGCCAATCCGGACAGTAAAAGAGGTGCCTTATGAAAAAAGTGATGGTAGTGTTTCCCCACCCTGACGATGAATCATTTGCTTGCGGCGGCACACTGGCGAAGTGCAAAGAGGCGAATCAGATGACGTGCCTGATCTGCGTGACGTCGGGTTGCGGCGGACGCACTGGCCCGTATTCAATCGATTGCCGTGAAAAGCTGGCTCGTCACCGGGAGCAGGAGCTGGGTAAAGCTGCCGAGGTCTTGGGAATTTCCCGACTGGATTTGTTTCGCTACCCGGACGGATCCCTGGCGGAGGCTGATTTTGATGAGCTGGTGGGAAGGATCCGCGAGGCGATCACGGATTGGCAGCCTGACGTTGTCGTGACCTTTCCGCCGGATGGAGTGACGGGACATCCCGATCACATTGTAACCTGCAAAGCGACGACCCGTGCGGTAGAGCTGGCAGAGCTCGAAATGTCCACGGACGATTATCCGGATCTGTATTACGTGTCCATCCCCCATTATTACGATCACTGCCCAGACAAAGGCCCGAACCCGGCTGTACCGATTACTGGAAAGGTGGACATCACGAGATTCCGACTGCAAAAGGGAGAAGCATTGCGGGCGCACCAAAGCCAGGTCTATTCGGTGAATCGCGCCTATCCTGGGGTCATCGAAGGGGATTTTGGCGTCATCGGCTGCTATGAATATTACACCCTCGTTCGTTCCAAGGGGAAGCCAGTCGAGCTGAACCCGCGACGAACGGGATCCCGGTGATTGAACTGTGACGAATGGCCATTGCGAAACCTATGGGGGAACCCGGTTTCACAATGGCCATTATCTTGTAAGGCCTGAATTCTTGGTGACTGTTATGTTCTGGAACCGGAATTGCAACTCCAAATGATGATTTCCATAAAATTTGGAGGCGATATCAAAATGGGAGCGATCCATATTCGGCCAGCTGCTGCAGAGGATGTCACACAGCTTCTTGAATTGCTGTATCGGTACATCGTCGACTTCTACAAATGTCCCCGCCCTAGTGAAGAGGATCTCAGAAAAATTGTTGAGCGCTTGCTCCAGCATCCCTATGAAGGAATCCAGATTGTGGCAGTAAAAGAACCGAATCAGCTCGTTGGATTTTCCACTCTCTACTTTACGTTCAATACCTTGGAAGCCAAACGAATGGCGATTCTCTATGATTTATACGTATCCCCAGATGAAAGAGGGCAAAAAATTGGGGAAGGACTTCTGCAGACCTGCATCAATCACATCAGGGAAAATGATTATTCCCACATGATCTGGGAAACGGCTCATGATAATGCAGCTGCACAGTCTTTATACGACAAATGTGGAGCTCAAAAAGCAGTTTGGCTGAACTATGAAATCAAGTAAGAAAAACTTGCGATAACAAAGAAGAGGGACCCGTGCACGGCGCAGGCGTCCCTCTTTTTACTTCGGTCGCGGAAAGGTGCTCCTTTTCAATCGCTGCTGGCACAGAGCTCCCGGGCATCCTCGGACAGCGAAGCAACGCATATTTCCCGCCCGACCCGATCTCCTATCCTCACATGATAGCCGCAGAGATATCCGCTGAACGTGGCGGGCACCTCCACCAGTCTCCCTCCGCTCGTCTTCACCAGACAGAGAGCCTCGCGCTCGCAGACATACGAGCCTTCCTCCAGCAGCAGGCTTTCCACCACCCCGTGACAGTTGCTCACGATATCGAATGTGACTTTCATCAATCCAGCTCCTTTCACTCAATCCAGATCGTGGTTGTTAAATAGGGAAGAGAGCGTCTTTTTCAGGAAGCTGGATACGACCTCCACGTCTTCCGCTCGGACGGCCAGCTTGTCGATCCAGCCATGGTCAAAGGCGATGTCATCGGAGGAGATCAGAACGGACTGCATATTTTGCAAAGAAAGGACAAAGCTCTTTCCGTCAAAGTGTTGGGAGTAGAACAGGCCCAGGTCATAGCGGTTGTGGTCTGTCGTAAACGCCACATAGCGGGAAAGCATGGTCTCCGATTGATCGTACAGATAGTCAAAAGACATGGTCGTCACCTCAGCGTGATAGATTTTGTGATCCCGATCTTATCGGAGAATGGTTGCAAAAACGATGCCAGCTGCTCGTGCACGCGGAACCGGCAGTTTCTTCGCTAGGGAGACGTCCCGGCGTATGCAAAAATGAATAAACGAACGGTTTTTGCATAGCACTGGAATCAAAAAGAGCACTCGATGGCCCGAGGCAGGCTGTTGAGTGCTCTTTTTACCTATGGATCAGATGGATTCCTCAAAGTCGATCACCGGAGGGCTTTTGCGGAATGCTTTGGTGGTGAACAGCAAATAGCCGATGCCGATCAAGGTCCAGACAATCCCGAGTGTCAGGGCGTGGCTGTCGAGATTTATCCAGAGGAAGGCGACGAAGCTGGCCCCAATCAACGGAGAAATCAAATATTTGAAGGTGTCTTTGGCCGAACGCTGTTTTTTGCGGATGTAGTAATGGGCAAAGACCGACAGATTGACGGCAGTAAATGCGGTCAACGCGCCAAAATTAATGAACGCGAGCGCTGTCTCCAGATCCAGAAAGAGGGAAGACAAAGAGACGGCCCCGATGAAGAGGACATTGCCGACGGGAATGCCTTTGACGGGATGCAGATTGCCGAACAGCTTTTTGGGCAGCACGTTTTCCCGTCCCATGGCGAACAGCAAGCGGGATGCACTCGCGTGGGAGGCAATCCCCGAAGCGAGCGCGGCCGTGATGCTTCCAGCGACGAATATGGAATGGAACAAGTCCCCGCCAAGGATCATGGACATCTCCGGTGAAGGGGAGTCCTGATTTTGGAACTGCGCAACGGACGGAAAAGCCAGTTGGGTGAAATAAGAAGCAATGATGAAGATGACGCCGCCGATCAGGGCGACGAGAAAAATGCCACGGGGAATGGTCTTCATCGGATTTATCGCTTCTTCCGTGTAGGTCGTGACGGCATCAAAGCCCAGAAACGAGAAACACAGAATCGCAGCGCCTGCCATGAGCGTAGGGAAAGTCATTCCTTCTCCGTAAAACGGTGTGACCGGAAAGGCGTTGCCGCTTGGGGTTGTCCCGGTCAGATGCTGAATGGCCAACACCGTGAAGATCCCGACAACCAATACTTGAAAAATGACGAGCAGCGTATTGAAATTGGCCGTCGATTTGATGCCGCGCAGATTGACGCCTGTGGTGACCGCGGCGAGCAGCAGGCCGAGGATCCAGGAAGGGACGTTTGGAAAGGCGGCGGAAAGGTAGATTGTCCCCAGCAGCACATTGATGATGGGCAAAAAGACGTAATCCAGGAGCGACACCCAGCCGACGAGAAAACCAAAGTGAGGGTTGAGCGTTTGGCGGGCGTAGGAGTAGGCGGAGCCCGCTACCGGAAATTCCTTGACCATGCTTCCGTAGCTGGCAGCCGTAAACAGCATGGCAGCGAGTGCGAGCAAATAAGCGGTCGGAACATGGCCGCTCGTTTCCTGCGTGACGATCCCATACGTATCAAAAACGGTGAGAGGCGTCAAATATCCCAAGCCGAGCACGATGACGTGCCACAGCTTCAAGCTTCTTTTTAATGTAGGCATTTTCTCTGGTTCCGCGGATCTGTACATGATCAAACCCCTTCGCATGATAGATTGTAAGCGTATTCGAAGACTTTCAATAAAAAAAATTCAGTCATTTATAGAGGGAGTAGAGTCGCAATCGAGCCATTCCTCCAGCTGCACGGCTGCGAGTTTCAATAAGTGTAAAGCAGACCATCATGGGGTACAAGCCTCCTTTGCTGAAATATGCTGCAGCCTCCTCGTCTAGCAAAAGATGTGCCAAACGTTCCCGAACACTGTCTGCGAGTTTTCGAGACAGTAGAGTAGCGCACATAGGGACCAGTCTTTATGCAAAAAAGCATAGCTTACCCAGCAATGAATAAGCAGCCGTCATCCGGACGAAAGAATCGGCCAGAGCGAACGGTTTGGCATATGACTTGCTATGAGGGCTAAGGCGAGGCATCAAAATAATGAATCATGAGGTGTTAACATGTCGGTGCAAGCCAAAGAAATCATACAGACAGAAGAAAATCATCCGCTGAAGGAGTTTCAGCTGCATTTGCGGGAAGCATGCGAGCTGCTGCATTACTCAGAGTCGGTCTATGAGCTGCTCGCGGAGCCGCTTCGCTTTTTCACCGTGCGGATACCCGTTCGGATGGACAATGGGAAAACGGAGGTGTTCACAGGCTTCCGTGCGCAGCACAACGATGCGGTGGGCCCGACCAAGGGAGGCATCCGGTTCCATCCGGAGGTGACAGCAGACGAAGTGAAAGCGCTGGCTGGCTGGATGAGTCTCAAGTGCGGAATCGCCGAGCTCCCCTACGGAGGAGGAAAAGGCGGCGTCATTTGCGATCCGCGTCAAATGAGCATGAATGAATTGGAGCGCTTGAGCCGGGGATACGTGCGGGCGGTCAGCCAGATTGTGGGGCCAACCAAGGATATTCCCGCTCCCGATGTATTCACCAATCCGCAAATCATGGCCTGGATGATGGATGAATACAGCGAGATCCGCGAGTTTGAATCGCCGGGCTTCATCACGGGCAAACCGCTTGCGCTGGGAGGGTCGGTCGGAAGAGAGACAGCCACATCCAAAGGGCTTTACCATATCTTCAATCTGATCAGCCGCATGAAGGGAATCGAAGTCGGGCAAGCGCGTGTGATCATACAAGGCTTCGGCAATGTGGGCAGCTATCTGGCCCATTTCCTGCACGCCCAAGGAGCCAAGATCGTGGGAATCGGCGACGCAAACGGAGCGATCTTCGACGAGAACGGCTTGGACATCCCGCACATGATGGAGCGCCGCGATTCGTTCGGCACGGTTTCCCATCTGTTCGAGAAGACAATCACCAACCGGGAATTGCTCGAGCAGCCTTGCGACATCCTGATTCCCGCCGCTCTCGGTGGCGTCATCACCGCTGAAAATGCCGAACGGCTGCAGTGCAAAATCGTGATCGAGGCCGCAAACGGACCGACCACAGCCGAGGCAGAGGCCATCCTGCAGAAGCGGGACATCACCGTGGTTCCCGACATCCTGGCCAACTCGGGAGGGGTCATAGTCTCGTACTTTGAATGGGTGCAGAACAATCAGGGCTTTTACTGGGATGAGGAGACCGTGGACAAATTGCTGCGGGAAAAAATGGAGGCAAGCTTCCGAAAGGCGTACGATACCATGGTCCACTATCAGGTAGACATGCGCAAGGCAGTCTATCTGGTGGCAGTGAAGCGGCTCGCTGAGGCGTCGCGCGTGCGGGGCTGGGTGAATTGACGGCTCTGAGGTGGCATGCTTTTTGCAGATAGGAAGAAGCGGAACGAAGGATGAGGAGGAGATTCAAGTGAGCAGCACGACCAGAAGCTATGTAAACATCCAAACACCAATCCCTGGGCCAAAAGCAAAGGGCTTGCTGGACAAAAAAGAGCAGCATGTCCCCCGCGGTCCGTTTACGACCGTACCCACGTTTGCTGTGAAGGGTGAAGGAGCGCTCTTGACGGACGTGGACGGAAATACGTTCATCGATTTCGCAGGGGCCATCGGCACGCTGAATGCAGGGCATTGCCCACCGAAAGTGGTAGAGGCGCTGAAAGAACAGCTGGACAAATACATCCACCCTTGCTTCCACGTCATGATGTATGAGCCGTACGTGGAACTGGCAGAAAAGCTGAATCAAATCACGCCGGGTACGCACGCCAAGAAGACCTTTTTCCTGAACAGCGGGGCAGAGGCGGTCGAAAATGCGATCAAGATCGCCCGCAAATACACGGGACGCAAGGCGGTCATTTCCTTTGAGCGCGGATTCCATGGGCGCACACTCCTCGGGATGTCGCTGACCAGCAAGGTGAAGCCGTACAAATACGGCTTTGGCCCATTTGCTCCAGATGTGTACAAAATGCAGTATCCGTACTACTACCGTGCTCCGCAAGGGATGACGCCAGAGGTGCTCGATCAGGAGCTCCTGAAGAAGCTGGAGGAGTTCTTCCTCGTAGAAGTCGCAGCGGAAGAGGTGGCGGCGATCATCATGGAACCAGTGCAAGGCGAGGGTGGATTCGTCGTCCCTTCCAAAACGTTCGTACAGGGCGTAAAAGCCATTTGCGAAAAGCATGGCATCCTGTTCATCGCAGACGAGATTCAGACAGGCTTTGGACGTACGGGCAAGTTGTTTGCCATGGAGCATTTTGACGTGGTACCTGATCTGATGACCATGTCCAAATCGATCGCGGCCGGGCTGCCAATCAGTGCCGTGACGGGACGCGCTGAGGTCATGGATGCCCCTGAGCCAGGCCAGATCGGGGGAACGTACGGAGGTAGCCCCCTCGGATGCGTGGCTGCATTGAAAGTGATTGAAATGATGGAAGAGGAAAACCTGCTGCAAAAGGCAAACCAGATCGGTGAGACTGTCATCTCCCGGTTTCAGGCGATGCAACAAAAACATGCGGTCATCGGCGATGTACGCGGATTGGGAGCGATGGTCGCGGTCGAGCTCGTGCTGGATCGGGAAAGCAAGGCACCCGCTGACGAGCTGACCGCCAAGATTGTGGCAGAGTGCAATCGCCGCGGCGTGGTCACACTCAGCGCCGGCATTTTCAAAAACGTGATTCGCATCCTCTCGCCGCTCGTCATCACCGATGCACAGCTGGCAGAAGCGTTGGACATTATCGAAGAAGTCTTCGCAGAATTGGCGTAACCGGAAAAGGAAGAGAAACAGGGGCTGCCACATTGGCTGCTCCTGTTCTTTTACAGATAAGAATGAATTAGATTCTTATCCAGTACAAGTGCAACTAAGCTACGCCCAAAGATTGGCCAAGCCAAGTTTTCTAGTGGGCTGATTATGCAAAAATGAATAAACAATGAAAAAATGCATAATAAATACGTCCCTTGTTTCCGAATAACTTCTGCATTTAATATTGGCATAACTTTTGCAATAATGAATAAACAGGGGCGGGAATGCCTGCCAATAGGAAGGGGCAAGGGAGCATGCAAAACAAGCTGTTTTTAATCGCCGTCCTGCTCTCCATGATCCTGGTGCCGATGCAGCGCCCATTCGGCGTGAGGCACTCTTTTTGCAAAGGTTGAGCTTGGGACGAGAATCCTACATTCAAAAAAACAAGGTGATCATGATGAATAAAAAGAGTTTGTTTATCAACGGTGAATGGGTGGAAGCAACTGAGTACGTGACACTGACCTCTCCTTACAGCGGGGAAGCCATCGCGCAAATCCCGGCGGCAACAAAAGAGGAAGTGGACGCGGCGATCGAAGCAGCCTATCAGGCGAGAGACAAGATGAGATCGCTCCCGGCGCATGCGCGTGCGGCGATTTTGGAAAAGCTCGCGTCGCTGATGGAAGCGCGTGCCGAAGAAGCTGCGCGTATCATCGCGCTGGAGGCAGCGAAGCCGATTACAACGGCAAAGGGAGAAGTGGCCCGGACGATCCAAACCTACAAGTTCGCAGCCGAAGAGGCAAAGCGGATTCACGGGGAGACGCTGCCGCTCGACGCAGCGCCAGGAGGGGAAAATCGCGTGGCGTACACCGTTCGGGAACCTCTCGGCGTCATCGGGGCCATCACGCCGTTCAACTTCCCGATGAATCTGGTCGCACACAAGGTAGGTCCGGCTATCGCGTCCGGCAATACCGTCGTCTTGAAGCCGGCTGCCCAGACGCCTCTCTCTGCGTATTTTTTGGCGGAGCTGCTGCAGGAGGCAGGACTGCCAGCAGGAGCACTGAACGTCGTGACGGGAAGCGGCCGCGTCGTCGGTGACCTGATCGTCACGGATGAACGCGTACAGATGGTGACCTTTACGGGAAGCCCTGGAGTAGGAATCGGCATCCGCAACAAGGCAGGGCTGAAGCGGGTCACGCTGGAACTGGGCTCCAACGCCGCTGTCATCATCGACAAGGGAGTCGATATCTCCAAAATCATCGCCCGCTGTGTGCAAGGCGCTTTTGCCTTCCAGGGGCAGGTCTGCATTTCCCTCCAGCGCGTATATGTGCACGAGGATCTGTATGAGGAATTTGCAAAAGCATTCATGGGGGCGACAAATCGTCTGGTAGTGGGCGATCCGCTCGATCCGAAAACGGATGTGTCTGCCCTGATCTCCCCGGCGGATGTGGATCGCACCCTGGCCTGGATTGAAGAAGCGAAGCAGAGGGGAGCGCGGGTCATTACCGGAGGCAAAGCGGAGGGCCATGCACTGCTGCCGACCGTATTGCTCGAGGCAGATCCTGCCCTCAAGGTATCCTGCCAGGAGGTTTTCGCGCCGATCGTACTGATCAACAAGATCGCATCAGTCGAGGAAGGCATTGCGCTGGTCAATGACTCGCGCTACGGACTGCAGGCGGGAATCTACACGGAAAATATTCACACGGCGCTCATGGCAGCGGAAAAGCTGCATGTAGGCGGCGTCATGATCAATGATATCCCGACGTTCCGCGTCGATCACATGCCCTACGGCGGTGTGAAGGAAAGCGGAACAGGGCGGGAAGGGCTCAAATACGCGGTTGAAGAAATGACCGAGATGAAATTGGTGGTGTTCAACCGCAATTAAAAAGGAAACCGGAGGAAACCCACCCATGCAATATCCACTGACACCCGATGTGAAGCCAGAATTTTGCACGACAGGCACGTTCATGCGCCTGCCCTCTCATAGAGAAGATGCCAAGGTGGCGATTCTGGGCCAGCCATTTGATACGGCCGCTTCGTTTCGCGTAGGTGCCCGTTTTGCACCCCAAGCGATTCGCCAGGCATCCATGACGCTATTCCCTTATCATCCGACGCACAAGGTCTATCCGTTTGAAGATACCCAAGCGATCGATATCGGCGATGTTCCCGTCATTCCGCACAATATTCACCGCAGCTATGAGCTGATGGAAGCGGCCATGCTCGATTTGATGAAAAAGGGCATCGTTCCCATCGGGTTGGGAGGGGACCATTCGATTACGCTGGCTGCCCTGCGAGCGGCCAAGAAAATATATGGCAAGGTCGCTTTGATCCAGTTCGATTCCCACACGGACACGTGGGATACCTATTACGATGAGAAGTACTGGCATGGATCTCCGTTTATCCGGGCTTATGAAGAAGACTTGCTATTGCCGGACAAAGTGTTCCAGGTCGGCATCCGCGGCACTCTGAACCATCCCGGCGATCTGGAAGCCAGCTACGAGCTCGGGTACAACGTGATCACGACCAGTGAACTGCGCAGCCGGGGATTCGATGACGTCGTGGGTCAGATCAAAGCGGCGATCGGCGACACGCCTTGCTTTTTGACTTTTGACATTGATTTTGTCGATCCCGCCTTCGCTCCCGGTACAGGAACATTGGAGGTCGGAGGCTTCACCAGCCACGAAGCACTGCAGCTGGTCCGCTCGCTCACGGATCTGAACTACATCGGCTTCGATCTCGTGGAGGTGCTCCCTCCGTACGATCCGACGCAAATCACATCCTTGCTCGCCGCGACGCTGATCCATGATTTTGCCGCGTTGGTGGCGTTGAAGATGAAAGCCTAGTTTTCGAAAGTGGCTGCGGGTAAGCAGTAAAAATGAAAAATTGAGCCTGACAGAATAGTAGATAGCTCTCTTGCTTAGCGTCTCTTCGCTTAGCAGGAGAGCTATATTTGTTTTGATTTAGGTATCTAGCAGTTGAAGCTTGCAATCAATTTCTATCATGCCAATCCATGGTTTTTACAAGCAAGCTGCGCGCCGTTTAGCGCTTCCCCGGGGGGCGTTGCGGAGCGGACAGTCTAAGCACCCTTGGGTTCGGTGGGTTCAGCCCGGAGCGGAGAATGGAAATGGGCTTCTCCCACTGCAGCCACATTCAACCCACTATGATTTATTCATTTCTGCATAATCTATGATTTTTTGCATAATGCACCCTTGCAAAATCCAAGCAAAAGAGCAGGTATCAGAGCTTTTTCACGTTGGCACGAGATTTGCTCATATAGATTGCTGAGAACGGAACAGCAGAAGGGAGAGGATTCATTGCATGATGAACCTGAAGATGTACATCAACGGGGAATGGGTCGATGCACAAAGCAAAAAGACTCGTGAGATTGTGAATCCCGCTAATGGAGAAGGAATCGCACTGGCTGCGGAAGGAGACGTGGCGGATGCCCGTCATGCCATTTCGGTAGCTCGGGAAGCATTCGATAGTGGCGTATGGTCCGATTTGCCTGCAGCAGAGCGAGCGCGTTACCTGTTTGCCATCGCTGACAAGCTGGAGCAGCGGGCAGACGAAATCGGACGACTGGAGACTCTCGATAATGGCAAACCGCTTCGGGAAACAGCTTTCGACGTAGCGGATGCAGCAGCCTGCTTCCGGTACTATGCAGGAATGGTTACCAAGCCGGATGGCCAGACGTACCATGTCGCCGATCCTGTCCAAGCGATGGTCGTGCGCGAACCGGTCGGGGTGTGTGCCTTGATCGTACCGTGGAACTACCCGCTGCTGATGGGGGTATGGAAGATCGCCCCTGCACTCGCTGCCGGCAATACGATTGTCTTCAAGCCGTCCGAAGTAACACCGGTCACCGCCATCAAGCTGTTTGAGATCATCGAGGAAGTAGGCATTCCCAAAGGCGTTGCCAACATGGTGCTGGGAGCTGGCGCTACCGTGGGCAACGAGCTGGCAGAAAGCCACCTCGTGGATAAAATCTCGTTTACCGGAGGCACCGCAACAGGACGAAGCATCATGAGAGCCGCTACAGGCAACATCAAGAAAATATCCTTGGAGCTGGGAGGCAAATCGCCGAATATCGTCTTCGCGGATGCCGATTTTGAAACCGCGGTGGATTATGCGCTGTTTGGTATTTTCGCCAATCAGGGACAGGTTTGCTCCGCAGGTTCCCGCCTCTTGCTGGAAGACAGCATCCATGACCGCTTCGTGGAGCGGCTGGTGGAGCGCGCGAAAAAAATCCGCGTCGGTGCCGGCGACGATCCATCCACAGAGATGGGGCCGCTGGTCAGCGAAGCCCACATGGAAAAGGTGCTGCATTACATCGAACTGGGCAAATCAGAGGGAGCGCGCCTCTTGTGCGGAGGAAACCGCATCACGGAGGGCAATCTCGCAAGCGGCTACTTCGTCGAGCCGACCATTTTCACCGACACGACGCCTTCCATGAGGATCGTCCAGGAGGAAATTTTCGGGCCGGTGCTGGCGATCCAGCGATTCAAGGATGAAGCGGATGCCATTCGCATTGCCAACGATACGGTGTACGGCCTGGCTGGCGGTGTATTTACGCAGGATGGCGCCAAGGCCATGCGCGTGATCAAGAAGCTGCGCGCAGGCATTACCTGGATCAACTGCTACCACCCAACGTACAACGAAGCGCCTTGGGGCGGTTACAAGCAAAGCGGAATCGGCCGCGGTCTCGGTACGTTCGGCTTTGACGAATACACCGAAGTGAAGCAAATCAATATCAATATGGCCGTCCAGCCCACCGGATGGTTTGAGAACTAATGACGAAAAGAAATCAGGAGGACAACAACATGAGTAAAGCAGTGGAGAATGCAAAAGTGAATGAACAATATGCAGATGTTTATGCCTATACGCAGCAGGTGCTCGACCTGATCGCCAAAGACGAAATCACCAAGGACGAAGCCGCATGGGTAACTCGCCAGACGGTGGAGAATTTCCGCGACCACGTCAATCCAGGCTTCCTCGGCTACCGCAAATCCGTGACCAAGGATGGTCAATTTGCCGCAGTGGAATGGAAGGACGCGGGTCCCAACTCCTTCATGGACGTAAACGGCAAAGTCTACATCGACTGCCTCGGTGGGTTCGGGATCTACAACGTGGGCCATCGGCATCCGAAAGTGGTGGAGGCGGTCATCAACCAGCTCAATCGTCAGCCGCTGCACAGCCAGGATTTGCTCGACCCGCTGCGCGCCATGCTGGCCAAAATCTTGGCGGATGTTACACCCGGCAACCTGAAGTACGCCTACTTTGCCAACAGCGGAACCGAGACAGTGGAAGCCGCAATCAAGCTCGCGAAAATGCACACTGGACGTACGACCTTTATCGCGACGACCAAAGCATTTCACGGGAAGAGTCTGGGGGCATTGTCCGCTACGGCAAAAGGTGTATTCCGCAAACCGTTCCTCCCGATGATTCCCGGCTTCCGTCATGTGCATTTCGGAGACATCGAGATGATGCGCAAGACATTTGAAGCGTGCGCTCTCGTCGGCGAAGAGATCGCCGGAGTGATTTTGGAGCCGATCCAAGGAGAGGGCGGCGTGAATCTGCCGCCGGAAAACTACTTGAAGCAGGTTCGCGAGCTGTGCGACCAATATGGCGCCCTGCTGATCCTCGACGAAGTGCAGACCGGTATGGGCCGAACAGGGAAAATGTTCTGCTGCGAGCACTATGATGTCGTTCCGGACATTCTCTGCCTGGCGAAAGCATTCGGCGGGGGCATCATGCCTGCTGGTGCGGTCGTGGCTACCGAGGAAGTGTTCAAAAGCTTCTTCCCAAATCCGTTCGTCCAGACGACAACCTTTGGCGGAAACCCGCTTGCGTGCGCCGCAGCGATCGCGACCTTCAATGTATTGATCGAGGAAAACCTGCTGGATCGCTGCGTGGAAATGGGAGATTATCTGCTCAAAGGGCTGCGCGAGGCGGCGGCTGCCCACTCCGACAAAGTGCAGGAGGTGCGCGGAAAAGGTCTCTTGATCGGCATCGAGTTCCATAACGATGAGATCGGCTATGAGGTATCGAAAGGGCTGTTTGACAACGGTGTGCTCGTAGCTGGCACACTGATCAACGCCAAAACGATTCGGATCGAACCGCCGCTCACGATTACGTACGAGGAAGCGGACAAAGTGATCGAAACGTTCAAAAACGTACTGCCGCAAGTCAAGATATAAGCTGATTGAAAGGAGAAGAAGACTGTCCACCCGGTCTTCTTTTCCGCTTTCCCACCCATTGGAGCCCGCGTATAATAGTAGAGACAATTTAAGCAACTTCGGGAGGACCTATGGCTTCGAAATGGTTTGTCAGAAAAGCATGCACCGTATCGTTTGAATCTTCCGCCAATGACTTGTGGAACATCATGTCAAGATTCAACGAGCGCTATGTGTTTATCACAGATTCCGAGCAAGAGGGAAACATTGTTGCTTATATACGAAATACCGATATCATGCCTTCCTTGGAGGATCCGGAATGGATGAAGCGGCAGGTGGGCCAGCTTCCGTTCCACACCAACGTGGCGTTTTTCCAAGAGGAAGCAGACATGCTGGATTTGTTCAAAGTGTTCGGGGAAGAAGTCGTCGTCATCCAGAATCGGGACGGTGGGACGGAAGGGTATTTGCACCGGGAGGACATCCTGTACTACCTGTTGACCAGCCAATCCGCCCACACAGACTGGATTCGCTCGCTGCTCAATTCCATCCCGATGGGCATCGTCATCGCAGACGTGCACGGTCGGATCGAGAACTTCAGCTCAGAGGTGCTGCGGATGGTGCGCCTCACACCGGAGGAGCTTCGGCAGCAGCGCGTGGGAGAAGTGCTCGATCCGGATATTTTCCTCAAAGTAGTGGAAAACGGAGAAACCATCCTGAATCACATCATCGTCAATGACCGCATCGGGGTGCTTGCCGATTTCGGCCCGATCCGGAATCAGCACGGCAACGTGACGGGAGCCATCATCGTGCTGCAGGACTTGCCTTTCATTGAAAAGATGGCGATGGAGATGGAGTATGTCAAAAATCTCAACACGGATCTCCAGGGAATCCTTTCTTCCATTTACGACGAGATCCTGGTTCTGGATGAAAACGGCGTCTTGCTGCGCTACAGCGGCAACCTGATCAAGGACTTTTGGGAAATCGACAAGGAGCAGCTGATCGGCCTGAATCTGATGGAGCTGGAGCACGAAGGGACATTTTTCTCCGCCATCGTGAAAATGGTCATCGAACGAAAACGGAAAGTATCGGTGACGCAGGAAAGCCAATCGGGAAAAAACGTTCTGGCTGTCGGCAACCCGATCTTTGATGAGAAGGGAAAGCTGGAGCGGATCGTCATCGCCCTGCGCGACATAACCGAGACCGTCCAGCTGAAGGAAGAGCTGCTGCACGCCAAAAAGATGTCCGAGAAGTACAAAAAGGAACTGGAGCATTTGCGCGACCAAAAGCAGTACGGAAAAAACCGCCAGCTCATTTATGCCAGCGACAAAATCGAAAAGGTGATGAAATACATCCAGAAAATCGCAAACACGTCGTCGACCGTCTTATTGACAGGAGAATCGGGTGTGGGCAAGGAGGTATTCGCCCGGACGATCTACGAGCTGGGGCCGCGCAGCAGCAAGCCGTTTGTAAAAGTAAACTGCGGAGCCATTCCCGAAACTCTTTTGGAAAGCGAATTGTTCGGCTATGAAAAAGGAGCCTTCACAGGGGCCAACTCAAACGGAAAGCCCGGCTATTTTCGGATGGCGCACAAGGGTGTCCTCTTTTTGGACGAGATCGGCGAGATGCCGCTCAATCTCCAGGTAAAGCTCCTTCGGGTACTGCAGGAGCGCGAAATCATCCCGATAGGCGGATCAGAGGTCGTGGAGGTGGATGTGCAGATCATCGCCGCTACCAACAAAAACCTGGAAAAAATGGTGGAGGACGGCACGTTTCGAGAGGACCTCTTCTATCGCCTCAACGTCATACCGGTCGTGATTCCTCCGCTGCGGGATCGCCCTGAGGATATTCCGCTGATCGGACTTCACTTTCTGCAGACCTTCAATGAAAAGTATGAACGAACCACACAGCTTTCCCAGGATGCTCTCGACCTGCTGGAATCGTATTCCTGGCCAGGCAATGTCCGTGAGCTGCAAAACATCATCGAGAGGTTGGTCGTCACCGCGGATGAAGATTTGATCGAGGCACACCACATTACGCCCCTGCTGAAAAAAGGGAAGAAGCAGTTTCTGAAGCAGCGCTTGACCAAAATAATGCCACTGAAGGAAGCGACCAGAGCAATGGAGGAGCAGCTCATCAAAATGGCGATGGATGAGTACAAGACGACTTCCTTGGCCGCCAAGATGCTGGGCGTGAGCCAGTCCACCATCAGCCGAAAGTATCAGGAAATCCAAGAGAAAATAAGTCGGGGTGAGCAGATTGGGTTTAAAGTATGATGTCATATCGCCCTTTGCTGGCACGATTGAACGAATCCGGTTCCAGGCAGGGGACAGAGTCGAGGAAGGGGAAGTCATTTTTACGCTCGTCGGCAGCGGCAGGACGGTGGACATTCTTTCACCCGTTACGGGATATGCGAATGGGGTCGAAGTGGAGCAAGGGGAGAAGGTGATTGCAGGGATGATTCTGGCGGCGATCACTTATTTGGAGTAAGGACTTGAGACAAAGATTCAAATAAGTTAGCCTCCAGATCTCGAATGTCTGGAGGCTTTATTTGACTTGCTCTGAGGGATGTCGAGCCCACCCTTTTAAGAACGCTATGGTCTTTAATCAGTTAAAGGGCAGGATTATTGAAGAAGTATATCGAATATATCTAAATTAAAATGATGCTATTTTGAGATATAAGTTTGAACCAAACCAGACATTTAGCTCAAGATATAACGAGGGAATATAGATGAGTTTACAACTTAGAGCTGATTTAATGCTGCTAATGATTACATTTTTTTGGGGAAGATCGATTTTACTTACAAAAATTGGTCTCGACCATCTGCAAGAATATAATTTAATTTCATTACGTTTCACTCTTGCATTTCTTTTATCGGGAATAGTATTTTACAAGCACTTAATTAAGACTGATTTTAAAACAGTAAAATATGCTTTTATATTATCGTTTATTTTGTTTATTGTTTATGTGTTTGCGACTTTCGGTACGAAGTATACATCCGTCTCGAATGCAGGTTTTTTATTTAGTCTCACAGTCATATTTATACCATTATTATCTTCTATATTCTTAAAACAAACGCCTGAAAAAAAAGTTGTTTTCGGGATTGCTTTATCAATAGTAGGAATAGGTCTATTAACTTTGCATAACCAATTTAAGATAGGTTTTGGTGATCTGTTTTGTATTCTTTGTGCTTTATTCTATGCCATGCATATCATGGTTACAGGAGCAGTGGCTAAGCATGTAAATTCCATTTCCCTTGGAGTTTTACAACTTGGCTTTGTTGGACTGTTTAGTATTATTTTCTCTATTTTTATGGAAAAACCAAGGCTTCCCGACAATTATGAGTCATGGTTTGCAATCTTGGCACTAAGTATATTTTGTACAGGAATCGCATTCATTGTTCAAATCATTGCCCAGCAACATACCAGCCCAACCCATGCAGGTCTTATTTTTACATTGGAACCTGTTTTTTCCTCCGTATTTGCTTACTTTTTCACGGGTGAAACTCTCACATCTAGAGGTTATTTAGGGGCAGTACTCTTATTAGTAAGTGTTCTAATTGCTGAACTAGATTTTAAAGGTTTATTAAAACAAAACTATAAGAAGTATATGGAATAGGTATTATGTGAGGGTACGTAGATTACCATGTTCTACTTTCGGAGTGCGTTAGTTTAAGTAGCAAGCATAATAATTATCATGAACTTCCATAATATGCGCTTTGATTTGCTGAAATTAGAGCACGTATTATGGGGTTCGATCGTTCAATAACAGCGGAAGTCTAGGACATTTTCTGGTCCAATGGCTACCGCTGTTTCAAATAAGAGAATTAGACTAACTTGCCAAGAGGACTGATTTATTGTTTATGTCGATTCAGGTTTACCACTTGAACGAAATGGATAACGTAGAGTGTGTGATATAACGAACCATTTAAGGAGGTTTTTTGCATGAGTGTCAAACTTGCTATTGTGTATTACAGCTCCACCGGAACTAACTATCAATTAGCTCAATGGGGTGCGGAAGGGGCAAAGGAAGCCGGCGCGGAAGTGAAAATCTTTAAGGTTCAAGAATTGGCAACGCAAGAAGTGATTGATAGAAATCCCGCTTGGAAAGCCCATGTGGAAGCCACTAAAGATATTCCGGTTATTACACCGGATGACATCGTTGAGGCTGATGCCATTATTTTCAGTACGCCTACACGGTTCGGAAACATGGCCGCTCAAATGAAACAATTTTTAGATACAACAGGTGGAATCTGGTTCCATGGAAAAACGGTTAATAAAGTGGTAAGTGCAATGACTTCTGCTCAAAACGCTCACGGTGGTCAAGAAGCGACGATCCTTAACTTATACACCTCCATGTATCACTGGGGGGCAATCGTGGTTGCTCCGGGATATACGGATGCTTCCTTGTTTGCTGCCGGAGGGAATCCGTATGGTACAAGTGTATCTGTCGATCAAAACAATCAAATTGTTGGAGATAAGGAAGCTTATCAAAAGGCCGTTAAACATCAAGCCAAGCGTGTGGTTACGGTGGCTGAATGGGTCAAAAAAGGAATGCAATAAAAAATGATCTCTATGCATTGTTGGAAAACCACAGTCGTTACTGTGGTTTTCCTTTACATTGTTTGACTCTAACGATAATTTTTTGGTGGAGGACTCATATGAATGTAAAAAAACTAGCAGGCGAGAAAGCGGTGGAATATGTTAGAGACGGAATGACAATTGGGCTAGGCACCGGATCTACAGTGTATTGGACCATACGTAAATTGGGGGAATTAGTAAAACAGAAAGAATTACAAATTCGTGCCATCCCTACCTCCCAACAAACAAGTGATTTAGCTAATGAATTAGGTATTCCACTAGAAACTTTTGCACAATCGACAGAAGTAGATTTGACAATTGATGGTGCTGATGAGTTTAATTCATCATTGGATCTGATTAAAGGTGGAGGGGGAGCACTCGTACGCGAGAAGTTAGTCGCAGCTGCTTCTAATCGTCTCATTATAGTGGCAAATGAATCTAAGTCTGTCGAGAAAATCGGAAAATTCCCGTTACCTATTGAAGTCGTTCCCTTTGCATGGGAAGTTACAGCCAAACGGATAGAGGGGTTAAACTGCGTCCCGACATTACGTAGGGTGAATGGTTGCCCATACGTTTCTGACAATGGTAACTATATTTTGGACTGTTCTTTTGGATATATTGAAAATCCAGCTAAACTTGATCGAACAATTAAGCTTTTACCCGGTGTTGTTGATACCGGTCTTTTTATATCCATGGCCGACACTGTGATCATCGGAACCACAAATGGGCTAAAAGTATTGTCTAAGAAAAATTGAGGTTGAAATCCTCTTACCCGTTACAGGGTAATTGCTTTGAAAAAGTTGTAAAAATTAGACAACCACAAAGAAGTGAACGAATCCGATTTCTGCTAGGATAGGAGGCTAGAACAATGTATGTTAGTCTCTATGTCCGAATATGGGTCTCATAATACGACAGGTTCGATAGTTCAATGGAGCAGTCTCAAACTTTAGTATTTCCCTTGTACCATTAGGGTTCCGGTCTAAAATAGTAGTTCTTCGGTTATCGGATAGCCAAATCTTTCGCACGGTTTTCTGTTCAAGGGTTTGCGTCGATAGGCAAGAGTACAAGCAAATGTAATCCGAATAACATATGGTATTCAGTATCTGCGTTTTAGGAGGAACTTGGTTCCTTCTGCTCCTTTGGATGAACAGGGAAAGGAGGAACGCCCTTGAGAAGACAGCAGCCTATCGCGAGTCAGGATCGTCTCACGCCAGAATTCATGCAATGGCTCAAACAGAACAACATCACCAGACGTCAACTGAAAAGAGAGCCGGCAGCATTGGATCAGTATCATCAGGAATGGATGAAAACGATGAGAAGAAACAGGGTGAGGAGACCCTCATTGCTTCAGATGATTCCAAGCATAACCGACATAGATTTGGGCACAGTGATAAATAATGTGCAAATCGCTAAAGATCTTTTTAAAACGTATCGTGAATTGCAAGGATTAGGACTTTTTAAAAGGAATAGAACCCCATGGCTTTGAGGGAGAGGAAATGCTCTCCCTTTTTACATGCGGCGAATTTCGAGTCCCTTTACTCTTAAGACAAAGAGCATGGTTTACTTCATTTCAAACGCTGTCTCCGCTGATCTTTTCTTTCGTTTTCGTCATTTCCCTCATAATCAACATCGAGTTCAAGGACAAGCCTAGCGAGATGACGGGGTGTGCCGCTGCGCGAGTCCGATTTTTTCCGAGAAGACAGCCGTCGCGAAGTACATGGCGAAATTCCCGTGCATCCCCCATTGAGCCGAATCTACGAACAGCGCGAATGAAGCAGGGGTACGGATTTGTTATTAAACAAGACAGGAAGGGGTCCGAAGATGTGACAAAGTGGAAACAGCAATGTAAAAAAGAGCAGCCCAAATAGCGCAGCCCACACATTGAGTTACGACAAGAATTTGTATCCTTCAAACAAAAAAGCCGCATCAGTTGGGGCAGCTTTCAGAAATGGCTGCATGCTTCCCTTGCCTTTGTGGCCGTAAATGGGGATTCATATGTGGGAAGTCGGGAATCGCTTTGACGAACAGCATTGTAAAAAAGATATCCTCTCTTTGATTAATATGACATAAGGTGACGTATTTGAGGTCTACAATGGGGGGAGATTACCGAAAGGAGTAATAAATCATGAAACGAAGAGTTATTTTAGATTTAGCGGTTACTTTAGATGGTTTTATTGAAGGGAAAAATGGTGAAGTTGATTGGTGCATTATGGACTCTGAGATGGAGTTTCATCATTTTTTAAATCAAATTGATGCCATTTTCTATGGAAGAAAGAGCTATGATTTATGGGGACAATATACTCCGGATATCGAACCTACCGATTCTGAAAAAGAATTTTGGGATTTGGTTCATAGTAAAGAGAAATATGTGTTTTCCAGGACGCAAAAGGGGACTGATCATAAAGCCGTATTCATAAATGATCGTATTCTCGAAGAAGTAAATAAAATAAAGAATAAGCCTGGTAAAGACATCTGGCTATATGGTGGAGCAAGTCTGATTACAACTTTTATCAATTTAGGGCTTGTTGACGAATTTAGATTATCTGTTCACCCCGTTGTTTTGGGAGAAGGGAAACCGCTGTTTGTGGATATAAAACAGAGGTTGAATTTAAAAATGGCTACAACCAGAACGTTCTCCTCGGGCGTTGTACAATTAATCTATCATTTTGATGCGAACAAATAATATTGCACACGTTCGTTTAGCGGCAAGTCTAAGACTTTATGTCTTCGACCGCCGCTTTTTTCATTTATGGGCACATGCTGGGAGAAAAAAGTTAAATCCTTAGCTGGGCACTCGCACAAAGGATGGCCAATAGTAGGCCAAATACTTCGCTTACTTTACGAAGCTGATATACGGCTGCTGATATTTTGGAGAATACAGAATATTTAGATCGATTTATCGAGATTTGTGCATTTCAACAAAAGGTAATAAATGGAATGCGAAGAACCCTCTAGTAAAGATAAGGACATCCGCCGAAACATGAGGGCTCGTACATGGAGAACGATGCATGCGATCAAACGGTGAGCGAGGCGAGGCGGATAGGAGTTTTTACTCTTTACGAAACCAAGGAGGTAAGTATGTCCAAAACACCGCTGATTTGCGATTTGCAAGAGGCTGCATCTGTTGCACAGGAGGCGCACGAACGAAATATACCTGTCAAACAGGTGATTGAAGAGCGGGCGGAGAAGGCCATCAGCCGAAGGGAGTTTTTGAAACATACGGCCACGATTGCCGCTGCGGTAGCTGTTCCTACAATCTTGTGGGATTGGGGCGGAAATCTTGCCCGTGCTGAAG
Source organism: Brevibacillus choshinensis (assembly GCF_016811915.1). Classification (NCBI taxonomy): domain Bacteria; kingdom Bacillati; phylum Bacillota; class Bacilli; order Caryophanales; family Paenibacillaceae; genus Brevibacillus; species Brevibacillus choshinensis. Next base: position 4,710,212 of record NZ_CP069127.1, on the reverse strand, counting down.
CTTCTACCAAGGTAGTCGTTGTTGGAGCAGGGCTGGCCGGACTTACCTGTGCTTACCGGTTGAAGCAGGCGGGTATTATCGCGGATGTGTACGAAGCTTCGGATCGCGTCGGCGGGCGCTGCTGGACACGCCGAGGAGACTTCGCAGACGATCAGATCGCGGAGCATGGCGGAGAACTGATCGACAACAGCCATATACAGATCAAGCAACTCGCCCAGGAACTAGGCCTCAAGCTGGACAACCTGCACCGGGCAGAGAAGAACGGATCAGAAGTTTTCTACTACTTTGATGGTGAAGCGTACACATATGAGGAAGCAACTAATGACATCAAGCGGATCTGGCAAAAGATTCACTGGGATGTGACTGCTGCCGGCTTCCCGACGCTTTACCATAGCTATACAGATCGGGGCAGGGAGCTTGATAGCATGTCGATCATCGACTGGATCGAGGAAACCGTGCGGGGCGGCATGGATTCCAAATTGGGCAAGCTGCTGGACGTGGCCTACACAACCATGTACGGTGGAGAAGCAAGCGATCAGAGTGCCCTGAATCTGCTGTATCTGCTCGGATATCGAGGGCAGGGAAATTTTCGCATGTTTGGTCCATCCAACGAGAAATTCCACGTAAGGGGCGGCAACGATCAGATTCCGTCCAAGCTTAAAAGAAAGCTGGGCGATCAGATTCTCACCAATCACGAGCTGGTGGCCATCAAGCGGAAGAGTGACGGCACCTATACCCTGACTTTTGACAGCGATTCCGGCAGCAAAGAGGTGTCTGCTGACAAGGTAGTCATCACGATTCCCTTCTCGATTCTTCGTTCCTCGGTTGATTTCCGAAGGGCGGGGTTCCGTTCCCTGAAGGAAACCGCGATCGAGGAGTACGGCATGGGGACAAACTCCAAGCTCCATCTCCAATTTACGGAACGGCACTGGGAGTCGTTTGGCTGCAACGGAGAGACCTTCTCTGAGACTGGATACCAGCAAACGTGGGATGTAACGCGGGCTCAGCCGGGTGATTCGGGTATCCTGGTCAATTACACCGGCGGGAACTATGGAGCAGCCTTTGATGAAGGGAGCAATCGGGAACTGGCAAAGCGCTTTTTATCCCAAGTAGAACCGGTATTACCGGGGATCTCGGAGAAATGGAACGGTAAGGTAACCCTCGATTTTTGGCCGGGTTACAGATGGACGAAGGGTTCCTATTCCTACTACCGGGTGGGGCAATATACGAAGTTTTGCGGAATAGAAAGAGAGCGGGAAGGCAATTGCTATTTTGCCGGTGAGCACACCTCGCTCGATTTCCAGGGTTATCTGAACGGAGCGGTCGAGACGGGTGAGCGGGCAGCGAAGGAAGTGCTCGAAGATTTGAAAGCGGAGGCAAGGCGATAAGAACGCCAGTGTTTGTTGTAAAGTCTTAAAGATACCGTCATCTAAGTGTGGAAAGCATGTAAAATGAACGCCGTTAATGCGAATCTGATCGTTTTAACGGATGGACAATGACAGGGGCTTTGAATAAAACAACCTCACTGGACCACATGCTTGAGGTAATAACGATCTTTTCGCTTCCTTTTGTAAAGAAGTAGCCTGAGCCATCTTGTTTCATAAACTTCCAACCATTTGCATCCATATCCGATTTGAGTTTTTCAATCTCTAGGCCGTGGTCTGCATTCGCACCATACCACACATATCCGTCCTCAAAAGCCAATTGTATGATGGTATCGGATGGTTTTTCTTTTAATAGGGAAACCACAGTTTCTTTAGGAACAGAGCTGAAGGGCAAATTGGGATAGAACATGTGGGGACGATGAGCAAAAATAAAAACTCCCAGCAAAATGAAGAGGCTCGTAATAGCTACATGCCATTTTCTCAGAGTCATGAATCATCACCATTCATGGATTTGACATACAAGTGTTACCATACGGAATTTGAAGCAGAAACATTTATCAAATGACTTGGGGCCAAACTGCGTGTTCATTCACATAGCTGGCCAATCAATAAAAAGAAAACGGAGTTGTGAAGGAAGGCAAGGATAGCAAAAAGGACGATTAAAAGAAGCAACTCAAAAGAATAACCACTAGATTCCCAAAGAAGCTCAAAGTAAACAAACGGTACCAGATAAACGAGTAATAACAACAAATCTCGCTTCACAGGAAATGCTCCTTTAAAAATAGGGGGTTATCCTAAATATACCAATTCTGAATCCAAGTGTGTGTGACGATGTTTAACAAAACAAACGTTGTGTTTCATTCAAGACTGTCTATTAAGAAGCATGATGTTAATTTTTTGAACGAACCGAGTTCGTTAGGGTAATAAACAGCGGCGAGTCTAAGACTTTTTTTGAGGTCTTAGGTCGCCGCTGTTTCAATGATTCGGGATCAGTCTAGAACTATATTAAAAATTCATTCCTAGCATGATCTGGGTATTCAATGTTTGATCAAATTCCAGCTGCTCTGACACAGTCTGCGAAGGCAGTGAACGCTTTGTTGTGGAACTGCTCTTTCCGGGAAACCAGCCTCGTTGTCAAAAAACGGTACCGTTCAGGAACCGGATGTGCACGCACCCTGTCATCATCTACAGCAACTGCAGATTTCGTCAGAAGCGCGTGGCCAATTCCTGCGCGAACACAATTCAGCATCGTCTCCAACGTGCTGATCTCGATTGTGTTTGATGACTGCACACCCTCGCTGTGTAGCCAATCTTCATTGGCAACGCG
>NZ_CP069127.1:4550000-4702500 GCF_016811915.1 Brevibacillus choshinensis | reverse complement strand
GGCAGGACCATCTGCTAAGGCTAAATACTACCTAGCGACCGATAGTGAACCAGTACCGTGAGGGAAAGGTGAAAAGCACCCCGGGAGGGGAGTGAAATAGTACCTGAAACCGTGTGCTTACAAATAGTCGGAGCCCGTTAAAAGGGTGACGGCGTGCCTTTTGTAGAATGAACCGGCGAGTTACGGTAGCGTGCGAGGTTAAGTTGAAGAGACGGAGCCGCAGCGAAAGCGAGTCTGAATAGGGCGATAGTACGCTGCCGTAGACCCGAAACCGTGTGATCTAGCCATGTCCAGGGTGAAGGTAGGGTAACACCTACTGGAGGCCCGAACCCACGCACGTTGAAAAGTGCGGGGATGAGGTGTGGCTAGCGGTGAAATTCCAATCGAACTCGGAGATAGCTGGTTCTCCCCGAAATAGCTTTAGGGCTAGCCTCGGAATTTAGAGTCTTGGAGGTAGAGCACTGATTGGGCTAGGGGCCCTCATCGGGTTACCGAACTCAGTCAAACTCCGAATGCCAATGACTTATGTCCGGGAGTCAGACGGTGAGTGCTAAGATCCATCGTCAAAAGGGAAACAGCCCAGACCATCAGCTAAGGTCCCCAAGTATACGTTAAGTGGGAAACGATGTGGAGTTGCCCAGACAACCAGGATGTTGGCTTAGAAGCAGCCACCATTTAAAGAGTGCGTAATAGCTCACTGGTCGAGTGACTCTGCGCGGAAAATGTAACGGGGCTAAACGTATCACCGAAGCTATGGCAGTCCTTACGGACTGGGTAGGGGAGCGTTCCAAGCAGCAGTGAAGCCGTACTGGAAAGAGCGGTGGAGCGCTTGGAAGTGAGAATGCCGGTGTAAGTAGCGAAAAGACAAGTGAGAATCTTGTCCACCGAAAGCCTAAGGGTTCCTGGGGAAGGCTCGTCCTCCCAGGGTTAGTCGGGACCTAAGCTGAGGCCGAAAGGCGTAGGCGATGGACAACAGGTTGATATTCCTGTACCACCTCTGTTCCGCTTGAGCAATGGCGTGACGCAGGAGGATAGGGTGAGCGGCCTACTGGATGGCCGTCCAAGCAGCAAGCCTGGTGTGTAGGCAAATCCGCACACCGTAAGGGCAAGCTGTGATGGCGAGGGAAATGTAAGTACCGAAGTCCCTGATTTCACACTGCCAAGAAAAGCGTCTAGCGAGGAATAAGGTGCCCGTACCGCAAACCGACACAGGTAGGCGAGGAGAGAATCCTAAGGTGCGCGGGATAACTCTTGCTAAGGAACTCGGCAAAATGGCCCCGTAACTTCGGGAGAAGGGGCGCCCCGGTAGGGTGAGGGTCCCCGTCTGACGCGAGCGTAAGCTTGTGTCAGGCGGGCTGAGCCCGAGGGGGCCGCAGTGAAAAGGCCCAAGCGACTGTTTAGCAAAAACACAGGTCTCTGCGAAGCCGCAAGGCGAAGTATAGGGGCTGACGCCTGCCCGGTGCTGGAAGGTTAAGGGGATGGGTTAGTTTCGGGACCCCGCCGAACGTGAGCGTAAGCTTAGGTTCGGTGGGCCGAGGCGAAGCTTTGAACCGAAGCCCCAGTAAACGGCGGCCGTAACTATAACGGTCCTAAGGTAGCGAAATTCCTTGTCGGGTAAGTTCCGACCCGCACGAAAGGCGTAACGACTTGGGCGCTGTCTCGGCAAGAGACCCGGTGAAATCATAATACCTGTGAAGATGCAGGTTACCCGCGACAAGACGGAAAGACCCCATGGAGCTTTACTGTAGCCTGGTATTGGAACTTTGTGCATCATGTACAGGATAGGTGGGAAGCTGAGAAGCAGGGGCGCCAGCCTCTGTGGAGCTGTCGGTGGGATACCACCCTTGATGTACGGAGTTTCTAACTCGTCGCCCTTATCGGGCGAGAGGACCATGCCAGGTGGGCAGTTTGACTGGGGCGGTCGCCTCCCAAAAGGTAACGGAGGCGCCCAAAGGTTCCCTCAGAATGGTCGGAAATCATTCGTAGAGTGTAAAGGCAGAAGGGAGCTTGACTGCGAGACCTACAAGTCGAGCAGGGACGAAAGTCGGGCTTAGTGATCCGGTGGTTCCGCATGGAAGGGCCATCGCTCAACGGATAAAAGCTACCCTGGGGATAACAGGCTTATCTCCCCAAGAGTCCACATCGACGGGGAGGTTTGGCACCTCGATGTCGGCTCATCGCATCCTGGGGCTGAAGTAGGTCCCAAGGGTTGGGCTGTTCGCCCATTAAAGCGGTACGCGAGCTGGGTTCAGAACGTCGTGAGACAGTTCGGTCCCTATCTGTCGCGGGCGTAGGAAGTTTGAGGAGAGCTGTCCTTAGTACGAGAGGACCGGGATGGACGCACCGCTGGTGCACCAGTTGTCACGCCAGTGGCACAGCTGGGTAGCTATGTGCGGACGGGATAAGCGCTGAAAGCATCTAAGCGTGAAGCCCCCTCCAAGATGAGACTTCCCACAGCGCAAGCTGGTAAGACCCCTCATAGACGATGAGGTTGATAGGTTCGGTGTGGAAGCGTGGTAACACGTGGAGCTGACGAATACTAATCGGTCGAGGACTTATCCACACACTCTTGGCAAACATGCAGATCCAGTTTTGAAGGTACGAGTGCGAATATATGCTTTCAAAGAACCGTGCAAAAATTGCACGGTTCTTTTTGTACTTATTGTAATAATATCGGCTCCTCTTCGCGGATCTCCAGGACGAAGAGCTTTCAATAATCGTTCTAATACGGATGCAAACCAAAGTTCTCGTCCAAGTCCAAATCTCGGACTGAAAAAATGAGGAGCTTCATGATTTCACCCAAATGCTTAAGCACTTTAATGGATATAATCGGGCAGCCGGTCAAATCGACCGGCTGCTTTTCTCCATTTACGGGTCGCGTACAGCTCTGACAAAAGTGGAGGGCCTTGCGGCAGGTAGAGACATGCAGTTACAGAAGATGCTTCAGATGGATTGCCGGCTCATAAGGGACAAGTGGCATCCCGGCCCTAAGCCGCTGTACGAAATCCGGGTTGGCCAGCAGCGGTCGGCCAAATGCGGCCAGATCGATAACCCCTGAGCGGATTGCATCCGTGGCGGAACTGGTGCTCAGGCCACCGACACCGATCAAGGTGCCATCCCAGCGATCGCGAACGTGCTCGTGCAGCGTAAGTCCTCCCGATATCGGCTGGAGGAACGTATTCGTAGACGGATGGAGAATGCGAAGGCCAACCTCGCGAAACGCGCCGAGGTATGCCTCGATTTCCACTTCGGGATCCAACCACCGGTAGTCGGGCAGATCGTCCTTCAGTTCGGAAAAGCGAAGGATGAGACGTTCCATCCCTACCACTTCCCCTACGGTGGCAAGGATTTCTTTCATGAGCAGAAGGCGTCCGGCTCTTTCGTTACCATAGCAGTCGGTTCGGCGGTTCGTTATCTCCGATGCGAACTGATCAATTAAGTAGCCATGAGCGCCATGAATCTCGATGCCGTCGAAACCCGCGTCTACCGCGTGCATCGCTGCCTGCCTATACTGGTGGACAACTTCCCGGATCTCGCCAATGGTCATGGCCTCAGGCATCGCGTAAGGTTTACGTAACCGATGTACGAGTCCTTCTGCCTGGAGGGCTGAAGGGGCCAGAGGCGCAAGGCCGCCGGTTAAATCCGGATGGGTCAGTCTGCCGACATGCCAAAGCTGCGCTACGATTGTGCCACCCTCCTCATGCACCGCTTCCGTCACTTTACGCCATGCGTTTGCATGTTCCTTCATATACAAGCCGGGAACACCAAAGGTTCCTTTTCCTCGGGGCGATGGCGTAATGCCCTCCGTGATAATGAGACCGATTCCGTCATGAGCCCGCCGCTGATAGTAAGACACGACCTCCTCACCGACCGTCCCAGTGGCATCGTGAGCGAATCCACGGGTCATGGGCGCCATCACGATTCGCGTGCGAAGGTGCCAAGAGCCGATACGTGTAGGCTGGAGCAACTCGGAATTCATCCTATATTTCTCCCCTTTGTTTTTTCTTTTCTGGAATTAATTTTATATAATTAAATCATTCGCTCCCATGGGGTTTTCAAGTATTTGAATGGAGTTTAACTTTAAAATCATTTTCATTTGCGTAGATGACTTTAAAAAATCAGGAGGCCCATTGAATGGACGATCTGGACAAACAAATTTTGCTCGTGCTGCAGGAGCAAGGTCGCATCTCGATGACGGATTTAGGCAAAAGCGTCTCATTGTCACAACCTGCGGTCACGGAGCGGGTGCGTCGCTTGGAAGAGAAGGGCATCATCGAGCACTATCGCGCCGTCGTCGCCCCTGAGAAAATCAACAAGCCGATCTCCGCCTTCATCCTGTTTTATACAAAAGGATGCGACCGATTCGTGGAGTATTGTCGGGAGGCGCGGGATGTGGTCGAGCTGCATCGCATCAGCGGACATCAGTATAATTTTCTCGTTAAGCTCGTCACCGAATCGCTACAAACGCTGGAGAGTGCGATCAATGAGCTGGGCGCGTTCGGCGACTCCACTACGCTAATTGTGTTGTCCTCGCCAATCAAACAGGATAAGCTGATTCCTTCATGAGTTTTTGATCAACAGGTAGGGGGAGAGCTCACTACAACACGAGGAGGCTACCGGTAATATATCGGTAGCCTTAGGGGTCTTTTGCTCGTTTTTGTATCGGATGGAGCCCGCGCTTGGTGGTTCAAGAGTATGTAGATGGTGAGTTTATCTATATACCTAGAAAATCAGGCAATAAAAAAGAATGGGGCTCAAATACATCTACCCGCATAGAATTACAGCAGCGAAATATGCAGATTTATGAAGATTATTTGGCGGGGAACAGTCAGCAAGAATTATCTGATAAATATTTTTTGTCTTTGAAAAGCATGCAAAGGATAATACGGGAACAAAGAAACATGAATGAAGCATAGTACGAGCCAATGCAGTTTACCTTCTGCACTGGCTCATTTTCTTTTATGAAAAGTCTTTAAGGTTTGGTTTTGCGGGACTGGATAATACAATGTAAGCAGACGAAATGCCAGACTGGGAGGGACAATTATGAGAAGGATTTGTGACAATCCACCTTTTCTCTTTCCTGAATTTAAATCTAAATAGGAAGGATAAAATTTTATGCAAATAGCAAACGTGGAGATACAATATCTATCTCCACCCCCTGCAATCAGTATTGTAAGAAATGTGGGAAAAAAGCAGAGCATGTTTGTTCCGGATTGTTTCGGGTAAGCGCTCAACGCAAGTATTTAGATATATGGTTAATCTATAAATGTTCGGATTGCGATTGTACATGGAATATGACTATTTACTCCCGTATCAATCCCAAAAGCATTGCCTCTGAAATATTAGAGGGGTTCCGTAGCAATGACGGTGAGCTTGTCAAGAAATATGCTATGGATACGGGGCTGATACAGAAAAACGGAGCTGAAGCTGGCCTGCCAAAGTATAAAATACTAGGGCCCGTTAAAGCCCCTATCCATCTCGGCTTAAAGTATCTGCTTTGTTACGGGAAATATTGAATTTATCTCAAAAGGCTCTTGAACAAATGTTAACCAACGAGTCAATCCGGAGCACTAGCGGGCTTGATTTTAAAAAATGTAGAGTGCAAACAGAAGTTGTATTGATGATTGATAATTGGACGTCAAACCGCTTTTGTTTATGAAAAGAATGTAAAGTAAAACCCACAATGAACAATGATCGTGGGGAGCGGGGGGAGTTATGCGAACCGGCAGGTAACACTTCGAAAGGCACGAAGCCAACAGCTCGTGTCTTTTTCACGTTGAGAAAATGTAGCGCGCTTCACCGAATCATTACTCAGTAGAATATTTTTTTCGAATATTAGGGTCACTCTTGAATACTGTTTAAGGATTATAAAACATTCGTGAAATTTTCGTTACATTACGGTAAAGGAGTGCATATGGTTGTACACGGTATCCCTACAATCGGCAGGTCAGGAAGACATCCTTCGAGTGGGTACAAAAGCATTCCATTTAGGGCAATTGGTGAAAGAAAACTTCCGAGTACCACAAGGATTTATCATTACTTCCAATGCACTTGCTCGCTTCATGATAGAGAATCATTTAGAGGAAAAAATGTGGGAGGCGACTGTACCGGCAGAGATTGAGCACGACATTGCAAGCGCCTATGAGCGACTGAAAGTGGAAACGAACGAATCAGATCTTTCTGTTGCCGTTCGTTCTTCTTCTGCAGCAGAGGACTTGGATGGAGCCTCTTTTGCAGGCCAATACGAAAGCATTCTCAACGTGAAAGATTTCCCTCATCTCATGGAGAGCGTGAAAATGTGTTGGAGCTCCTTGTTTTCAGACAGGGTTAAGCAATACGCCCAGCAAAAAAAGATTGCTGCTGAGAAATTTCCGATGGCGGTCTTGATTCAACGGTGCATCGAAGCGGATGTCTCAGGTGTCGTTTTCAGTATGAATCCGGTAACCGAAAACAAGGAAGAGATCGTGATTAACGCGAGCTATGGCCTGGGAGAAGCTATTGTTTCCGGCATGGTTACGCCAGATAGCTTTCTTGTCAGCAAACAGCTTGCTTATATTCACAGAGATCTGGGCGGGAAAGAAATGAAACTGGTTTATGGGCAAAAGGGCGTAAAAGAAGTAGAGACAACTAGTGAAGAGCAAAAGTGCTTTTGTCTCAAAGATGAGCAACTATTGTCACTGGTAAGTGAAACGAAAAAAATGGAAGCATTCTACCAGCATCCCGTCGATATCGAATTTGCGATCAAGGCTGACCACATCTACATCCTGCAAGTGAGACCTGTTACCACAAGAGGAGGCCAGGATTGATGACGCCACTGACAGAATTTCAAAGAGAGATCATTCTGAATGAAGAAGACAAACAGAACTATTTTTGGGTACAGGATGATGTTCATTTGGCCCATGCCGTAAGCCCGTTGTTTGCGTCGTTTCAAATTCCGGCGATGACAAAAGGAACGAAAACGGCCTTTGAAAATCTCAAAATGCCACTCCGTCAATTCATGATGAAATTGGCGGATGGTCGCCTTTATCAAGCAACACTTCCTCATGAGGGAGATATGCCCTCACGGATTCGAGAGCATCAAGAGCTGGTAGGTACCTTGTTTCCCATTCAAAAGCAAAGGCTGATGGATTCCGTGGAACATATATTCTCCCCATTTTATCGCCAATTGGATGCATATCGCAGCCAAACGGCTACATTAGCTGAAGCCAAACAAAGAGTTGAGGAACTATTTGCGTTCTACGAGAAAGCATGGCAGCTGCATTTTGAAATTGTGATGCCAAGAAGCGGACATTCGATGGCGCTGGAGGAGATGTACGCTCGACTAACCAACGAGTCGGATGCAACGGCCGTTTATGAATGTCTGTCAGGTGTGATGAACAAGACGCTGGAGACAGATCGGGAGCTATGGAAACTGGCTGTGCAGGTGAAACAGTCTGCGGTACTAGAAGGGATATTCACAGGATTTCCCACTGAGGAAATCGTATCACAGCTCGGTAAACAAGAAGAAGGCAGAGCTTTTTTAACAGACCTGCAGGCATTTCTCGAGGTGTACGGGTACCGTTCCCCAAACTCCCATGAATTCCTGGATGAAACCTGGATCGAAAATCCCAATCAGGTTCTATACATGGTCAGCGCCTACTTGCAGAAAGAGTATGATTTTGAAAAGGAATATGCGCAAATCGTTCAAAAGCGCGAGGAGAAGTTACTTGAGACGTTAGCCAAAATGCCAGAGGGAGAAGGAAAGCAGGCGTTTATCCAATTGCATCAATGGGCGCTGGATGCCTGGGGGCTGGATGAGGACCACCACTTCTATATTGACGCGATGCTCCCCGCGAAATCTAGGCTCTTCTTGTTACGGGTGGGGGAGATGCTTGTGGAAGCGAATGCAGTGGAAGCTCCTAATGATATCTTCTTTCTGTACTATGATGAGTTGCTCGACGTATTGTCAAAACCCACTTTGGTATCTCAAACAATAGAGCGGCGAAAACAGGAGCATGAGGAGAACAAACAGAAAAACGTGCCACCCGTTTATGGAACACCACCAGAACAAGTTCCAGACGATCCCATTTTGGAGCGCGTGTTTGGAATAAAGACACCAGACGTGAATGAGCAGGAGAAACATTTTTCCGGCTATGCGGCTTCACAGGGGCAGTACACGGGAGTTGTAAAGGTAGTGCGAGGACCTGAGGATTTTTCCAAAATCCAGGCAGGAGATGTACTGGTTTGTAAAACAACGACCCCGCCATGGACGGTTCTGTTTTCAGTCGTGGGAGCGGTCGTGACCGATGCGGGCGGGATCTTATCTCATGCAGGAACCGTTGCCAGAGAGTACCGTGTGCCTTCTGTAGTGGGGACGAAAGTAGCGACGAGCGTTCTTAGGGATGGAGATATCGTCACGGTAGATGGTACCAGCGGAGTGGTTCACTTTGGAAAACAATAGGCACGGACTCGTGCTGCTCACCATATTGACAGGGACTTTTTTGGTCCCTGTCAATTCAACCATGATTGCTGTTGGTTTGCCTAGCATCGTTGAATCCTTGCATAGCAGCCTGACTCATGCCTCTTGGATCATTACCGTTTATTTGATCGTAATGACCGTGCTTCAGCCGATTGCCGGAAAACTGGGGGATATTTATGGCAATCGGGAGATGTTTCTTTTAGGCATGCTGCTTTTTCTACTTTCCTCCATCGCATGTCTGTTTACGATGAATTTGCTTTGGTTGATCATTTTTCGAGCCGTTCAGGCTGTCGGTGGCGCATTGGCTGCTCCGAATGCCAGCGCCATCATCAGGTATGTGACCCCCAGAGAGAAAATGGGCAAGACCTTTGGATTGTTTGGTTTCTCCATGGGCATTGGCGCCGCGCTTGGCCCATTAATGGGCTCGATCTTAATCAGCTTATGGGGCTGGACGTCCATCTTCTGGATCAATGTCCCCTTTGCTTTGATATCGTTATGTGCATCGTTTTTTCTTTTGCCAGCCATCAAAAAGGAAAAGACTGCAACGCTGGATATCTATGGATCGGTCCTTCTAGGTGTCAGTCTCATAACGCTCATTCTGTTAGTGACGCATAACGAATATAGGACGATTTGGACATTGGGACTCCTGTGCATGCTCATTCTTCTGTTCATCCGTCAGGAAAAGAAATGTGAGGAACCGCTCATTCAATTTCAATTATTCAAAAACCGCATGTTTACCAGTGCTAATTTTTCTATTCTGTTTAGCAATGCCATCATGTATAGTACCATCCTGGTGATGCCTATTCTTTTGCAGAATGAATTCCACTTCTCCGTGGAAACGATTGGCGTTCTGCTCTTTGCATTTTCGCTGTCGATGTCTCTGTTTTCATGGGTTGGCGGGTACCTGACAGATCAAGTTGGAAAGAAAATGACAGTTCTGCTTTCCTTTCTTTTCTCCGCCGTAGCAGTGGGGATATACGTAGGATTCTATTCCAACCATTCACTCGTTACGATCGTAATTGGCCTGGTCATCGGAGGACTAGGGGCAGGAATAGGTTCAGCATCTATGCAAACGGCTTCGCTGCAAGCTGTTTCAAAGGAGATGTCAGGGGTTGCCTCCGGTATCTTTTCCACATTCCGTTATGTGGGAGGTATGATCGCTTCCGTTTTAGTAAGTTTGCTAATGGATTACCATCTCCTGTTCTATACCCTTTTTTTCTTCGCATTATTAGGCATTCCCGTAGTATGGGGATTACGTGAGCCATCCATAAAAGAGAGCAGCGGATGAAATGATGGTGCTTGGCTGCTCTGTATCTTGTTAATCTGCGTGCGGGTGCTACTGAGATTCCTACATGGAGTACCCTTCCTGTCTGCAGGTATGACCGTTCGTGAACCGTATAACAAATACGGGAAAGTTGTTGAAGTAACGGCATCGATAGCTTTTTAGGGGTTCGCGATAAAGCTGAAAAATGTTAAACGCTACTGACAAGATGGTGTCAGTAGCGTTTTTATATCATTACATCAGATGATGATTGGGGAGTTGTTTTGCTTATCGAAGTGCACGATCGTCATCATGTTCTGCAGATGGAACATATAAAAATTTTTTAACATGTAACCCATCAATCATGGAGAAGGAAGGGACAGGATCGATGACGAACAATCGAAAACACCAGCAAAGCCGTTACTGGATTGGAGTTGTATCTGCTTCTCACGTAAAACTGGGGGTGCATGGCGGATTCGCACAGCTCTGCCATGGCAAGTCGGCACCATTGCGGCGGATGTCTGCAAATGATTGGTTGATATACTACTCTCCACGAACGGACTTGTCGAGGGGAGAGGCGCTTCAAGCATTTACCGCCATTGGTCTTGTTGCGGATGACAGAGTCTACGAATATCCGATGTCAGAATCCTTTGTGCCATATCGTCGGAATATCCGCTATCTCCCGTGTCGCGAAGTGAAGATTACCGACCTATTGGACCAGCTTACCTTTACACGTGGGAATCGAAATTGGGGGTACAACTTCCGCTTTGGCCATTTTGAGATCGGGTTCGAGGATTTTCGGATGATTGCTGAAGCAATGCTTGGCGATACGGATAACATTCAACCTATTTCGAAGTCAGATCATAAAGCGAGCCGCCTTCAATCAGGTTGTATTCCGTATTGAAAGCGCAGGTTTACTGCTCTCCATGATGGCGACCGCTTGTTGGGGGGAAGACTGTTTCTGAGCACACAAAGAGCACCAGCCAATTAGGGCCGGTGCTCTTGCTATCTGCTAGTGTTTAACGCGAAAGAGAGGAATACACCTTATCCAAGTAAGCGACGGCTGCTTCTTCTGCATCTGCTTTTCGTTTGATTCGGCTGATACGGTCCCGCAAATCCCGATACAACGTAATCGTGGTTTTAAGCGCGTGATAGCAGTTGTTGGCGGAATGGCTGGGGACGGTTTCTTTCAACGCATCGGCAAACTCGCTTGAGAACTCCTCCAACCTTCTGACGCCATTGGGGTGGCGGCCTTTCAAATGAAGGATGCAGGGGCCGATCACGCTTCGTCGCAGGAAAGTAATCGTGTCAATCACTTCGTAGAGTTCTCCTCTACCGAGCTTCGCTGCTCCGTAATGGACCCATATCCAAAACCTATCTTCCGTCCACTGAGGGTCAATAGACGGATAAACCGGCACAGTGCTCTCGATGGTTTCCGTGATCCTGCGTCCCCTCTCCCAGAGAACAAGCGGGTTCTCCACGCGGGTTTCGAGTTCACGCACCGTGATGAACTTCAAGTCCACATGGAGCGGCTCGGGTCCGTACAGGCAAATGACAAGCCGTGGTTCTCCCACGTGTCCCCCGTAAAGGCGGATAAGAGTTGGCCAAGCTCTTGAGCGATTAGGAGACGCTGATTCATTACCTCGTCCCGGCAATCGGCATCGTCAACGGTTTGAAGGAGAGTCTGGAGTCTCCAGCTATGCGTTGGTATGTTCAATCCAATCATTCCGTAATACAGAAAACATGATCAAGTCAACTAACTGACCCTTTGATTTCTCATATTGTCGCAGTGTGCCTTCTTCGACAAAATGTAATTTTTTTAAGACCTTTAGTGAGTTTATGTTTTCAGGCTCAACCTTTGCTTCGATTCTATTTAAGCCTAGCTCATGAAAGCCAAAAGAAATTAATGATTGTAAGGCTTCAGGAATATAACCATTTCCCCAAAAGGGGTAACCAAGGTCGTAACCAATTTCCGTTCTTTCATTTTCGAAATCAAAATAATTGAAACCACACGAGCCTATAACTTGACTGGTATGCTTTAGAAGAATTGTCCAACGGCATGCTTTTTGTTCAACGCTAAGTTTTTGAAGAAGTAAAATCATTTGTTCAGCCTGCGTAACCTCTGAAAACGTTTCAATGTTCATATGTTTTGAAACATTAGGGTCGGACCAAAAGGTAAATAACGAAGGCGCATCATTGAGTTCGATTGGTCTAAGTAATAATCTTTGGGTTTCTAAATGTTTCATTTCCATAAAATTACCTCCCCATTTGTTGATCTGAATGGAATCGTAATTTTTACCTGGGCATCATTCAGTCCTTTCAATAAAAAGAGAGTGTGAAACAATTTCCAGTTTATCAAATTTTTCGTTGCAAGGTAGGAAGAATGGAGTGGATCATCTTGTTGAAACCAAAGGGAACCGCAAGATTCAGGACGGCTCGCAAATAGGGAAAAGTGCCAGCTTCTGCTAGGGAGGCAGACCTGTACTCTCACCATTCTTCTACAAAACCGCATGAATGGCTCCAATAAATGGGCTGTGGAGAGGGTTTGCCAAGTTTGCTATTATCGCTTACAATACTGAATAAAGATTCAGTATAGAACGGTTCCGATTTGGCGTACAAAACGAATCGAGTGGGAGGAGCAGGTGTGAACAAAAAGAAACAGCAAACCGAGCATACGAAAAAGAAGATCGCTGATGCTGCCAGAGCTTTATTTGTACAAAAAGGCTACAAAGCCACATCCATCGAAGAAATTGTGAAAGCGACTGGATGCAGCGCGGGCAACATCTATTATCATTTCAAAAGCAAGGAAGGGCTATTTTTACATCTGATTGAAGATTGGAACCGGGAATGGGAAGAAACATGGTTGACCAAAGAAAAGCTATACCCGACAACGATCGATAAATTGTACGGCATGGCCGAGCATCTGGCTCTTGATCAATTGAATCATCCGCTAACCAAAGCGGTGGATGAGTTTTTCAATAACGCAGAGAAAGCTACGGATGTAGTGGAGCGGATCAATGAAATGGTGAAAGGCTATCTTGACTTTAATCAGCAGCTGCTGCAAAAAGGGGTCGAAAACGGCGAATTTGAAAGCACGAATGTTGCCGGACTCGCCGTGATCTTGGACAGCTTGATGGCTGGATTATGTCAGCATACCCAAAGAATGAATCGGGAGGAAGCGCTGGCGGCTTACCGGTTGGCTATGGATGTGTTTTTGCACGGAATTGTCAAAAACCCTAGGTAGCCCCTTTTTTTGTATCAATCTAGAATGTTTATTCGGTATTTGTGCAGCATTGGAGGAATAAAGAATGGCGCTACTCGTAAAAAATCGGGGAGCATTGCTGATCCTTATGCTCAATCTGTTTCTTGTTTTTACGGGGATCGGCCTGGTCATACCGATTATGCCGAAGTTTATGGAGAGTTTGGGAATTACCGGGGGGATCATCGGCCTGTTGGTCGCGGCCTTTTCGCTGACGCAGCTGCTCTTTTCGCCCTTGGCCGGCAGATTGTCTGATTCATTCGGACGAAAAAGGATGATTGTCATCGGGATGCTCGTGTTTGCCCTCTCAGAATGGCTGTTCGGGCTAGCCAGCTCCTCCTGGTTGCTTTTTATTTCCAGGTTGCTGGGGGGCATCAGTGCCGCGATGATCATGCCAGCTGTCATGGCTTATGCTGCGGATGTCACAACGACAGAAGAACGCGCAACCGGGATGGGGTATATTACCGCAGCCATTACGACAGGTTTTATCATTGGGCCAGGCATTGGCGGCTATATTGCTGAATTTGGGATCCGGGTGCCCTTTTATAGCGCCGCTGTTGCGGGAGTGATCGCTGGATGCATCACATTGGTGATCCTGCAGGAATCTCTCCCTGCAAAAGAAGATGAAGCGGAATCTTCATCTCCAGAAAAGCAACAGGGCAGCCTCCTTATGCAATTGAGGTTTGCCTACCGGGAGCCCTATTTTTTAAGCTTGATCATCGTTTTTGTCATGACTTTCGGGCTGGCGAATTTTGAAACGGTGTTTGGATTGTTTGTCGATCATAAATTCGGGTTTGAGCCGAAAGATATTGCCTTTATCATTACATTCGGTTCCATAGCCGGCGCTGTGGTCCAGCTTACAGCCTTTAGCTGGATATTGAATCGTTTTGGCGAGGATCGTGTCATTTCGGTCTGCCTTCTCTTTGCTGGGGTTTTTATTCTGTTGACGCTTTTCGTCCACACATTCTGGATGATTTTTGCCGTTACGTTCATCATATTTCTGGCGATCGACATATTGCGTCCCGCCATCAGTACGCAGCTTTCAATGGTGGCCCGGGATCAACAAGGCTATGTCGCCGGTCTCAACTCAGCCTTTACCAGTCTCGGCAATATTATCGGGCCTATCGTAGCGGGATATTTGTTCGATCTGGATATTGATTATCCGTATACGATTGCATGTATCATCTTGATCGTTTGTTTCGTTTTAACTCTCAGAGAGAAAAAAAGCAGACTGCAAAAAGGGACTTCCTGAACAGCGTCCCTTATCATGGAAGCATAAAAAAGGTGCCATCGCGATCGGTTTCGCAATGGCACCTTTCTTATGCTTGAATGGCGGAATTCGTTTTTGCATCCACATGCTTTTTGATTTTGACCGCCATGAGTGAAGCGAAGAAACAGACAAAGCCCACGATCATGAAGGCTTCGGAGTACGTGCCGAGCCAGTCGCGCATGACGCCTGCCCCATAAGCCGCGGCGGAAGCCCCTACCTGGTGGGCAACGACGATCCAGCCAAAGATCATTCCTGACTTCTCTTTGCCAAACACTTGACTGGACAGCTTGGCAGTCGGCGGTACAGTCGCGATCCAGTCCAAGCCGTAGAATACGGAGAAGATGATGAGCATCGTCGGCGTGGAATCCAGGGCATACGGCAAGAACAGCAAGGACAAGCCGCGCAGTCCGTAGTACCAGAACAGGAGCCAGCGGTTGTCAAAGCGATCCGACAGCCAGCCGGAGATCGTCGTGCCGACAAGATCGAACAATCCCATCAAGGCGAGCAAGCCAGCGGCCGTCACTTCCGGTAGACCAAAATCTCCACAGGCGGCGATAAGATGAGTACCGATAAGGCCATTCGTGGAAAAACCGCAGAAGAAGAAGGTCCCCGAGAGCAACCAGAAGGTAGAATTTTCCATGGCATAACGCAGAATTTGCAGGGGGGCCAAAAAGATGTTGCCGGTAAATGGTGTAGGCGGCACGACTTCCTCGGTTCCATAAGGAGCAGCGCCTACGTCTGATGGGTGGTTTCGCATCCAGATCGCGACTGCTGCCAAGACGAGGATCAGGACAACGACAGTCGTTGCAATCGCGTATCTCCAGCCCAAGTCCGTTGTCAGCTTCGCCATCAAAGGCAGAAAGATCAATTGACCGGTAGCGGCACTGGCAGTCAACATGCCTACGACGAGCCCTTTGCTTTTGACAAACCACAGATTACTTACGGTCACACCCAAAACGTTGGCCATCATCCCAGTAGCAAGACCGGAGACAAGACCCCAAAGAAGCTCAAATTGCCACAGTGCGGTCATAAAAGGAGTAGCGGCCAAACTGAGGGCTAGCACGGCGAGAGACAGGACGACGACTTTGCGGACGCCGAAGCGCAAGAGCAAAGCAGCGGAGAAAGGCCCGACCAGGCCGTACAGAAAGATCCCCATGGAGAGAACGCTGGAGATGCTTCCCCGGCTCCATCCAAACTCATCCTGAAAAGGGACCAGCAAAATACTAGGCAACGATCGGATCCCTGCGGATACCAAAAGAGTGACAAAGGTCAGCAGGACAATGATCCAGCCGTAGTACATGCGGGATTTGGGCTTGAAGCCATTTTGCGCATTCAGAGAATCCATACATACACCCCACGCTTTATAATTTTGTTTGTACATACAAAGGTAAAAAGAATCGTCAGCTGGTTATTTTTCCAGCAGCTTGCTAGATGACGTCAAGTACACAGTCAACAGATCACTGAGCTCTTTGCCAAGGATCTCCTCGTAGTTCTGCTTCAGCCTTTTGGAAGCTTGGCGAAGAGTCGGTCCCAGCTCTATACCCTTCTCGGTCGGGTATACCATGACGGTCTTTCCGTGAACTTTACGCTCCACGAGCTGCTTGGTCTCAAGCTTGTCGACGAAACGGGTCAGTGTCGAAGGAGTAATGGACAGCTTTTCGGAAAGCTCCTTTTGAGTAATGCCTGGGGATCCAATCACAAGACGAATGAGATATCCGTAAGCGGGCGTCAATCCTGTGGTGGCAAACGCCTCGTCGGCCATGCGCGTAATCGCCCGACTCAGACGGTTGGTGGTAAAGTACAGGCAGTCTTGAAGAAAAGACTCATCTTTTTCAGGTTCTTGATTCATTGGGTGGGTCATCTTCTTTCCTCCACGTGGGGTAGGCTTGATGAATTTCTATTTTGTATGTACAACAAATAATAAGAGCAACGATTCGATCTGTCAATCAGGAAAGTTACATTTTGTGGGAAGAAAGTTTTTTAGCGATGTAGCAAGAGAGGGGAGAGCTTGAAGAAAAGGCTCATTCCCCCTGTTCATGTGGAGAAGTGAGCCTTTTTGTTTTAGTCGGTGGTATAACCGTATTCGTCGGAGGGTTCTCACAGGCTGACCTTCCCGAAAGCGAAAAGATTCCTTGGGGCAGAGTCATGACCAAGGAACCGTACCTGTTATAGCATGGCAAGAACGCGAATTAGTAACCACTAGCACAAAACGATTATTCTGTATGGCGTGGTCTGGGCGGGGATACTTCTTGTAGAAGGTCCATAGATAACAACGAGATCGCGGTTCGCCGGGTTTTTCGTAAATAGTTGCCCATTTGTTAACACCATTTGGGTAGACGGAGAAATATGTAGTTGCAATTGCCCGTCACTGCTAACCAACTGACTATTAAAATAATCTACTTTTACATTCTGAAAGGAGCTGTGTTTTACCATGACAAGTGCTTGATATTGTGGAGGGTATATAAAAGGAACAGGTGCATTCCCATCATAGTATCCAGTTACGAGATCGCCTATTGCGACCATTGCATGGTCAACAAAGTAAGTTGCAGGTGACACGACGAAATGAACGATTGCTCCCGTTCCGTTTTCTACAGCTATGAATTTATAACAGCCTTCCCCTTCCCCATTTTGCCCTGTCATAAAATCGCTTATCATAGTAACGGTCCCCTGAAAAGAGAGGAAAGTAATCACCTAAATACCCCCATCGTTTCTAGCTAGGCTAACTTCAAACTAATTTATGTGAAATGGCCGAGATAGGTGAACGCCATCATTTGTCTTTGCTTGGTCCTTTTTCTTCCTGTTGCTGGTGAACCGGCAGTCTCGTCAGGCAAGGAGGCAGATAGATGAACAAGTATCCAGAAATGGCATGATATGGTACCGTAGAAAATGGCACCAGCCATATCACAGCTTGAAGAAGGGGGTGAACGTAAAACGAACGGGGAGTCTCGTTTAATGAACACGAATATATGTAATCATTACATTTACGATAGGAGTAGATGATCCATTAGTGAATTGATCGTAAACAAGCTTCGGGCTGCTGGTTGTGTTTTCGCAGAAGATGAGGCCAAATTGCTGATCTCAGCAGCACGGACAGCTGCCGAGCTCGAGGAGATGGTAAACAGGCGAATAGCAGGCTTGCCCCTCGAACACATTCTCGGTTGGGCCGAGTTCTGTGGTCTGAGGATAGCCGTGGACGCTGGGGTTTTCGTACCACGTCAACGCACCGAGTTTCTAGTCCGCCAAGCTATCGCCTTGGCACGGTCAGGAGCAGTAGTGGTAGACCTGTGCTCTGGATCGGGTGCGTTGGGTGCCGTTCTAGCCGCAAATTTCGAGCGGATCGAGTTGCATGCAGTGGACATCGATCCCGACGCAGTAAGGTGTGCTCTAAAGAACGTGTCTATGGCCGGTGGTCACGTCTATGTAGGCGATCTTTATGAGCCTCTGCCCGCCACATTGCGGAACAGCGTCGATATCCTGGTAGCGAATGCCCCCTACGTACCAACCGAGTCAATCAGGCTGCTTCCGCCTGAGGCCAGAATATATGAAGGACCAGTGGCGCTGAATGGGGGTAAAGACGGACTTGACATCATACGGCGGGTGGCAGACGAGGCGGCGCTTTGGCTCGTTCCGGGCGGTCACTTGTTGGTCGAGACGAGTGAGCGTCAGGTGCCGCTAACCGTCGAAATCTTCTCGCGAAACGGGTTAACTCCGCGAGTGGCAACTGATCAAGAACTTGAAGCTACCATCGTGATCGGAACAAGAACCTAGCTTGTTTCGAAAGGGGGTTATCTATCTGAATTGAGCCTTCGTTCGATGAGCGGGCAAGCACAATTTCAGAGCAGAGAAAAAAACAGGCCATTAATCCCTGGCCTGTGATTGAAGGACATTGTCCCAGTGCCTTATTGATTTTTGAATCTGGTTGATCTCGTTACTGATAGCTCTTCGCACAATTTTGGGGTAATCCTTTTTCTGCTCTTGTAATAGCTGGTCGAGGTCATCGATGTAACCTTCGAGCCGTTGTTTCGCAAGCTCTGTTCGTGACATGAAATCCCACCGCCTTTTTTGAATGATTGAAACTATAATAACAACTTTCAGAAAGATTTTCATCAACACGGATGTAATAGATTGACAGCGTTCGATTGAATCAGTTTAAAGACAAAAGGACCCCCCCTAGATGCATCTGTCTAGGGGGGCGCTGTTTTCCTGCTAAAGCGGATCCATGATCAATGCCCGTCGGTATTTCCATCATGCAACCGGATGGCATAAGAACGAAGGGGGCTGCTCTTACGGAAAACACGGAAGATGTATCCGCACAAACCACCTATGAAAGCGGGAAGCAGCCAGCCTAAGCCTACCTCGTAAAAGGGAAGGTACTGAGTGAACATATTTTGAATGACAGCGATGTGCAATCCGGCCGCATTCAATCCATCGAACAAACTGATGATAAAGGTGAAAAGCAAGCTTCCTTGATATACCTCGGGCCAACCACGAAATGCTTTGTGCAGAAATGTTAAGAACAATAGTGAGATAGCAATGGGGTACATCGTCATTAAGATCGGAACAGATACCTTGATTAGCTCCGTTAATCCGATATTTGCGACAATTGCACTGAAAACCGATAAAACCACGGCAATTTTTTTGTATGAGATGCTCGGAAACAACAGATGGAAAAAGGAAGAGCACGCCGTTATGAGCCCTACACTGGTTGTCAAGCACGCCACTGTAATCATGAATCCCAATAAAACGGCACCATAGGAACCGAAATAATAATTCGAAACCTTCGCCAAAACCTCAGCCCCGTTTTCCAAATGGCCCAATTTTTCCACACTAGAAGCACCCATATAGGAAAGAGCCGAATAAAAAAGAACGAGGAGCGTACCTGCGATCATCGTCGCCTTTGCACACGTGGCCAATATCTGTTTTTTGGTCGTTACTCCTTTTTCCTTAATGGCATTCACGATAATGATCCCGAAAACAAAAGCGACGAGAGCATCCAGGGTTAAATAGCCTTCTTGAAAGCCTTTGAAAAATACATGTTTCGTGTAATCCTCAGACGGGGCTTGCAGAGCTCCAATGGGACGGATCACTGCTGTCAAGACAATAAATCCGATAAAAGTCAATTTGATTGGCGTTAAAATTTTCCCGACCACGTTGATGATTTTACCAGGATTGAGTGATAAGAGACAGGCAGTGGCAAAAAACAAAATAGTGAAAAGAATGAGCGGGAGGGAGCCAGCCGATTCAGATAGGAATGGCTTGACCCCAATTTCAAAAGATACATTGCCAGACCGAGGGATAGCGAAAAATGGACCGATGGCCAAATAAAGAATAACCGTGAATACCATGCCGAATAACGGGTGGACACGATTCGCTAACGAACGTAAATCGTCTTGGCCGGAATAAACAAAAGCAGTGATCGCCAGGAGCGGCAATCCCACGCCCGTAACTAAAAAGCCTGCATTGGCCAGCCATACATTTGTTCCTGCCAATTGACCCAGCATAGGTGGAAAGATCAAATTACCGGCTCCAAAAAACAATGCAAACAACATGAATCCTATAATGACAACAAAAGAAAACGGCACTTTTTGTGACATAAAAAACCTCCTATCAGCCTTAACCTTGAAGCTATGAAATACCGTTCGGCTGACTGCGAAAAATTCAAATTTTACTGTCAATTAACGTTCGGCATTATGAACAGACATCCATTATAGATCCTTTATGGAAACATTACAATTTCAGTATTTGGGAGACGAACCTATTCTAGTGAATGCTGGAGGATTGGGGGTCGAAGCTGCGATTTTCTCCATGTCTGCCGATTGTTCTTCTGAAGCTGCCGCCATGTTACAATAGGAATTACGGGTCTTTTTGAATAGGAGGTAATCATGTATAAAGTTGGGGTTATCGGTCCTCATTCATCGATAGAACGTATTCTGCATCTGGGAAAAGAATATGAGCCGACCATGGAATTCGTCGCTTTTCCTTACCGCGACTTTCAGGAGACGGAAGGGATTGTCCGGGAGAACGACCATGCTGTCGATGTCTGGCTTTTTTCGGGTCAGATTTCTTACATGGTAGCGAAAAACACACTGCAAGCAGATGAAAAGCTAGTCTACATTCAGCATACAGAATCGGGTATCTATAAAAGCCTTTTGCATATGGGGTACTATCAGCACGAATTTTTAAGCAAAGTAAGCATCGACGAGATTACGACCTCGCACCTGGAGCAGGCTCTGCAGCAAATTGAGATCACTCCCCAGGATGTCTATGTGAAGACGTTTGATGAGAAATCGAGCACACGAGAGCTCATCGATTTCCATCTGGAATTGTACCTAAGCGAAAAAACGAAGGGCGCTTTGACTTGTTTCGAGGCAGTCGCAGTGGCGCTGACAGAGGCGGGTGTGCCGACCTACCGAATATCCAGTACGGACATGGAGATTCGGCAAGCGTTGCGCATTCTTGCCGAGAAGAGGCGGACCTTTTTCTATAAAGATACGCAGATTGGCGTTCAAATGGTGGAAATCGAGCATTTTGACAAGATCAGCGAAAAGGCGAAAAGCTCCTACCAGCTGCAGTTCTTTGAAATGAAGGTAAAAGAAACGCTGCTGCGGTATTGTGAGAAGCTGGATGGATCCTTGCTTGAAAAAGGAAACGGGCGATATGTGATCTTCAGTTCTCGTGGAGCGATCGAACGGGAAATCAAAGTGCTTCAGGATACGGTCAGTCAGCTTTCAGAGGAAGCGGATCATACGGTCAGTGTAGGAGTCGGGTACGGAGTGACGTACCATTCCGCTGAGATCAATGCGCAGCGGGCTCTGCAGCTGTCAAAGGAAAAGGATGAACATGGGATCGTGATCATTCGTGAGGACGGAACCATCATTCAATCCGCAGGGGAGGAGGAGGAACTCAGCTTCTCTTACCGTTTTGATGACAAAGATCTGATGGAAAAACTGAAAAGCGTCAAAATGAGCGTCAAAAACTATCATAAGCTAACCGCATTGATCAAGAGGATGAATTGGAATGACTTCACGGTCAAAGATGTAGCTGCTCATCTGTATTGGGATGAACGGAATGCGCGGCGGTTCATGGGAAGTCTTTGTGAAGTGGATTTGGCGGAATATATTGGGGAAGAGTCCTTTTCAACGAGGGGAAGGCCGGGAAAAAGATATCGCTTGAAATAACCATTCATCATCTGGATGGTTATTTTTATTTTCTTACTATTTCGCATTGAAAAATAAGAATGATTCAAATATAATTCATTTAGTTCATTTACCCTTTTATTACCCTAAATTAACTTTCGCTCATGCTTGGGGTTGAGTTCTTAGGGGCGGCTTCACAAAATACGAGAAAGGAGTCTACCTGTCATTCTGAATAGAGTTGCCTACACAACGTGAAGAGAGAGGTAATTTCATGGATCAAGAACAATACTTGAAAAAGAAAATGGGATTTTGGTCTCTTACGGCACTTTCTCTCGGGGGAATTATCGGATCGAGCTGGCTGTTTGGTCCATGGGCTACGGCGAAGCTGGCGGGACCTGCCGCTATTCTTTCCTGGCTGATCGGTGCAGTCGTGATTACTTTCATCGCGATGGTGTATGCCGAACTGGGAAGGGTCAAGCCCGAATCAGGCGGATTAGGGCGCTACCCGCTCTATTCTCATGGAAGCATGCTGGCGACCGTGACCAGCTACTCGATTTGGCTCGGCTACTGTGCGACGGCACCCGTGGAATCGGCTGGGGTGATTCAGTACGCCAATCAGTTTTGGCCAGGGCTCTATGATGTAGCTACTGAAAAACTGACGACAACGGGCATTTTGGCTGCAACCGTCCTGATGATCTTCTTTGTCGTATTCAACTATTTCGGGGTAAAGCTGTTCGCGGTCACAAACACGGTCATTACCGTCATCAAATTTGTCGTGCCCGTCCTCACAATTCTGGCGTTTTTCATGACAGGCTTCCATGCAGAGAACTTCACGAGCCAAGGATTCGCACCGAACGGCTACAGCGCCGGCTTAAGTGCCATCCTCACAAGCGGAATTTTCTTTGCTTACACCGGTTTTGGCAACGTTATCATGATGAGCGGAGAAGTGGTCAATCCGCGGAGAAACATCCCGTTGGCGCTGATTGCCTCTCTCGTCGTAGCGGCGATCATGTATGTGCTGCTGCAAGTCGTCTTTATCGGCGCGGTTCCACCTGAGATGCTGGCGAATGGCTGGAGCGGAATCAAATTTGATTCTCCGTTTGCCAATCTGGCCATGATTGCCAATATGGTTTGGCTGTCCTGGATCATTACCGCGGATGCCATGATATCTCCGACTGGCTCTGCGCTTGCGTATACAGCGGGAACCTCCCGCCATGTGTTCGGAATGGCGAAAAGCGGATTTTTGCCAGGGTACTTCGGTGTGATCAATAAACGC
The DNA here is from genome assembly GCF_016811915.1 of Brevibacillus choshinensis. Classification (NCBI taxonomy): domain Bacteria; kingdom Bacillati; phylum Bacillota; class Bacilli; order Caryophanales; family Paenibacillaceae; genus Brevibacillus; species Brevibacillus choshinensis. The sequence continues at coordinate 4,679,840 of NZ_CP069127.1, read as the reverse complement.
TTTGGTGTCCCGACTCGCGCCCTCGCTTTCAATTTTGTCATCGGACTCTTATTCTTGTTCCCGTTGAAGAGCTGGACGGCGATCGTCGCCATCGTGGGAGCGATCGGGATCTACAAGTACGCTTCTGCCTGCGTAACCGTCATGGTATTCCGCAAGGTTGGCCTGACGAAAGACAAAGGCCTGCCGGGCATGAGCGTGATCGCACCTCTGGCCTTTGTGTTCGCGACGCTTCTGATTTATTGGACGAAGTGGAGCAAGGTGCAGCTGGGCATTACGGGTCTGATCATCGGAGTGGGATGTTACTTGATCGTCCATTTTATCCGGAAGCATAAAACAGAAGAGATCCTTGGCGGATTGTACCTGATTGTGTATATCCTCATGCTGATCGCTTTGTCCTATCTGGGCAATTTCGGTGGTATCGGCATTCTTCCTGAGCCATACATGTCGCTGATTGCAGCAGTGGCCGGATTTGCCTTTTACTACCTGGCTGTCTATAACGGGGTGTGGTACATGCGCAAAAAAGGGAACGTGGCAGAGCTGGAGGAAAGCATCACGAATCCATCGTAAACACGAATGGGAGAAAAGGAGAGCAGGGCTATGAAGCTTTGGGGTGGCCGTTTTCGAAAAGAAGAAAACAAGCTCATGGAGGACTTCAACAGTTCTCTCCATGTGGATCAAAGACTGTATGCGGAGGATATCAAAGGGAGCATCGCCCACGTCAACATGCTGATGCATAGCGGTCTGCTCACCCAGCAGGAGGGAGAGGAGATTGTCAAAGGGCTCATCTCCATTCTCGAAGATATCGAAGCGGGAGCATTGCCGATCGATGGAAATTTTGAAGATATCCATAGCTTTGTAGAAGCAAATCTGACGGAGCGGATCGGAAGCACCGCAAAAAAACTCCATACCGCACGCAGCAGAAATGACCAGGTGGCGGTGGATATCCGTCTCTACGCGAAACGCAAGGCGCAGGAGGTCATCCAGGCGATCGAAGACCTGAAGCAAAGCCTGCAAGACAAGGCAAGAGAAAACAATGTCATCATGCCTGGCTACACGCATCTGCAGCGAGCGCAGGTCGTCACCTTCCAGCACCATTTGCTGGCGTACGATCAGATGCTGAAGCGCGACAAGCAAAGAGTGGAAAACGCAATCGAGATCATGAATGAAAGCCCTCTTGGCTGCGGAGCTTTGGCTGGTACCACGCATACCATTGACAGAGATATGACGGCCGAAGAGCTTGGATTCGCAAAGCCGGTCGACAACTTCCTGGATGGGGTAAGCGATCGCGATTATTTGCTGGAGCTGATGTCTGGCTTCTCCATCCTCATGATGCATCTGAGCCGATTGAGTGAAGAGCTGATTTTGTGGAGCAGTCAGGAATTCAGATTCATCCAGATCGATGATGCGTACTCGACGGGCAGCAGCATTATGCCGCAAAAGAAAAATCCGGACGCTGCCGAGCTCATTCGTGGAAAAACGGGCCGGGTGTACGGCTCATTGACTTCGCTGCTCACCACGATGAAAGGCTTGCCGCTCGCGTACAACAAAGACATGCAGGAAGACAAGGAGCCTTTCTTCGATGCCTTGGATACCGTCCTATCGTGCCTGGCGATCATGTCCAGGATGATCGCGACGATGAAGGTCAATCACGAAAACATGAAGAGGGCTGTGAAGGAAGGCTTCCTGAATGCAACAGAGGTAGCGGATTATTTGGTCAGCAAAGGGGTCGCATTTCGGGATGCGCACAGCATCGTCGGTTCCATCGTGATTTATTGCGAGGATCATCAGAAAGCGATCGAAGAGTTGACTCTGGAAGAATTGAAGCAGATCAGTTCCTTTATCGATGATGACATCTACGCGTTCATCGATTATCCGAGCATCTTGAACAAAGGAATCAAGGTAGGCCTGCTGCGCTGATCGAACGGGGTCAGTGAAACCATTCATGACGGGGAGACGTATACCTGTAAAAGGAATGGGGGAATTTGACTATGGGCCTGTTCGATTTCTTGTTTTCCAGAAGCAAATGCTTGATCTATACGGCTTTTGGCAGCGAGGAATACATCCGGGTGGTTCAGAAGCTAACGGCGGCTGGGGTTTCGTTTCGGACCAGGTCGCACTACGACCACCAGCGTCTTCGAGGATCCTTCCCGACCTTTCCGGCAAAGGATTTTACGCAGTACGATATTTATGTTGCCAAGGAAGACGAGTACAAGGCCCAGGCAGCCATTCATAGCAGGTAAACGACAGCAAGGGACGGAGCGACTTACCCAGCCTATTCATGGGGGAGTCGCTTTTTCTTTTCGGAGAGCCGGCAGATGCTCGGCCGATCATTAGCGTTCTATGCGAGCGGACTACAGCTTGTATATAATGGAAGGATGGGATCATGCAGTCTTTTAAAGGGAGAGAGAATGATGAGCGTAATGGATTTGTTGAAAAGCAGAAGAGCTGTGCGGAATTATTTGCCCAAAGAGGTCGAGACGGAAAAAATTCAAGCGCTGCTGGAGAGTGCTGTCCTCGCTCCGAACGATCGACTGCGTCAGCCATGGCATTTTTATGTGATTCGCGGAGAGGCCAAGGAACGGTTCGAGGCGATCGCCCAGGAATTTTTGCTGGAGCGCTTTCCGACTAAGCCCCACCTCGTCAAGGAATCGTTAGCCGTACTGGAAAAAACGCCGTTGGTCATTGTCGCGACAGCGGACATCATCCCCGGTGACGAGGCATCGTCGGAAGATAATGAATATGCGGTATGCTGCGCCATTCACTCCATGTGGCTGGCAGCAAAAGAACTCGGTCTCGGCATGGTGTGGCGCACGAGAGGTGTGGGCTTGGTGCGGGACGAGCGGTTGATGAAGTTCCTCGGATCGCCTGAGAACAAAAAGGTAGTCGGCACGCTGTTTATCGGATATCCGGAGGCTGAGGTCCCGGCTACCGCTCGTGAAGAGGTGGACAAGAAGACGACGTGGCTGTAAAAAAGGAAGGATGCGGAACCATGACAGGAGTGGTTCCGTATTCTTTGGTTTGGCACGCTGCCAGAGAAAAAACGGAGGAGACGTTGTGCAAATGCAGCGTCACACATGGATATGCGCGTAGATCGATTGCTTGCCATGCTGCTCATGATATCCAAAAAAGGGATGGTCACAGGCAAAGAGCTTGCGGAGCATTTTGAGGTATCCTTGCGCACGATTTACCGGGATATCGAGAAAATAAGCGAAGCAGGCATTCCGGTCGCCTCCGTCGGCGGAAGGGGCGGGGGCTATTCCATCATGGAAAACTATACGGTGGACAATTTATTTTTAAACAAAGAGGAAGCTCATACTTTCATGGCGGTCATGGATCAACTGAACTTTGAATTTGGGAAGAGCGAGAAGTTCCATGCTATGTCGTTGAAGATCGAGAATACGTTCAAGCAAGAGCGAAGCCATCCAGACAAATGGAGCATTGCGATGTCTCCGTTCAGCATGAAGCATGAATGGAAGGAGCATGTTTCTTTGCTGAGCAAGGCCATCGAAGAGGATAAATTGGTCGTGTTCGACTACATCAACAGAAACCTGGAGTATTTCCAGCGGACTGTAGAGCCGCTTCAAATTGCATATTCCCAAGGTCAATGGTACTTGTTTGCTTTTTGCAGAGAACGGAACGACTACAGAAGGTTCAAGCTCGTGCGGATCAAGAATTTGAAGCTGGGCAGCCCTTTTGTGAAAAAAGAGATCTCAAAGGAGCAAATTCAGAAGATCATCCAGGATAGCTATCAACGCCACAGCATCACCGTCACCTTGCAGTTTACCCGCCGCATGGGCGAGCAGCTAAGCGAGTATTTTTCAAAGGATTGCATTCATCAGACAGAAAATGGCCAATTCGTCGTAGTGGATCAATTTCCCTATGAAGAAGGGCTGCTCAAATTCATATTAGGTTTTGGAAAGGAATGCCAGGTCGTCGAGCCCGATTATTTGAGGAAAGAACTAAAAGAATATGTAAAAGAAATGCTGCTCCCGTACAATGACTGACAGATAGGTGTCAGTCATTTTGTTTTATAGTGGGTGTACAACATCCGTTATGAACCAGAAGGAGGAACACGTATGCACAAGCAGGAGCTATCTGATGGAATTGTCCTTTATACTTTCAATCCGGATCCAGGCAAACACGTTGGTTTCACCATCACGGCTTTGATAGAGGGAAATCAAGCGATTCTCATCGATACGGCCTATGAAAATCAAGCAAGGGAAGTGTATCAGGATCTTGAAGGCAGAGGGATCGCCGTCAAAAGCGTTATCCTTTCCCATTTCCATCCCGATCATATCAATGGCTTGAAAGCATTGCCTGAGGTACCGTTATACGGAAGTGTTCATTATCAAACCACACTCGATCAGTGGACGAAAAAGGAAGACCATCCCACTTTCACGCCATCGGTCGTAGTGGAAGACACTCTTTCGATCCGCTTTGGGCGACATACGCTGACGTTGTCTCTTTTTCCAGGGCATGCCCCATGCAGCATTCTGGTAAACATCAACGACGAGTATGTGCATATCGGAGACGAATTGCTTTTTTCCAATCAGGGTGAGCCTTTATTGCCATCGGTAGATTTTCACAGCTCGGTGAAGAGGCATTTTGATTCGTTAACGAAACTGAAGGATTACAGTCACTATACGCTGATCCCCAGTCATGGGGCCGTGATTAGCGGAAAACAGAAGATCGAGAAGGATATTGCGAATCGAATCGCTTATCTTCGCGCCATCCTTGGTAGCAGCGAGGAAATTTCTTATGAAGAAGCAACAAGAGAATGCGATTGCACCTTTTTACATAGCGAGTGGCACAAAAATGCTTATCGTTGAAGCGATAGCAGGGAAGCGGTGATCGTGGAGATGTAAATCGAGAGGATGAGCGGATGGTGGATGAGAGAAGAATGGCGTTGATTCGGGACTTGCAGCGCTTGGAGGAGGAGCATTACCAGCTTCGAGAAGGAGAGGAGCTGCAAGGCTTTGTGACACAGCTTTTGCACTACATCGGCGATCCCGATCCGCATTTGCGCGACGAGCTGATCTATCCGACCTTTCAAGCGTGGATTGCGGAGCAGAAGCGATTTACGGGGAGGGAACTGACGACATTGCTGGAAGCTCTGACGGATGATCAGCATTTGTTCTATCAAATCGGGAACGAGAAGGACGAGTCGGTATTTACACGGACGTTTTCAGTCCTGCCGATCGCATTGATTCTGCAGCGCCATAGGAAGCAGCCCTTTTTGGAGCAAAAGGAGTTTGACCGTTTGAAGCACGCGCTGCTCCGGTACTATCGGGAAGAAAAAGACCTGCGCGGCTATGTGACAGATGGCGGCTGGGCTCACGGAGCGTCCCACGGTGCGGATGCGCTGGATGAGCTGATCCAGTGCCCGGAGAGTGACGCAGCCGTGCAGCTGGAGGTGCTCGACGCTGTCAAAGGAATGCTGCAGAATGATAGAGCGATTTTCTGCGACGAAGATGATGAGCGGATGGCGACGATTGTGGATACCATGATCGACCAAAACCTGCTTTCCCAAAACGAGCTGGCTGATTGGATCGAGGGCCTAGCAGATTGCAGTGAATGGCCCAGAAGCCGCAGTCAGCGGATCGCCTGCGTGAACAGCAAGAACTTTCTGCGCAGCCTTTATTTCAGAAGAGGAGTGGAGGATGACAGGAAGGGTCTGGCGGCAGCGATGCTGTCGTCCGAGGAGAGATTGAATAGGTATGCCATCAGGTAGACATTGCTCAGGAAAATATCGAGCAGGTGCAAAACTGTGGAAATTTTTGAAAATCAATGATCCGAATGGTAAAATCAAAATACGGATGATCGCGATTTTTGACAGCCATCATAATCAGCTAAGGCCAGCCTAACACAATCACGCGTGTACGGACTGGCCTTTTTCATGCGCTTGCACTCGGATCAAAGCAGGCAGGGAAACTCACATGTGGCTGGAACAGAGAGGAGCAGGAAGATGAATTTTACCATGAAGGAAGCCATTGAGATTCTGGAGCGAACACCGCAGACGTTGGCGTTTTTTCTTTCTGGCCTATCGGAAGGATGGGTCACGTGCAACGAAGGAGAGGGCACCTGGAATGCATCGGAGGTGATCGACCATCTCATCGAAGGGGAGAACAACAATTGGCTGCCCAGGCTGGCTTTCATTTTGCAGGAGGGGGAAGGTCGTCCATTCCCGCGCTTTGATCGCTATTCCCATTTGAATCAGAAAGAAGAGCGAACCATGGAGCAAAAGCTGCAGGAATTCAAGAACGTTCGTGCACAGAACATCGCCAAGCTCAAGACTCTCATCGATCCTGCCGTTCATCTCGAATGGACTGGTTCGCACCCGGCATTTGGCCCTGTGAAGGTGAGAGAGCTGATCTCAACGTGGGCGGTGCACGATCTCACGCACATCGCACAGATCGTCAGGGTCATGGCCGAGCGATATAGAACGGACGTCGGGCCGTGGGTGGAGTATTTGGGGATCTTGAAAAAACGCAGCTGAACAGAAAATAGGTACGGCTTGCAAATGTATGCGTGGACTCCCATTCCGTGTGACGCAGCGATGAGAGGGGCCGTCTAGAGGTGTTTGCACGCGAACAGCCCCTTTCGAGTAAAAGGAAAGGGGCTGTACTGAATGAATGCGTTTTTAAAAGGGAGTTGATTTTCATGTACGCCTACCTGGAGGAGCTGTCGGTCAACGCCTGGCCGGCACTTGAGACAATGGTCGACGATGGCTGGCTGCTGCGCTTTGCAGACGGATATACGAAACGAGCGAACGCGGTCTACCCACTCTATGAACCGAAGACACAAGCCTTGGAGGCACGAATAGCTTCCTGTGAAAGACATTACAGCAGCAAGCGGCTTCCCACGATTTTCAAGCTGACACCGTACTCTTCCCCCGCAGGTCTGGACAGTCTGCTGGCACAAAAAGGGTACGAGCTGCACGCGGATACATGTGTTCAAATCGCTTCGTTGTCCGGAATGGAATCCCCATCCATTCGGACGGTTCGACTCGATGCGAAGCTCACACAGGAATGGGTGAACGCCTTTTGCCTCCTGTCCGGCAAGGATGAAAAAGAAAAGCAGACGATGTCACATACGCTCGGAAAAATTATCCCCGCCACCTGTTATGCCGCCTTGTACCAGGAGGGGGAGGTCGTCGCCTGCGGCCTTGGCGTCTTGGAGAGAGGGCACATTGGACTCTATGATATTGTGACGGCTCCTGCCTACCGCAATCGCGGGTATGGGAAACAGCTCATTTTGAACATGCTTGAATGGGGAGCCAGGCATGGCGCGGAATATTCCTACCTGCAAGTCTTGCAGGATAATGAACCCGCGCTGCGTCTCTATGAAAAGCTGGGGTACAAGGAAGTCTATTCGTACTGGTATCGCATCAAGACGGTTCCATTCTGATAGCTGACAAGCCATGAATGGGGATCTTGTCCGGTGCGATCGCATCGCGTCTGCCGGCGATCAGGCGATGCTTTGCATACAGAGGATTGCGAGGGTAGAGACTGGCGTCAAACTGCAGACTCGCTTCCTTGGCGATCGTCTCGAGCGGCACTTGATAGGTGACGAGCCGTGCGTATTCACAGCGATCCGAGGAACGCTCCGGGCTCTGCCGGATGAGAAACGAGAGGCATGTCACCTGCTGATCGTCCCCTACATACTGGACCGTTTTCCAAAAGCCGAACGGGACGCGCACCCCGCAGCCTGGCTCGCCTCTTACGCCGCAGTATTCTTCATCGTCATCCCTGTGAATCGGTCCGGTGAGAATGACCAGCCGTTTTGCAGACTGCAATCGCTGAATCACCCAGTCTTCCAGGCAGTTCCAGATGCCGGTGTTGAAGTTATGATATTGCAAGGCGATGTTGGCGTAGCAGAACGAGTCGTAATTGGCGCGCTTCGCTTCTTGGCGATCTCCCCAGCAAATATCTCTGCGGCGGGTGAGATGTCCTTTGTCGTAATCGTTTTGTGCGTAAAACTCGGGGCCGACCTGATTTTCCCTCCCGATGCGGTCATCAAAATGCCAGGAGGAGTTGTCGCGAGGAACTTCCCGTGCCTGGCTGATGTCCACGTTTGCAGCAGAAAAAATAGCGAATCGGGTGTTTTGGTTCATGACGATCGAGAAGTGAGTGAAGTCAAATACGGCAGCGTCGTCCAGCGCATGGGAAGCGACGCGCCCCTGCGGCACGGGTAGTGGAATGCGGTGCTTTTCGCTGAGAAAAAAAGGATCGTAGCCAGTCTTCATGAGTCCTCTCCTCCTTGGGAAATAGCCTGTCACCACGCGCGAAACATTGTGCGAATATTCAGTTGTAACCGCATTATACTAGAATCATGCAACCCGGCACACAGTCGCTCGCACTATTGGAAGTGAGGACAAAAAGCCCAAAAGAAGGGGAGATGGATAAATCGCCCTGCAGCATGCGAGAGAGAGCCTCCATCTTGCGCAAAGCACCATCAGCAGCGCCACGAAGCTGTCGGCAGACATCGCGACACAACTTTCAACCTTGAATCAGTACACGTTTGACTGGCTGAAGGACGCGCATGACAAATACGTCGTGAAAGACTTCGGCAAAGTCTTTGAAAAATACATTCACAACTACATCGTCAGCCATGGCGAAAAAAGCCCTTTCGGCACCGCACCCGCACATTATTTCGTGTGAGGACTGCACGTAGCCGGGGGGCTTTTTCGCGTGTCTATTCTTTTTGCAAAAGCTTGTAGATTTTCAAGGCCAGCTGAATCTGCAAGAGCTCCTCGGAATGCTTGAGGTCCGTGCCGAGAATCTCCTTGATCTTATCCATGCGGTAGATGAACGTATTGCGGTGAATGAACAGGGCTTTTGCCGCTTCACTCACATTTTGATTGTGGGCGAAATAGCTCTCCAGCGTCGTCATGAAGCTCGTATACAGACTGAGATCGTGTTCGTGCACTTTGCCTAGCCGCTTGAGAAAGAAATCCTCCAGCTCGCTGGCCTTGATATTGGATTCGAGAAAATGATAGATGGAATAGTCCTCGAAATGAGAGACGGATCTTTTTCCATCGAACTTATGCATCAGCCGGATCGCTTCATGTGCTTCGGAAAAGCTTTTGTGCAACGAAGTGATCGTCTTGTACTGACGGCCGATCCCGAGGGAGAAGGTCGTTTTTTTGATTTTTGCCAGCAGGGTTTCATACAGCTCGTCAGCAAACTGCTTGGCCTCACCGATCGTGATCACGGGTCTGTTTTCGTGCTGCCCGACGAGGACGATTATCCGGTTGTTCCGATAAAAGCATAGGATGTCGCCTTTGGAGGAGCTGCTTTTCTCGTAGATGAGATCGACGCATTTTTTGGCGATGTGGTCCTGCTCGTATTTGCGGACAACCATATCCTCCAGACTGCCAGGCACTTCCGGTTCGATCGTAATCACCATGCAGTAGTACATGTAGCTCGCGTTGATGCCGTGCAAATCGCATAAAGGCTGGATGGAATCGATCGACGTCAGCTTTCCGGTGAGAAGATCATCAAAAAAGTCCTGCCGGATCGTCAGCTTGACCTCCTCGATCTCCCGCGATCGTATCCGCTCCAATGCCAGAATGGTAGAGGATTGCTCCAGGACGATGTAGTCAAACTCGGTCAATTCCCGCACCGTTTGCCACACGATGATATAGCCGTAAATGTAGTTGGCGACCGCGACAGGCAAAATGCGGCACTTGATTTCGCGGCCTTTGGAATGATAGATGCGCTTGACCGATTTTTTGATCTGGCTGATGTTGCGCGGAATCGTATCGGTAAATTCCTTGGTGAACACGGGATGATTTTTCGCCAAATGCAGGCAGGAGGCTAGCGGCACAGGATTGTCCGCTACTTCCGTGTAATGCAGCAGGTTCCAGTCTCGGTCCAAAAAGAGAATCGGGTTGTTGATGGTGTCAGACAGCTCGGCGGAAACGCGGTCGATCCCGCCGCCCTCCAGCGCAATGCGAAACAAGGAATTGTGCATGTCCAGTGATTTGCGATTGAGCAGGTCATATCTTCCCGATGCCTTTTCATTGATGATCGCGATCACTTTGGACAAGGTGTACTCAAACGGCAGGGCCAAGAGCGGAAGCCCGTACTGATTGGCAAGATCGATCATGTTTTGCGGGATCTCATCGAAGTAGCGGTGCATCTTGATGCACAGGCCGGAGCAGTTGATTTCCGCGAGCTCCTTGATGATTCGGTTCTGGAGCTCTACGTTGTCTTTGAAGATATAACCGGTGGACAAGAGCAGCTCGTTTGGCGTCAGCCAGTCGAAGGCATCGGGATTTTCCATGATGTTGACGATGGAAACGACGTTGTTGATTCCTCGTTCCCCTGCGATGATACGCATGCCGTCAATCGATTTGATCTGGAGCAAGTCTTTGATCGTCAGCATAGAAGCCCTCCTTTTGCGGCTCTCGCTTGTTTTCAATAATTGTGCACGGTGCATAATGAAGCCCAATCATTTTTAGTTTGGATACACAATGACGAGCGTTCGGATCCTGTCTACAATAAGGCTGCAGGGGTTTATGCCCGCTATTTTACCCGGCTGCTGAGAAAAAGCCGCGGTTTATACCAGTCAACTATATCATAGGGACTTGATTGTGCAATCTGTTCTTTTTGAGAGGGTGACTAGGATAGTAGGAGGTCAACATGGCAGATCAAAGGCTCGTCCAATCATTCCTGGAAGCAGCAAGCCAAGGGGATGTCGAAGCACTTCAAAATTACGTGGCACAAGGCGTCGATCTCAATGCGCGCAACAAGCAGAAAAGAACGGCGATCCTGCTCGCAGCGATGAACGACCACTACGATGCAGTCGCCTATTTGATCGAGGCTGGCGCAGACATCGATCTGCAGGATGAGACCTGCTTCAACCCGTTCCTGTACGGCTGCATCAACGGGAAGCTGGAGCTCGTCCAACTAATGGTCAAAGCAGGCACGAACGTGGAGCTGCTCACTCGCTTTGGCGGAGTAGGCATTACGCCTGCAAGTGAAAAAGGTCACGTGGAAATCGTGCGTGAGTTGCTGAACACGACGGACATCAACGTGAACCATACCAATTTCGTCGGCTGGACGCCTCTCATCGAAGCAATCATTCTGAATGACGGTGGGGAACGACAGCAGGAGGTCATCAGGCTGCTCATCGAGCACGGCGCCAATGTTCATATGGTGGACAAATACGGCGTCACACCGCTCACGCTCGCCAGACAAAAAGGCTACAAGGAAATCGAGCAAATCCTGCTGGAAGCTGGAGCGAAGTAAACGACAGTGCTGCACGTTCGAACGCTGTCGGGCGACGACGGTTTCCTCAGGCGAGTCGCCAGCGGAGAGCTACATGGGTCCGTTCACAGCCTCTTTGATAGGACGATCAACATTCATTGCGAGGAAAATGGAGAGTTGTTCACGATCGCCTGCATCGAGCTGGATAACGGGCCGAACACGCTAGTGGTCGATCGAAAGCGCTTTCAAAATATGGGAATCGCTGTGAATGACCCGGTGTCCGTAAAAGCAGACAGCTTGATCATTGGAAAAGCGCTCAGCCTTACCTGGCAGCACGCTAGGCAGTGGGAGTGCGTGCTGCCAGTCTATCCTTCCTCGGATCAGAAGCTGCGGGAAAATATGGCTGTCATCAAGGAATATGTGGCCGCTCACGGCAAGTCGGGCGGCTTGAAAAAGGCGTCATCGCCAGCCAATGTCTTTGAAGCGGAAGTCTCGTCGCTCTTGATTGCGCGAACGAACGAGCTGTATCATGCATTGGCTCATGGCAGGTGGTCCGAGGCATGCGAGTTCGCGATTGGCCTAGTAGGACTCGGACCCGGATTGACGCCGTCAGGAGACGATTATCTTGCGGGATTGTTTAGCGTCTATCACATGCCGAACGCTCCGTGCTGTTTGCCATACCCATTTTTCGAAAAATTCACCCGCGGTGCCCACCAGCGAACGAATGAAATCAGTTACATGATGATCAAAAAAGCGGCGATCGGCCATGTGAGAGAATCGATGGTCAGGCTGCTTGAGGCCGTCGTCAATGGAACCCCCGAAGAGGTGGTTCATTCTTTGGGCAATGTCCTCGGCATCGGTTCATCGTCCGGAACAGACATGGCGATGGGGCTGATCAGCGGGCTTGCGCTCCAATTAGAAATGGGAGGTAACGTATGTCTATCAAAGTCGTGATCAAGAAGAGCACCTATTTTGATTCTGTATCCTTGATGTCCCTGTCGACCAAGGCGAACCAGCTTCCAGGTGTGGAACAAGCCGTTATCGCGATGGGTACGGAAATGAACAAGGAAGTCCTGCGCAATGTCGGACTTTTGACTGCAGAAGTGGAAGAAGCGAAAAGCAGTGACCTGATGATCGTGGTCAAGGCAGAGACGGAAGAGCTTTGCGACAAGGCACTCGCAGGCATCGAGGAGCTGTTCTCCAAAAAAGGGGAAACCAAGGGCACAAGCGAGATCAAGTACGCGACCATCGACTCGGCAGCGAAAAGCATACCCGAAGCAAACCTGGCGATCATTTCCGTCAACGGTGCATTTGCAGCGAGAGAAGCCCGCAAAGCGTTGGAAAATGACTTGCATGTCATGCTGTTCAGCGACAACGTGAGCATCGAGGACGAAATCGCCTTGAAGAAATACGCGCACGAAAAAGGACTTTTGATGATGGGGCCGGACTGCGGTACGGCAATCATCGGAAACGTAGCGCTGTGCTTTGGAAATGCGGTGCGCAAAGGGAATATCGGCATCGTGGCCGCATCCGGAACAGGCAGCCAGGAAGTCAGTGTGCGCATTCACGACTTCGGAGGCGGAATTACACAGCTCATCGGAACCGGGGGCCGCGATCTGAGCGAGCAGGTAGGCGGCATCATGATGCTGGATGGGATCAAAGCATTGGACGAGGATGAAGCAACCAAAGTCATCGTCTTGATCTCCAAGCCGCCGGCGCCAAGCGTCGAAGAAAAAGTGCTTGCCCAAGTGAAACAATGCAAAAAGCCGGTCGTGGTCTACTTCATCGGTGGAAAAGAAGAAGCGGTAGCAGCCGCAGGCGGGCATTTCGCGAAAACCTCCAAGGAGGCTGCTCTCAAAGCCGTCGTCCTGGCGGGTGCGAACGAGGATGAACTCAACAAGCGCGCCTTGAACTGGCCATTGATCGAAGAAGTGCGCGCCAAATTGACTCCGGAGCAAAAGTATATCCGCGGTCTGTTCTGCGGCGGCACCCTGTGCGACGAGGCTATGTACAGCGCGATGGAAACGTTTGAAGACGTGTACAGCAACATTCAGAAAAACCCGGATTACAAGCTGAAAAACCTGCATGAGAGCAAGGCGCACACCTTCCTCGACATGGGCGACGATGATTTCACGAACGGCAAACCTCACCCGATGATCGATCCATCTCTGCGCATCGCCAGATTCCTGCAGGAAGCCAAAGATCCGTCGGTCGGCGTGATCGTCATGGACTTCATCCTAGGATTCGGCTCCCATGAGGATCCGGTCGGCGTCATGCTGCCAGCGATCCTCGAGGCGAAGCAGCTGGCTGAAAAAGAAGGACGTCATCTGGAGATTCTCGGCTATGTGATGGGAACCGATCTGGATACGCCGAAGTTCGAGGATCAGGTGAACAAGCTGATGGCAGCAGGCGTGACCATCGCGAGCAGCAGCACGAACGCGGGTCTTTTGGCTAGAGAATTTGTGGTGAAAGGGGCATAACCATGAGCAAAATCAACGAGCTGTTTTCGAGCAAGCTTCATGCGATCAACGTAGGGATCGAATTTTTTAAAGATGACATCATCAAACAGCAGGCAAATGCTACCCATCTGGAATGGAAACCGCCAGGCGGTGGAAAGCCTGAGCTGATCGCGGCACTGGATCGACTGGAAAACGCCGAGCTGGCAGAGAAAATCGAAGCGGCAAACAAGCTGGCTGTCGAGCGGATCATTCAATCCCAGCCGATGCTGGTAGGCTTTGACCAAGCGATCAATGTCGTGCCAGGCATGACCAAGACCACGATTTTGCACGCGGGACCTCCGATCACTTGGGAGAGAATGAACGGAGCTATGAAGGGTGCCGTGACTGGTGCGCTCGTATTCGAAGGCTTGGCAAAGGATATCGAAGAAGCGGAGAGAGTGGCTGCATCCGGCGAGATCACCTTCGCCCCGTGCCACGAGCACAACTGCGTAGGCTCCATGGCGGGCGTCACTTCCTCATCGATGTTCATGCATGTCGTCAAGAACAAAACGTACGGCAACGTAGCATACACGAACCTGAGTGAGCAAATGTCCAAAATTCTTCGAATGGGTGCAAATGACGAAAGTGTCATTACCCGTCTGAACTGGATGCGCGACGTGCTCGGTCCGATGCTGCGAGATGCCATGAAAATCGCTGGCGAAATCGATCTGCGACTGCTGCTCGCACAAGCTCTGCACATGGGCGACGAGTGCCACAACCGCAACAATGCGGGCACGAGCCTGTTGATCCAAGCATTGACTCCCTACATTCTGGAAACGGATTTCACGAAGGAGCAAAAGCGCGAAGTCTTTGACTTCGTCGCGAGCAGCGATTACTTCTCCGGCCCGACCTGGATGGCCTTGTGCAAATGCGCGCTCGACGCGGCACACGGCATCGAATACAGCACCATCGTAACGACCATGGCGCGCAACGGAGTAGAGTTCGGGATCCGCGTCAGCGGCATGCCGGGAAATACGTGGTTCACGGGGCCGGCGCAAAAGGTAATCGGACCGATGTTTGCAGGCTACAAGCCGGAAGACTCCGGACTCGATATCGGTGACAGCGCGATTACGGAGACATACGGCATCGGTGGATTCGCGATGGCGGCTGCTCCAGCGATCGTGGCACTGGTAGGCGGAACCGTAGAAGAAGCGATTGGCTTCTCTACCAAGATGAAAGAGATCACAACAGCGGAAAATCCGAATGTGACGATCCCGATCTTGAACTTCCAAGGGGTCGCGACGGGAATCGATATTCGCAACGTGGTGCAAACCGGGATCCTGCCGATCATCAATACGGCGATTGCCCACAAAGAAGCAGGTATCGGCATGATCGGTGCGGGCATCACGTACCCGCCTGCCGAGGCTTTTGAAAAAGCACTCCTGACTTTGAGCGAACGCATCAGCTAACAAGCTTTTTTCTTCATCACGAGACTTTCGCAGCAGCGGGGAGAGTTTGGCATTTGCTGCGAGAGTCGAGGGTGAGGGGGATGTACGGGCCGTTGCGGGAATCATGCTCTCCAGCTTTTACATCGAACGGAAACGAAGACTGGACCTGTCCACGATGTACGTAAAGCCCGGAAAAAACGGAGAGTATGCCAACGGCTTTAATAGGGTTGCCTGCGTGGTCATGGCGATCAGCTTCATCCTTCCGATGTCCAGTGCCTTTTTCACGAATGTTCCTCTGCTGTCTACGCTGAATCAATTCGCCTTTTTCAGCGGGCTCATTCTTTCCTGCGTGCTCTATACACTTTGCTATCGCATGAACAAAACGAACGAAGCGTTTCTGCCCAGTGAAGCGTAGCGACGATATCATCAGAAAAAGGGGTATACAGATGGGAGAACTTGTTATTGTTGCCATCGGGGGCAACGCACTAGTCAAGGAAAACGGACGCGACTCGATTCAGGACCAATATGAAGCGGTAAAGGAAACGGTCGCCCATATTGCCGATATGATCGAGGAGGGCTATAAAGTAGTTGTCACACACGGCAACGGCCCGCAGGTAGGGTTCGCGATGCGCCGTTGTGAGATTGCCAATGAAATCACGGGGATGCCGACCATTCCGCTGGTTAACTGTGTGGCAGAAACACAAGGCGGGATCGGCTACCAGATCCAGCAGGCACTGACGAACGAATTTGCGAAGCGCGGCATGAGCCAGAAGGTGGCGAGCGTGATTACCCAGGTGGAGGTCAGCTCCGATGATCCGAACTTCCAAAATCCGACGAAGCCGGTTGGCTCCTTCTTTACCCTGGAGCAGGCAGAAGCGATGAAGGCCGAGCATCCTGACTGGGTGCTGGTGGAGGATTCCGGACGCGGCTACCGTCGTGTCGTCCCTTCCCCGCGTCCCATCGATATCATTGAAAAAGATGCGATCAAATCTCTCATCGACTCCGGTTATGTCGTGATTGCGGCTGGCGGCGGAGGCATTCCGGTCGTGAAGAAGGGCGACAATGAGTACGACGGGATCGATGCCGTCATCGACAAAGACTTTGCGACAAGCCTGCTGGCGGAGCAAATTCAGGCGGAGACGCTCATTATCACCACGGGTGTTCCACGCGTCTGCATCAACTTCGGGAAACCAAACCAAAAGGCGCTCGAGCAAATCAGCATCGAAGAAACCAAACAGTATATCGCAGAGGATCACTTCGCCAAAGGCAGCATGCTGCCGAAGATCGAAGCGAGCCTGAGCTTCCTGGAAAAAAGCGGGTCCCGCGTCATCATCACGAACCCGGAGAGCTTGAAAGAGGCAGTCAACAACAAGGCAGGCACTCACATTGTGAGATAAGCGAACAAGAGGAGGCAAAAAACGCCATGGATTACATGAAACTGGCGGTAGAGAAAACCATCGAAGGCATGGACAACCATATCGGAGGTCCGTTCGGGGCAGCAGTAGTGAAAGATGGCGAGATTATCGTCGTGTGCAGCAACCGCATGATCGCGGATAACGACCCGACGCAGCATGCTGAAATGGTGGCGATCCGCGAAGCGTGCAAAAAGCTGGGAACCATGAACCTCGAGGGCTGCGTGATTTACGCAACGTGCGAGCCTTGCCCGATGTGCGTGGGTGCCATCATGTGGGCGGGCATCAAGGAAGTATACTACTGCTCGACGAACGACGACGCGCATGAGCACGGCTTCTCCGACAAGCATCTCCGCGATTATTTGTCGGGCAAAGACAAAAGCGCATTGAACATGATCAAGGTGGAGAAGCGCGCCGATTGCGATCACTTGTTCACGCATTTCCATGACAAAGCAAGCGTGTAGGAGAACATGAGAAGGATGAGACTGGTGCCAGATAGTGAACCCCAAAGATGGGATGCTCTCTGGCACGCCCATCCTGACTTTGCCAAAGCACCATGACCAGCAGCTCTTCTTTGCCTGTATTTTTCTGAATCATCCGAGTCTTTTGGTTTTCATTCATCCTTCCTACTAGGAGTTGAGCGGACATGGATCACATGCTGAAAGGATTATTGTGGAAAAAGGGAGACTGGGCAGCGTATTTTGGGTTGCTCGCCAACAATCTGACCAATCTTTTGACGATGATTGCGCTGCTGCTTTTCGTTGTAGGCTTCCCAAAAGAAATCGTCTACGGGCGAGTGGTTCCGGCTTTTGGTCTCGGGATTTGTCTAGCCAGTATCTGCTACTTTGTGTTCGGATATTACCTGGCGAAGCGGACGGGGAGAAGGGATGTAACGGCACTGCCTTCCGGTCCTAGTGCGCCGTCGATTTTTACGGTGACGTTCCTGGTTATTCTGCCGGTTTATTTGCAGACGAAAAACGCAGAGTTTGCCTTTCAGATCGCTCTGGTCTGGTGCTTTTTTGAAGCGATGATTCTCGTCGTCGGATCCTTCCTGGGGGATACGATCCGCCGCATGATCCCGCGAACCGTGCTGCTGTCCTGCTTGTCAGGTCTAGGGCTTTTGCTTCTGGCGATGAACCCGATGCTGCAATCCTTTGAAACGCCGCTCGTGGCGTTTGCTGTCCTCATCATCATTTTCCTCAACTGGTTCGGGAAATCACCCTTGTTCGCCAAGATCCCGACTGGCTTCCTCTTGCTCGCAACCGGCACAGCTCTGGCATGGATTTTCGGATTGCAGGACCCTGCCGCGATCGCTGCCTCCATGCAGTCGTTTGGCTTTAATCCGCCTACGGTTCACATCGACAGCTTGATCCAGGGAATTCCCCATGCTCTTCCGTATTTGGCCTCTGCCGTACCGCTTGGACTCGCGAATTACATCTTTGACCTCGAGAACATCGAGAGTGCCCATGCAGCAGGTGACGAATACAATACGCGCAAAGTCATGCTGGCAAATGGAATTTCCTCCATCATCGGTTGCTTTTGCGGCAATCCGTATCCGGTTACCGTGTACGTGGGACACGCTGGCTGGAAGTCGCTGGGGGCGGGGATCGGCTACACAGTCGCTACGGGCTTGTCCATGCTGATCATTTCTCTCTTTGGGTTAGGGGCGTTTTTGCTGGCTGTCATCCCGGTTGCGGCGATCGTGCCCATCCTGGTGTACATCGGTATCGTCACAGCCAATCAGGTCGTTAGGGAGACACCCAAGCTAGAGGTGCCAGTTATCTTCGTCTGCCTGTTCCCGTGGATCGCCAACTGGGCGCTGACCCTTGCCAATAACGTCCTTTCGGCAGCGGGAACGACTGGACAAAAGGTCGGGGCGGCCGTTTTAGCCAACAAAGGCGTCTATTACAACGGTCTGGTGCATCTGGGGAATGGGGCGCCGCTCAGCAGCATGGTGTGGGGTTGCATCGCCATTTTTGCGATCACCAACAAACCGCTGCGGGCTGCCATCGCCGGTGCGACAGGCTCCATCCTATCTTTATTCGGCATCATTCACGCACCGACAGTCGGATTCGCCCAGGCCCCTTCCATGCAATTCGTCTACGCCTATCTGATGGTTGCGGCGATCTTCGTCGGGAAGCATATGCTGGATCAGCGTTCGCCACAGGCTCAGCTGCAGCAGACGGATGCCAAAGCCTAGAGTTGGCTCCGCTTGTCCTCGGGCTCGCATTGGGTCCCAGGATTGAAAATAATTTGCGCAGGGCACCATATCGCAAGCGCGGCCAACAAAAAACACCTATTCCAGGTGTTTTTTTGTTTCAAGCAAGTGCCCGCTTGGGTAGTTATGTAAGATATACTCTCGTAAAATAGTCAAGGGCAATGGAAAGGGGAGAAGAAAGATTGAAGAGTACATCTCTGGCTACCCGGGTGGTTGCCATGGTGGGAGTCATCATGATCCTCATGGTCGCCGCAACGATTGCGATGATTTATCAAAACAGCGCGGCAACCGTAGAGAGGACCATATCCCGGGCAAACATCGCTACGGCAACGAACATAGCTTCAGGAGTGGATGCGGAGGCGTACAGCCGCTTTTTGGAGCAAAAGAAGGAAGATGACGATTACTGGGCGATCCGTGAATACCTGGCTGATTATTTGAAAAAGACCGGCTCCCTTTATGTCTATACGATGATGGAAGATGGCGGGGTCGTGAAAATCATGGTGGATGGCATGCCTAAAGGAGCGGAAGGGGCATCTGAAGTCGGGCAAACGACGACCACCACGATGCTGGCGGACATCGCTCCTGTTCTTGCAGGAGGCACCAATTCCACGCAGATTGTCCATGATCCCCAGTACGGGGACTACCTCAGCTCATTCGCCCCCATCAAGGATAAGAACGGACAAGTCATCGGCGTTTTGGGCGTGGACACGTCAGCGGAAAAGGTTGGTATCATTAGCCAGGCGGTGGTCAACGAAACCTTGCCCGGGGTGGCGATCTCGCTGGCTGCAGTGACGGTGCTCACCATGGTGGTCGTCTTCGTGACACTGCGAAAAATGCTGCGCCCGCTAGGTATGCTGCAGGAGGCGGCGGTTCGTATCGCATCGGGTGACCTCACCTCACAGGAAATTTCCGTCGCCAACAAAAGGGATGAAATCGGCAGAATCGTGATCGCTTTTGGAGATATGACCAAGCAATTGAAACAAATCATCGGTGACGTGAAAGAGACGACGGTACAGATCGACCGGATGGCGGTCACGATCCAGGAAGGAGCAATGGCCGTTCGGGAGCAAAACCAAAATGTCGTGGTAGCGAGCCAGGAAATCGCTGCTGGAAACGAGCAGACGGCTACGGCCATGGAAAGTACGGTACAGACCGTCCAGCAATTTTTAGGCGAGCTCTCCCACCTGGATGATTCTATCGAGAAAATGGACCAGATAGCGAATCAGGTAGCCGAGACCGGACAGAAGAGCTACACGGTGCTGCAGGAGTTTTTGGCTGACGGGACCGAGACGAACAAGCAGTTCCGCGATGTTCGCCAAACCATGAGCATGCTGGAGGAGAAGTCGAACCGGATCAATGACGTGATCGAGACGATCCAGAAAATCGCGGGACAGACCAATCTCCTCGCCTTGAATGCCGCCATCGAAAGCGCGCGTGCGGGGGAAGCAGGCAGAGGCTTCGCTGTGGTGGCAAACGAAGTGCGGAAGCTGGCCGAACAGACAGAAGAAGCAACAATGGTCATCCAGGAGAGTATCCGGGATATCCAGCTCCAAGTGGATGAGGCGATGGAAAAAACGAACGAGACAATGGAGAAGTACAATGCGGGTTCGAAACGCATCGATTCTGTCACACAAGGGATTACGACCCTTTCGGAGATGACGGGCATACTCAAAAATTCCCTGGTGCAGGTTCACTCCCGTGTGGAAACCATGAAAAGCGGTCAGGAAAAAGTGAACGAGTCCGTGCTGACGGTGACAGCCATTTCCGAACAAACCGCAGCCGCGACCGAGGAAGTGTCGGCCACCATCCATGAAGTGAGCGGCAACGTCGGGCAATTTGTCGCCGAGATCCAGCAAGTGACGGAAAACATTCAGGAACTGCGAAAAAAGGTAGATACGTTCCGCATGTAGTCATGACAGAATGAAAAAAGACCTATAAACCGCCGAGGTGGCCTATGCCTTTCGGCGGTTTTTTGATAGATATTGGAAAATGTGCTGTATTCTTTACATCTTGTTTACGTAAAATTTAGACAGCTTGTATACGATATGAGGTAACAGAACCCAATCGAGATAGAGGAGGAACAGAGGGAAAATGGTGAAAAAAAGGAGCAACTACAGTCGCTTCCGATCGCTGGGGCTGATCGTAGCCGTAATGATCGGATCGATCACCCCGGCTGGTTGGCTGCCACAGGCGCAAGCGAAAACCGCCGATCACGTGGTTATCAGCGAAGTATACGGAGGCGGGGGGAACAGCGGCGCTACCTACAAAAACGACTTTATCGAACTGTACAACCCTACAGGACAAGCCATTTCGCTTTCCGGCTGGTCGGTGCAGTATGCATCTGCAGCCGGTTCCACTTGGCAAAAGACGGAGCTATCGGGAAGCATTCCGCCGAATGGATACTATTTGATTCAGGAAGCGGCGGGCTCGGGAGGAACGCAGAGTCTGCCAGTCCCAGACGCACAGGGGAGCATCGCGATGGGCGCATCCGCGGGCAAGGTGGCACTGGTCAGCCATGCCACTGTGCTTAGCGGCACCAATCCGGTGGGACAAACAGGTGTGATCGATTTTGTCGGCTACGGCACGACTGCCAATGCCGCAGAAGGAGGCGCGCCCACAGCAGCTCCCTCGGCTGCCGTGGGAATATCCCGCAAAAGCAATGAAAGCGGAATTGTCCCAGGGGACGGAAACGGCTGGGATACGGACAACAACGGAGCGGATTTTCTCACGGCAGACCTGAGCCCGATAAATGCATTGGGGACGGAGGAGCCCCCGCCCGGCCCAGGCGATGTGACATCGATCGCGGTTTCCGAAGCGAGGGTAAAAGCCAATGGGACGGTTGTCGCCGTGGAAGGGATCGTAACGGCCATCTTTGAGGCTGGCGGCCAAAACAATGTGTACGTGCAGGACGAAACGGCAGGGATCGTATTGCGGGCTGCAGATGTGGCGAGTAAGATCAGCATCGGCGACAAAGTCCGGGCGCAAGGGAAAGTCAACCAGTACTACGGTCTTGCCCAGCTGGAGGCGAACGCCAGTGACGTCACCGTGCTTCAACCCCAAGCAGGCGTTCCGGCACCTCAGCTGGTCACATCGCTCGATTTTTCGGCTGACAAAGGCGAAAGTCTGGAAGCGGAGCTGGTCACCCTCCATGGCGTCACGGTAGAAAAAAATGACAATGGCAATTACACGCTGAGGGATGAGAACGGCACGTTTGTTTCTCGGCCAGGGGCGTCGCTGCCTTTGTCGATCGGCACGACGTACGAAAGTGTCACGGGTGTCGTCACCTACGACTTTAACGTCTTCAAGCTGGTGCCCCGTTTCGCGTCTGATCTGGTAACCGATGCGAGCAAGGTGCCTGTGGTCACGGCCACTCCCGCGGGACCTATGGTGGCGGCAGGAACGAAGGTCGCGCTCAGCACGGCATTGGCAGACGCGGTCATTCACTATACGACAGACGGCTCCAAGCCCACGAGAGAAAGTCAAACGTACGCGGGGCCGATTCAGGTGGATGCGGAAATGACCATCAAAGCGTTTGCAGTAAAGGATGGGTACACCGATAGCGACATAGCAAGCTTTACGTACACCATTCAAAAAGATGCCGTTCGCATTCATGATATCCAGGGCCGGACACACACCTCTGTGTACGACAATTCAACGGTCAATGGAGTGGAGGGCATCGTCACGGCAGTCGTCAAAAGCGGCAGCAGCGTGCAGGGCTTCTACATGCAGGATCCGCAGCCGGACAACGATTTGCGTACATCCGAGGGCATTTATGTGTATGAACCGAGAGCAGCGGTGGCGCCAGGTGATCTGGTGTCGGTCAGCGGAGTGGTAAAGGAGTACGTCAGCTCCAGCAGGGCCGCTACCGACTTGACCCAGACCCAGATTGACGCCAGCGCATTCACGGTTGTCAGCCCAAAGAATCCGATTCCCCAGCCTGTGGTCTTGGGAGAAGGCGGCTATTCCTATCCGGAAGGCACGATTGACAACGACAGCATGACGGCATTCGATCCCGAAGAAGACGGCATCGATTTCTGGGAAAGCGTCGAGGGAATGCTCGTGCAAATAAACAATCCGATCGTCGTCGGAGAAACCAAGACGTTCACCAATCCGGCCAGCGTGGAATTTGTGGTCATCGATGACAAGGCGCATCCAGATCAGCCGCGTACTCCAGCGGGAGGTGTGCTGCTCCAGGCGGATGACAATCACCCAGAGAGGATTACCGTGGCAGACAAGTTGCTGCCCATAACCTCCGAGCCCAAAGTGGGAGACAGGCTGTCCGAGCCGCTTGTGGGCATTATCGATTACAGCTTTTCGAATTACAAGCTGTACCATACAGAGCCGTTCGAGGTCACAGTGAGCGATTATCAGCCTACCGTGACGAAGATAGATCCAGAGGATGACGAGCTGACCATCGCGTCCTACAATATCGAGAACTTTTCATCCAAAGCAGATCCGGCAAAAGTGGCGCGGATCGCTGAAACCATCGTCCATAACCTGAAACAGCCGGACATCATCGGCGTGGTGGAAATGCAGGACAACAACGGACCGACTGACACGGGCATTACTGACGCGCGGGAGTCGGCGCAGACATTGATCGATGCTGTGGAGGCAGAAGGCGGGCCAGATTACCGGTATGTGGATATCGCCCCACAAAACAATCAGGATGGCGGTCAGCCAGGCGGCAATATCCGTGTCGGGTTTTTCTACAATCCGCAAAGAGTCGTGCTGGCGGAAGGGACTGCCGGGGATGCCGTCACAGCCGTGCAGGTGGCAACCACGGATGGCGTCGCTCACCTGTCCTTGAATCCGGGTCGTGTCGATCCCGAGAATGAAGCATTCGACAACAGCCGCAAGCCGTTGGCAGCCGAATTTGTCTTCCAGGGTAAACCTGTCATCGTCATCGCCAACCATTTCAACTCC
This sequence comes from Brevibacillus choshinensis, assembly GCF_016811915.1. Classification (NCBI taxonomy): domain Bacteria; kingdom Bacillati; phylum Bacillota; class Bacilli; order Caryophanales; family Paenibacillaceae; genus Brevibacillus; species Brevibacillus choshinensis. Next base: position 4,656,188 of record NZ_CP069127.1, on the reverse strand, counting down.
AAAGGGGGAGACGGCGGACTTTACGGCAAACAGCAGCCCCCCGAGCTGGTGAGCGAGGCTCAACGCATGAAAATAGCCGGCGTGCTCAACCAATTTGTAAAAGAGATTCACGCATCTGATCCGAAAGCAAATGTAGTCGTGCTGGGCGACCTGAACGATTTTCCTTTTTCCCGTCCCGTCCAGGCCTTAAAGGATGGGGTTTTGACCAACATGGTGGAGGAGCTGCCTGCGGGCAAGCAATACACGTATGTCTACCAGGGTAATTCGCAGGTGCTGGACCAAATTCTGGTTAGCAATCACCTTGCGGACGACACGAAGATCGACATCGTCCACATCAATGCAGGCTTTACCGAAAAAGAGGGACGGGTAAGCGATCATGACCCTGTTCTGGTGCAGATCGATGTGCCGGATCAAGGCGAGAAGGAACCGACGGCGAAGGAGGTCGCAGAGGGGATCACTGAGGTGTCCCAGCCAGCTGCCGATGCGACTCGATTGACGCTGCCGAAGGTTCCGGAAGGATTTTCCATCCGTATCCAAACATCTAGTGATCCGCAGGTAATCGCATTGGACGGCACGATCACGCCCCCTGTGAGCCAGACAGATGTAGAGCTCGTCTTCGAGGTGAAGAGAGAGGCTGACCAATCCGTCGCAGCGACCAGTCACATTACAGTCCATGTGCCGGCCAAGATACCTACGGAGCCAGGTGACCCTACTGCGGAAAGCCAACGGGAGTTGAATGAGCAGGCGGCAGAGCTCATCCTGGCAGCCACAGGAGAAGAAGAGATCAACCAGCAAGTAACAAGAGTCTTAGACAGCCTGGAAAAAGTGGTCCGGTCCGAAAAGGTGGAAGCAGAAGACAAATGGGAGACGGTTCAGCATTCGATCACCACTGTCCTGGCCGCCGTCGTGAAACAGACCGAGCGCGGGATCATCCGTGAGCAAACGCTGGCACAACTGACCGTTGAATTCCTCGAGAGAGCGTTTGAACCTACGATTGAGGCAGAGACAGATGCGGATGAAAAGCTGGCGCGCCAAGGATTTCAGGTGCTGACCTCTCTGGCACAAGTATCACTTGCGCCTCTTGGCAAAAAAGCGATGACCGACGATTTGGCAGAGCAGCTGCGGTCGACGGCAGAAACGCTTTTGAAAAAAGCAGCGACCCTGCGGGTGGAGCGGGGAGAGAAGATCGAAGCCGCTGATTACAATCTCAAGGAAATCATGGAGTTGATCGCAGACTTCATGAAGGCAATCGAAAAGCGGAATGATCGAATCGCTTTTGAGCCGATCCTGTTCATCCAGGTGGACGAGGAAAAAGATGCGGCTGGAGCTCTCGGTAAGAAGAGAGAAAAGGCAGAGCAGATGATCGTCCTGGATGGGAAGCTTGTTGAGCTGATGCGGAAAAATGAAGTGGCAGCCCGGATGATCATCCCGTCTGCAGCGTGGGCACAGCTTACGGTGGAGTTCCTGGACAAATATCGCGGTAAATCGATCGGTCTCTCTCTGCTGCCTTCGGTAGAAAAGGTAGAGAAGGTGCTTCATCCAGGAGACCCGTACACACTGTACGTTTGGACGAACGGGAAAGAAATGAACAGCTTTGGGAATACGGGTGTACAGCTCGGGTTGCCTGTTTCCTCTGAGGCTGGTGACAAGCTTGAGGCTTATTTGCACCGGGGCAAAGCGTGGATGCCGGTAAAAGAGGGGCGGGGTAAAGCAGGAGAGCTGATCATCGAGGATGATCAGGCAGTTTTTACCGCAGAAATGGCAGCTCCCTACGTTATCGGCGAAGCCTCGATCAAATCGATCACAGTGAAGGAAAACTCCCTGAAGCTTGCACAAGGGGAAGAGGTGCAGTTGAACGTGATTGCCACCCTCGCTGATGGAAGCAAGGAAGACGTGACAAAAGCGGAAGGAATCGACTACGAATCCAGTGATCCAGAAGTCGCAGCTGTCGACGAAAACGGTATGATTCGGGTCGCGACTGACGCAAAAGAACGCTCCAAGGCTACCATTACGGTCTCATATGCGGGCAAGACAGCCCAGGTAAAGGTGACCCTATCGTCCAAATAGAAATAGAGAGATGCATGACAAACTCCCAGGTCGCTAATCGCAGCCTGGGAGTTTGTTGAATTTGCGCAAATGTCCATACAAAACAGTCGTTTGCTCCATACATTGGAAATACGTGGTCGATAAAGGAGATGTGATAATGAGTGAGTTTATCCAACTTTTAAATTCCATTACCGACGTCCATGTATTGGAAGCGATGCGCGAAGGGTTGGCATCAAGAGCTCCTGCAGCTGAATTGACCTGGGATGAACGGAACGACATTTACCAACGGATTCAAGCAATTGTTTGTCGGATCATCCAGCTCGAACCCTAACAACTCTCACTCACTCCCCTTTGCCCTTGCATATGCATGCAGGGGTTTTTCATTGTGGGTTAAAATACCAAAAATCAAAAATTGTAGGGATGCCCTTGTCCACCTCGACCTCACCTGCATATTTGTGTACAAGGAGGTGGTATCTCATATGGCAATGAACCCGCCCATTTTTATTGGAGCAAATAGCATTGCGAGAATCGGCAACCGTTTTTTCCTGATTGTGGAGGTTGAAGCAAAAGTACCGGGAGTTGAAGTTGACCCTGTATTTGCAGTACGCTTGACCCGCGACCAAGCACGTAGGCTGCTGAATGCCGGTGTGATGCGAACGACCATCCAGAACACTCGTCCACAACCAAGACCTGGATTGGACGTTGAGTTTAAAGGGGTCTTGTTTGCAAACGGTCGGTTTTTCTCAGTCTTTGATGTTGAAAATGCAACCGATACTTCTGTGCTTGTCAGAATCAGTCGGCAACGGGCAATGAGGCTTATTCGCAATGGAGCACGGATCATTCGAGTGGTTAGAAGACCTTTCTAACTCATTCGGCTCTTTCGTCAAGGAATGGAACCCTGCAGTGAAGGTGTGCTGCGGGGGTTTCTTATTCCACTGGGTTTTAGTGAACATCATGGCGAAGCAACCTGGGGATAAAGAGAAGCGGGTAAAGCATCAGAAAAAGATTGGGGAGCCACCAGGAGGGGTCAAAATCCATTCTGATGGCCCAAAAAGCAATCGCCTGCAATCCTGAGCAAAAAGTGAGTACCAAAGATACGAGAGCGATCTGCTTCCACATGTGGTTTTGCTTTTTGTACAAATACAAACTAGCCAAGCCCGTTAAGGAGATCAATATATCCAGCGGCAGAAATGACCAGTTCCATGCGCTCAGAGTCGGATGATCGTAGTCTTTGAACAGGTACGCGGATGGAATGAGATGCAGCAAGGTTACTAGCCAATCCTCCTGCGGTTATCTTTTTTTATACGGAGGATGGAATCAACTGGTTGCGAATGAAATGCAAAGAAATAACCGCCACCTAAAAGGTGACGGTATTCATCGAGCTCGTCTGGTTGTAGGGTGTTACCGATAATCACGTGCGACGCATCTACCTCCAATTTGAAGTTAGAAGCTTACAACTGTGAACGGTTTCCCTTACTCGCTTTGGTGCTGTGTAAATCATCCATGGCACATCGCCTCCTAGAAGACTAAAGCCTGTTTGAGAACACACCACCGAGCTCGATGACTTTATTATGGTTCATCGACATGTTTTTATGCACACGGCTAATCATTTTATTGAAAAATGCTTTTTCAAATGGGGGAGGCCGTACGATCTAAGGGTCTTTCGCATATTTTCTACAAGCGTGAGCATTGTCCCACACGATTTGTCCCTCGCATGCATTGGCTATAGGATAAGTCCGAGGAAAAAAGGATGAGCGCAACATGACACGTGAGAATGACAAGCTTACCGTCATTTTTCAAAAAGGCAACAAGAAGATGGTCGTTAAATCACCGCTGAACGGCAATCGGCAGGTAGTCGTTGTGCTGAACAGCCAATTCACCAATGCGCCGAATACGACGCAGTTAGCGAGCGGAGCAGGCCGCAGCAGCGCAGCCGGAAATAACGCCAGCATTGACTCGACGAATTCTCAGCAGCAGCAAGCCGTGGGAGCTGGAGGAAAAGCCAAAAACCGGGGGATGAAGGGCAAGCAGGTGGCTCCGATCCAGAGAAATGGTCGGCGCAATGGGAAGAGCGGTCAGAACAGGGCCGTAGTCATCGTCAATGACCAGGTCGTCAAGCTCGCGAGGCGAGGCTCCAACGCATCCGCGACACAGGTAGCAGCCGGAGGGGGGACGGATAGCACGGGTGGCACCAACTCGGCTATCGAAAGCCTCAATTCCAAGCAGCAGCATGCAGTCGGTGGAGGGAAGGGCTCCGTCGCTTTCAATAAAAATGCAAAGAGCAATCAGAAAGTACGGGCTTCAAAAAAGGGGAAAGCCAACGGAAAGGCAAGGGCCAAAACCGGAGCAAAAGCGAAGCGAAAAGGACTCCGCAAAAAACGGTAAAACCAAAAGAGCCATCCTCCTTTCGAGAGAATGGCTTTTTTGCTGTCGAAACGCAGGTTAGTCGTCTTCGCGAACCGTTATGACAAGCCTGTCGCCGGGACGAAGAGTGATCCGAAAGGTCCTGGGGTTGCCGAAGTTCCCGTTGTTCCCATTGTTACCGTTATTCCAATTACGACGCCTGGCGCGGATATTTCTCCTTCTCATGAAAATCCCCCCTTTATCTATCTGCTTTCAGCATATGCAGGAGGGCAAGCCATGCTTGGACAAATGCAATTGGACAAGTAACTCATTTTTTATGTCTCCCCTCTATTGATCGTATCCCGCGTATCCTGCAGCAGCTGCTCGGTGTACGTTTGATCGTACTTGCCAGGCTGTATGACTGCCTTTCTTTTAGCCCGCCTGGCGTACCAGTCGTAAAGAACCCCAAAGAGCAGGATTCCCCCCAGCACCAAAACGACAAAAACCAACAGCGTCATCGAAAGCGCCTCCCTTTTTCTGTTTTCGTTGTCAGAAAGTTGGCTCAAAAATACGAAAAGTGTAAAGTGCTTTACTGATTCCAGCACAACTCATCCTGTATCGTGAAGGTATTCCTACGATAGTCCATCCAGAACGGAGCGGTACAGCTGGTCTTCATCCTCGATGACATACAGGCCGCCTTCCTTGGAAAGGATGTGCTTTCGCTCGAGCTCCTTCATGGTGCCCGCGACCGTCACGCGAGAGGTGCCGACGACATTCGCCAGCTCCTGATGGGTAAAGCGGACGGAGATGATCCGTTTGCCTTCCCGTTCTTTTCCGTAGGTGCTTCCCAGCTGCAGCAGGGTGAAGCAAATGCGCTGGGCTGCGGAGTAAAAACTGAGCTGCATGGTGTGGGAAGCGAGAATCCGGTTCTTTCCGTCAAGAAAACGGAGAACGGGATGAGCGATGGCAAGGTTTGTTGAAAACGCTTCCTTGAAGCGTTCGACTGGCACTTTCATCAGGGTCGCCTTGGATGCAGAGATTGCCCCGTTGTTGTATGTGGGATGATCGAATAGCCCGCATTCGCCGAGCAGTCCATTTCGCCCGATGATGGCGATCGCCTTTTCTTCTCCGGAAGGCGTGGTCAAAAAGAGGCGGATGCGTCCCTGAAGAACGATGAAGACATGCTTCGCTGCCTGATCCTGGTGAAAGATGGGGTCGTGCTTTTGATAGTGCACCGTTTGCCCGAGGGAGTAAACGTCACGCCAGTCGTAAGGAAGGTCCTCCATCCATGGGGAGGTCTTGTCGTCGAAGAATGAAAGCATGGTCGGTATCACTCCACAATCATTGAACAATAGAAAGAGGGATTGTCATGACGTTTCCATTTGCAAAGGAAAGAGAATATTTTCCGATTCTGAACGAAAAAATCCAGCTGTCCAGCTGCTCGCAGAGTGCTCTCAGTCGCCAGGTGGAGGAAGCCATTGCCGCATACATGGAAACGCTTAGACACACGGGGATGGACTGGAATCTATGGATGGACAAGGTCGAGGAAGCGAAAGGACATTTCGCCCGTTTGATCAATGCTTCTGTGGAAGAAATCGCCGTCCTGTCTTCCGTGTCCGATTGTGCATCCTCCGTTGCGACCGCCCTGGACTTCTCGGGTAAACGCAACCAGATCGTGACGACCGAAATGGATTTTCCCAGCATCGGTCACGTATGGCTGGCCCAGCAGAAGCGGGGGGCACATATTCAGTTTATTCCTGCGGCTGAATCGGTTATACCGCTAGAGTACTACAGCCAGACGGTGAATGAACAGACCCTGATTACCTCGATCCCCCATGTGAGCTATTACAACGGCTTCAAGCAGGACGTGCGGCAAATCGCCAAGATCGTGCATGAAAAAGGCTCGTATCTATTCGTGGATGCCTACCAGTCTGCTGGGAGCGTGAAGATCGATGTGAAGGAGATGGACATTGACTTCCTGGCAGCAGGCGTCCAGAAGTACATGCTGGGCATCCCGGGAATCGCCTTCCTGTACGTGAAGGGTGAGCTGGCTGAAAAACTGGAGCCTGTCGTGACCGGATGGTTCGGACGCGTCAACCCGTTTGCCTTCGACATCAAGCATCTGGATTACGCAAAAGGAGCACGGCGCTTTGAAACGGGGACTCCTCCGATGGTGAACGGTTATGCGGCGGCGGCAAGCATTGGAATGCTGGGCGACATCGGGGTGCAGCGGATTGAAGCCTATTTGCAGAACCTGTCTTCCGTGGCGATCGCTTATGCAGAAGAAAAAGGGCTGCGCGTCATGAGTCCTCTCGATTTGAACCAGAAAGCAGCAAACACCGCCATCTATATTCCGCAAGCCTCCAAAGCGGAAGCGATCTTAAAGGAAAAGGGAATCATCGTGTCCGCTCGCAACGATGTCATTCGCATCGCACCGCATTTTTACAACACGGAGCAAGAGGTGATGGCGGCGATTGACGCTTTGGCGGATCTGCCAGCTGGCTTGTAGGAGGGAGAGGAGCCACATGAAGTCGGTCGGAAAGGAATGGGGCATGATTTTGGCAGGTACGGCACTGGTTGCACTGGCGTATTACCTGTTCATGCAGCCGAATGAAATCACAGCTCCCGGACTGGGAGGAGTAGCCGTACTCATCAGCTACTTTCTCCCGATCTCTCTCGGACTCATCTATTTTCTGTTGAACGTGCCGCTGTTTCTCTTAGGATATCGCTTCGTCGGGAGAAGATTTGTCATCAACAGTCTGGTAGGGATGCTGAGCCTGTCCTTGTTCTTATGGCTTTTCGAATCCTTGCCTGGATGGCATCAGGCGGTGGCGGGGACCTTACTGGGGGGAATCGTCAGCGGAGCGGGGATCGCATTGGTCTTGCGCGCCGAAGGGACGACAGGCGGGGTGGATATTGCATGCGTCGTGCTCAACAAAATATGGCCAGCCTTCACCATCGGCAAAATGATGATCGCCATGAACGCCCTCATCGTGATTGCTTCCGGGCTGGTGTCGGATGTGCTTCACTCTCTTTTTACGCTCATTTCCTTGGTGGTGGCAGGGAAAGCGGTCGATGTGTTCATGGCATGGGGGCAGCCAAAAGGAGGTGAATCCCAAGCGAAGGTCAGTACGACGAATTGAATTCGCAATATTGCAAATCAAAGGTCATGACGGGGGGCATACATGTGAAGGAAAAGGACAGCTTTATCGAGCGCGAATCGGGCCTTCATCGCGGGCTATCCAAGAATCAGCTGACGATGATCGGGCTGGGTGGCGCGATTGGGACCGGGCTTTTCATGGGAAGTGCCATCGCGATCAACTACGCGGGGCCGGCCGTGATACTCAGCTATGTGATCGCAGCGTTTATCGCCGTGATCATGATGTTTTCCCTATCGGAAATGGCGGTCGCCCATCCGACGGCGGGATCGTTTGGGGTGTATGCGGAGAAGTATTTGGGCGGTTGGGCTGGCTTCACCTCTCGCTGGACGTATTGGGCGGCGCAGGTCATCGCGGTGGGTGGAGAGGCAGTTGCAGTGGGAATCTACATGACGTACTGGTTCCCTGATATTCCAGTGTGGGTATGGACTCTCGGCTTTGGAGCGGCACTGATCTTCGTCAACTCCCGGTCGGTAGAAAATTTCGGCAGCATTGAGTATTGGTTTGCCATGATCAAAGTGGTTGCTATTATCGCATTTATTATTTTCGGTATGGCAGTGGTACTCGGGATCGGCACCCCAGCAGTAGGCTTCGAAAACTTTACCAAGCACGACGGATTTTTGCCCCACGGATTTGGGGGTGTCTGGATGGCGGTGCTGATGGCGATCTTCAGCTTTGTAGGGGTGGAGGTGATCGCGGTGACCGCAGGGGAGGCAAAAGATCCGCGTTCGGCTGTGCCACGGGCGATGCGTACGATGGTGGTGCGCCTGATCGTATTCTACTTCCTCGCGATGGGAATCATGATCGCCGTGGTTCCGTGGATCAATGCCGGCGCCAAGGAAATCGCGCAGAGCCCGTTCGTTCTCGTCTTTAACCACGTAGGAATTTCCGCTGCGGCAGGCATCATGAACTTCGTCGTCCTGACGGCAGCCTTGTCCAGCATGAATACCAACCTGTACATGACCTCCCGGATGATGTTCTCTCTGTCGCGGAGCCGCTACGCGCCACAGGCTCTTGGCAAGCTGAACAAGGACGGAACACCGGTCAATGCGCTCCTGCTCTCGAGCGTCGGTGTGGCGCTGGCGGCTCTCATATCGAAAATCAGTCCGCTCGCTTACAACTATTTGTTTGGGATCGCCCTGTTTGGTGCGCTGTTTGTGTGGCTATTGACTCTCCTCGCGCATTTGCGATTCCGCAAGCAATGGGAGCAAGGTGGAGGAGAGCGGCTTCCGGTCCGCGCTCCGCTGTTTCCGGTCCTGCAAATCGTCGGGATCGTGCTGATCGCAGCGATATTGATTACGATGGGGCTGGACACCGAGTTCTGGAACGTTTCCTGGATCATCGGGGTGCCATGGCTGGCGTTCCTCACCTTGATCTACTATGCCAAGTACAGGAAAAAGCTGAGCCATGAGAAGGAAGACCGATCTGGCAAAACGGCATCATGAGAGAGGATCAGCAGTCCACCTTATCCGAGGTGGACTTTTTGCTGTCTGATTGAACTAAAAAGGGGGAGTCTGCATCAGCATGAGGATCTGCATAGGGGTGAACAAAGTGAAATGCTTGAAGTCTTTGATGAAGTGAGCCTGATCGTAGTAGCCGTGCTCGCTGGCGAGATCGCCAAAGGAAGCTCTGCGATTCATCATGGACGAGAGTGTATTTTGAAAGCGCGTGATGCGGCTGTATTGTTTGGGTGACAGTCCAAGGGTCTCTACGAATTTTTTCCGGATGTAGCGGGTGGAAAAGCCGATGTCATCCGCGAGCTGATCGACCGTGACGTTCCCTTTGGACTGATAGATTTGCTGCAGACAGTATGGTAGCCATCCCGACGGCTGGTCAGGCGACAACAGCTTGGGCAGCAAAAATTGGTCAAAATGGGCAATCCTCTCTGAAAACGATGCCTTTTCCGCGATGTCGTCGCAAAGGCTGCTGACGCCGTGCACGACATCTCCCAAGAAGAGCTGTCGATCAATCAAATCACGAAAGGGGGCGGGGGATAGATGCAGACTCTGCAGCGGGGTGAAGCGCACTCCGAAATACGTTGCTCCCGCATGAAAGGGGATGCTTTCGCCTTGCAGGATAGTCCCGCAAATCAGAGAGTGCGGCCGCTTGGGATCGCAGCAGATGAGCACATCCATACAGCCATCAGGCACGACCCGAATCGCGTCAACGGTCTTGCCCATGGCGTACTGATAGTAGAGAACGGTTTGTCCGAGATAAGGGACGAGCCTCTCCTGGTAGCTGCTGGTCTCCAGGCGGAAGCCGTATTGAACAGGAGGCAAATTGGCGGCAATTTCTACGCGATTCATTCATCCATGACCACCTTTACAAAGTCATCGGGTATTGGGGGCAAGCAGTTACTAGTAGTATGACCGAAAAGAAAGAAAACTGATAGTTCCGAAATTTACAATACACCCCTCGAAGCCTGCTCCTAAAATGGACGTGCAAAGAGTTGAAAATGCGGGGGGATCTTCATGCAGAAAAAAATCATCATGTCCACGGCAGCATTTATGACAGCGCTATCATTTGCGGCGGGGCCTTCAGTTCCGTTCGTCGAAAAGGTCAGCGCGCACGGAGGAGAAGCGGAATACCTTCCTCTCAAACCAATGGTAGAGGAATTCGGCGGAACTGTCGTGTGGGATAACAAAACGCAGACAGCTCAGGTCAAGAGGGACGGCACGATTGTATCACTGAAGCCCAATCTGGCAGAGGTGCAAGTCAATGGAAAGACCGTCAAGCTGGAAGCGCCTGTCGTCAATACAAATGGAACCCTCTATGTGACGCACCACTTCCTGAATGAAGTGTTTCAATCGCAGCTGGATCAGACGGTCCAGGTGCAAAAGGAAGCGCATCCCTTGAACCCGCTGACCGCTGACGAAATCAATGCCGCAGTGAACGTAATCAAAGCATCTGACTCCTACAAAAAGAGCCTGCGTTTTACGCAAATTTCCTTGAAGGAACCCGACAAAGCCAAGGTGTGGAACTGGGTGTACGGGCAAAAGCAGACTTTCGAGCGAACTGCAAATGTGGTGATGCTCGACGGAAAAAAGGTCATCGAAGGCGAGGTTGATCTCGCTGCCAAGAAGCTCGTCTCCTGGAAGGAAATCGAGGGGGCTCACGGGATGGTCATCCTGGACGACTTCCAGACCGTACAGACCGCCATCGAGGAAAGCAAGGAGTACGCGAATGCCCTCAGAAAGCGGGGCATCGATGACGTGAAAAAGGTAGTCGCGACCCCGCTCACCGTCGGCTACTTCAATGAGGCGGATGGCTTGAAGCAGGATCTGCGGCTCCTGAAGGTCGTCTCCTATTTGGATGTGGGAGACGGCAACTACTGGGCCCATCCGATCGAAAACCTCGTCGCGATCGTCGATTTGGAGCAAAAGAAGGTCATCAAGATCGAGGATGCCGGGGTCATCCCGGTACCGTTGAAGCCGACTCCGTACGATGGACGCAATCAGCAAGTCAAACAGAGTGTGAAGCCGCTCGCCACTCTGGAGCCGCAAGGGAAAAACTACGCCCTCGAAGGCAACACCATCCACTGGGGCAACTGGGACTTTCATCTCCATCTCGATTCACGCGTAGGCCCTGTCCTCTCCACGATGACCTACAACGACAGCGGCACCAAACGAAAAATCATGTACGAAGGTTCGCTCGGCGGCATGATCGTTCCTTATGGCGATCCGGATGTGGGCTGGTACTTCAAGGCGTATCTGGACTCGGGCGATTACGGGATGGGCGTGCTGACCTCCTCGCTGCAAAAAGGTACAGACGTGCCGGATAATGCGCAGCTGCTGGATGCCACCATTTCGGACAACGACGGCAACCCGTACACGATTCCCGATGCGATTGCCATTTTTGAGCAATACGCAGGGCCGGAATTCAAGCATCAGGAGATGGGCAAAGACAATGTGAGCCGCGAGCGCCGAGAGCTGGTGGTGCGCTGGATCAGCACGGTGGGCAACTACGATTATATTTTTGACTGGGTCCTGTCCCCGAACGGAACGATCAAGATCGATGTCGGTGCTACAGGGATCGAAGCGGTGAAGGCAGTCAAATCCGCGACGATGCATGATCCGACAGCCAAGGAGGATACCCGCTACGGTACCTTGATCGACCACAACATCGTGGGGACGACTCATCAGCACATCTACAATTTCCGTCTCGATCTGGACGTGGACGGAGAAAACAACACGTTGACTGAGCTCAATCCGCAAATCGCGAAAAATACAGCGGGCGGTCCGCGCAAGAGCGCCATCGTGACCGAGGAGAAAACGGTCACCACAGAGCAGGATGCCATTCAAACCTTTGACCCGTCTACGATTCGCTTGCTCAGCAACCCTAATAAAGAGAACAAGGTTGGCAACCCGGTCTCCTACCAAATCATGCCGTACGCAGGCGGCACGCACCCGGTGGCGAAGGGGGCCATGTTCAGCAAGGACGAGTGGCTGTACAACCGCGTGAATTTTATGGACAAACAAATCTGGGTAACGAAATACAATCCAGACGAGCGCTTCCCAGAGGGGAAATATCCGAACCGGGCCAAGACAGATACAGGCTTGAAGGAGTTTACCGCCAATAACGATCCGATCGTGAACACGGATAACGTGGTGTGGATGACGACGGGAACGACGCATGTCGCGCGTGCGGAGGAATGGCCGATCATGCCGACGGAGTGGGTGCACGCCATGCTGAAGCCGTGGAATTTCTTCAATCAGACACCAACCCTGGATCTGCCAGAGGAAGAGTAATTTTGCAAGGAGCCAATCATAGACGAATCGGAGGAGAAACAAATGGCACAAAGCTACCAATTGTTCATCGGTGGGAAATGGGTAAACGCATTGTCAGGCAAGACCTTTGAATCATTCAATCCAGCGACGGGGGAAGTCAATGGCATCGTCGCGGAGGCGGGAGCAGGGGATGTCGATCTGGCGGTAAAGGCAGCACGCAAGGCTTTTCAATCTGGGCCTTGGGCAGAGATGGCACCCAGCGATCGAGGCAGACTGCTGTATCGGGCAGCTCAAAAAATGTGGGAGAGGCTGGACGAACTGGCGGCGATCGAGTCCAGCGACAACGGCTTGCCGATCAATGAAACCAAGTACATCGCCATGCCTGCAACGATCGACGTGCTGGAATTTTACGCAGGCCTCGCGAACAAGGTCCAAGGGGAGACGCTGTCTTCTCCGGGAAATCGATTCAACTACACGCTGCGAGAGCCCATTGGCGTGATCGGCGCCATCGTGCCGTGGAATTTCCCGCTCATGCTGGCGATGTGGAAGCTGGCGCCTGCCCTTGCAGCTGGAAATACGATTGTCATCAAGCCTGCCGAACAGACACCTATCAGCATACTGGAGCTGGCGAAGATCTTTCAGGAGGCGGGCATTCCGGATGGCGTGATCAATGTGGTGCCTGGCTTCGGTGCCGTAACGGGCGATGCCTTGGCTTCTCACCCTGATGTGGACAAGATCGCTTTCACCGGATCGACAGCGACGGGCAGACTCATCATGCAGGCGGCGAGCAAGCATCTCAAGCCGGTTTCCCTTGAGCTTGGCGGCAAGTCTCCCAATATCGTTTTTGCCGATGCCCAGCTCGAGGATGCGGTGAACGGCGCTTTATTCGGCATCTACTTTGCCCAAGGGCAGGTGTGCGCTGCCGGCTCGCGCCTGTTCGTGCAGGAGAGTGTCTACGACCGCTTTCTGGATGCCTTCAGCAAAAAGGCGCAAACGATCCGAGTCGGTAATCCGCTGGACCCGATGACCCAAATGGGACCGCAGGTATCGCTGGCACAGCTGGAGAGAATCGAGCATTATGTGGAGAAAGGCTTGGAGGAGGGAGCGGGCCTCGTGCTGGGCGGCAAACGCAATCCGCAGGCAGGCACAGGCTACTTCTTTTCCCCGACCATCTTTGAAAACGTCACGAATGACATGACGATCGCGAGGGAGGAGATCTTCGGCCCAGTCATTTCCGTCATCCGCTTCAAGGATGAGGAGGACGCGCTCCGCCTCGCCAATGATACGACGTACGGCCTGGCTTCCGGAGTCTGGACCAACGACTTGAAACGGGCTCACCGCATGGCCCGCGGTCTGCAGGCAGGAACTGTCTATATCAATACGTACAGCATGCTCGACAGTACGACTCCATTCGGGGGCACCAAGCAAAGCGGTTTTGGCCGGGAGCTGGGCATCCAGGCGATGGATATGTACACGCACACGAAAAGCGTCTGGGTCGATCTCGGCAAGCAAGGCTTGAACTGGTACGGAGTCTAGAAGAGGACAATGGAAGCTGTGCAGCGAAAAGTCTACCTGTAGAGGTGGACTTTTTTTGCTGGGGAATAGACGAACGGGCAGACAGAAGTGCACGAGCAGTGTTGGCAACGCGTTATAATAAGATGGAAAAAGCAAACAATAAAATGACTGCAGTAGATTGGAAAGTGAAAATGCCCGCGGTAAAAAGGAGATGCCATGACAGAGAAAAAACGGATGCAAGATACAGGATGGAATTTCGATAATAGTTACACCCGGCTGCCCCAATCGCTCTATTCCTGGCAAAACCCGAACCCCGTGCAGGAGCCCAAGCTGGTTGCTTTGAATCGCCCACTGGCAACCGCCTTGGGGTTGAACCCGCAGGTTCTGCAAAGTCAGGAGGGCGCTGAAGTTTTTGCCGGCAACCAGATCCCGGATGGAGCTGAGCCTTTGGCACAAGCATACGCAGGGCATCAATTCGGGCATTTTACCATGCTAGGCGACGGCCGGGCGGTGCTGCTGGGCGAGCAGATCACCCCTTTGGGCGAGCGTTTTGACATTCAGCTGAAGGGCGCTGGCCGAACACCGTACTCCCGCAGAGGCGATGGCCGAGCGGCACTGGGACCGATGCTGCGGGAATACATCATCAGCGAAGCCATGCACGCCCTCGGGATTCCCACTACTCGCAGTCTGGCAGTCGTGACAACAGGAGAGTCCATCATCCGGGAAAGGTATCTGCCCGGCGCAGTCCTGACCCGTGTAGCTGCCAGCCACATACGCGTCGGCACCTTTCAATTCGCTGCAAAGTGGGGAACGCTGGAGGATTTGCAGACGCTGGCAGACTACACCTTGCAGAGACATTTCCCGGGTGCCGATGAAGAGGAGAACCGCTATCTGTTCCTCCTGAAGGAAGTCATCAAGCGCCAAGCTGCGCTCATCGCCAAATGGCAGCTGGTCGGATTCATCCACGGGGTGATGAACACGGACAACATGGCTCTCAGCGGAGAAACCATTGATTATGGTCCTTGCGCGTTCATGGACACGTTTGACCCTGCCACCGTTTTCAGTTCGATTGACGAGCAAGGGCGCTACGCGTATGCCAACCAACCCTATATAGCGGTCTGGAACCTCGCGAGATTTGCGGAAACGCTGCTCCCTTTGCTGTACAAGGACCCAGAGCAGGCAGTCAAGCTGGCTGAGGCGGCTCTCGCGGACTTTTCAAAGCAGTATTCCGGCGAATGGCTCGCAGGCATGAGAGGAAAGCTGGGGATCTTCAACGAAGAAGAGCAGGACGGCTCCCTCGTGGAAGGCTTGCTCCGCTTGATGGAACAGCATCAGGCGGACTACACCAACACCTTCCGCGCCCTGACGCTTGAAAAGCCAGAGGATACGCCCATGTTCGGGACCCAGGAATTTTCCGAGTGGCTAAAGCTGTGGCAAGCGAGATGGGACAGACAGCCGCAGTCCAAAGCCGACTCGCTTCAAAGGATGAAAAGCAGCAATCCTGCGATCATCCCTCGCAACCACCGTGTAGAAGAAGCGCTGGAAGCCGCGGTGGAAGGAGACATCAGCGTGATGGAGCGGCTGCTCGATGCTCTTTCGAATCCGTTTGCGTACGCCCCCGAACAGGATGAGTACGCTGCATTGCCTGCGCCATCCACCTATCCGTATCAAACCTTCTGCGGAACCTAAATGAGCAAAGGCAGCGGCCGTCCAAGACGTCAACCGCTGCCTTTTGTCGTTTCGGTCGCGCTCACTCAGTCATTTACTCTTTGGGGTACGAGCAAGTCGCGCAGTGCTTCTTCCAGATTGGTGTAGCCAAAGGAAAAGCCGTGCGAAAGCAGCTTGGTCGGAACGCAGTTGCGGCCCGTGAGAGCCAGGCTCGGGTCTGTCCGCATGACGAGGTAGGCACCCAGCATGACGAAGGGAGCGGGAGTCGGCGGGGCCCAGCCCTTGCCAAGCACGTTGCGAAGTGTCTTCATGAACTCCCGATTCGTCACGGGATTCGGTCCCGTAGCATTGAGAATGCCGCTGACTTGCTCGTTTTCGATGACAAACCGAAACATCTCATTCAAGTCATCGACATGCAGCCAGCTGATGTACTGGCTGCCGCTGCCGACCGTGCCGCCAAGCCCGAGCGAGGCCAGCTTGGCTAGAGGCTCGAGGGCGCCGCCATGCTTCCCGAGGGCGAAGCCGATGCGCAGGAGCACCTTTCTCGTTTGCGGCAGTTCACGGGCAAAAAAGGCTTCCTCCCATCGCTCGCAGACGTTGACGGAGAAGCCGGTACCGTGCGGAGCATTTTCGTCGCATTCCTGTTCGGTATCTCCGAAGATGGCGAGAGATCCGGCCTGGACGAAAACGGCAGGAGGGTGCTCGCAGCTTAGAATGGCATCTGTCAGGACGCGCACGGAGTCCAGCCTGGAGCGAATGATTTCGTCCTTGTTTTTGGAGGTGTACAGGCAGTTCACGCTTTTGCCCGTAAAGTTGACCACGGCATGGCACCCGTCCATTTCATGCGTCCAATCACCGGGCGTAGCGCCGTCCCACTGTACATAGCGGATGGAGCGGTCCGTCCGCGATTTTCCTCGAGTCAAGATGACGACCTCATGACCTCTTTCTGTCAAATCATCAGCCAAGGCATTCCCTAGAAAGCCGGAGCCGCCAGCCAATACGAACTTTTTGCTCACGGTTACATCCACTCCCTACTACACGTCTTTTTACTAGATTCTTCGACTGCTCTGCGATATATTGTACTGGAACAATAAGGAAAAAGACATGGAGGATTGCAGAGAGGTTAGGAGGAAGACCGAAATGGCAAAGCGCAGGGTGCTTTTGTTGGGCGCAAGCGGTTATTTGGGAGCGCAAATCTTGCAGGAACTGAGGCACGACCAAGCGAACGAGATAGTAGGTACCTGCTATTCGTCATCCGTACATGCTGATCTGGCTCGAATCGACGTGAAGGATGATCGCTCCTTTGCTGCGCTGATCAATCGGCTCCAGCCTGATGTGGTCGTCTGGTCGCTGCGGGGAGTAGACAGCGTCGACGCCCTTGAATTGATCGAACAAGGCATGGAAACATTATTGAAAAGTGTGCCTGAACATTCGAAAATCATGTATCTTTCTACAGATGGGGTATTCGGTCAAAAAACAGGACCTTTCACGGAAGAGGAAGAAACCGGGCTGCTCGATGAACGAAATCCGCTGGCAGGCTACTGTCTCGCCAAAATAAAGGGGGAGGAGCTTGTTCGCGGGAGGAGTGAAAACCATCTCATCCTGCGCTACGGCCCGATCTATGGGAAAAATGGAGCAGATGTATGGGACAAGAGAGTGAGCTCGCTGGCTTCCGAGCTGGAAGGTCGTGAAGTGGTCCGTACGGGCAACCTCTTCAAATCCTTTGTCCACGTCGAGGACCTGGCTCGGGCGATAGCGGAGCTGGTGCCGAGCGCATACACAGGCACGCTTCACTTGGGACCGGCAAGGAAGGAGAGCTATTACTCATTTTGCCGGAAAATGGCGGCGCGACTAGGCTTGAACCCGGATCTGGTGAAAGAGGACGTGCTGTCCGAAGAAAGGGCGAGAGAACTGGGCATACCGCTTGATACCTCGCTCGATGCGAGCAGAGCGCGCGCCTTGTTGAAAACGGCCTTTCGAAGTCTGTAGGGAAACGAGGGGAGAGATAGCGTTGAAAATTGCCTTGGCATCAGACCGCGGCGGATTCGCCCTCAAGCAATACCTCCTGGAAAAGCTGGCTGCCGATTTGGTCGCCATCCATGATTTTGGCTGCACTGATCCAATGTCGGACGATTACGCAATAGGGTACCCGGACTACGCTGAAATGGTGGGAAAAGCTGTTGCTTCCGGTAATGTTGATCGGGGAATTCTCGTATGCGGGACGGGGATCGGGATGTCCATCGCAGCGAACAAAGTAAGGGGAGTGCGCTGCGCACTGGTGCACGATACGTTTTCGGCTGAACAGACGCGCCTTTATAACGACTCCAATGTGCTGGCGCTAGGGGAAATGATGATCGGGCGCGCGCTGGGCTATGAGATCGTGAAAACGTGGCTCCGCACCCCGTTTATGGGCAACATGAATCGATTGGAGAAAATCAAAGAGCTGGAAGAGGCATGAGAGCAGGAGGGATTACACAGATGAAAACAATCGGACTCATCGGCGGAATGAGCTGGGAATCGTCCCAGGTCTATTACCAGCTGGTAAACGAGGCAGTGAGAGATCGGCTGGGGGGCTTACACTCGGCCAAATGCATTCTGTACTCCGTGGACTTCGCGCAGATCGAGGAATTGCAGCATGCAGGGAAGTGGGAGGAAGCCGGCGAGCATATGGCGGATGCGGCGAGAAGTCTGGAGGCGGCAGGCGCTGATCTGATCATTTTGTGCACCAATACGATGCACAAGCTGGCCGACCACATTTTGGGGGCGACGACGCTGCCATTTGTACATATCGCCGATGCCACGGCCAGCAAGATCAAGGCGGATGGTCACCGGCGCGTGGGGCTGCTCGCGACGCGCTTTACCATGGAGCAAGATTTTTATAAAGGCAGGCTGCGGGATACGCACGGACTGGAGGTCCTCACCCCAGACGAAGAGGGCAGGCAGACGGTTCATGCGATCATTTACGAAGAGCTGTGTCGAGGCGTCATTCGGGAAGACTCCAAGCAGGCTTATTTAAAGATTGTTGCAGATTTGATCGAAGCAGGCGCGGAGGCGATCATCCTCGGCTGCACGGAAATCGGGCTGTTGATTTCGCAGGCGGACTGCACGGTGCCGGTGTACGATACAACCCAGATCCATGCGATCGCTGCCGTAGAAGCAGCGCTGGAAAAATAGCCAAGAGCCATAAACGCGAGAAGAGGTCGCCAGATTCCCAGCTGGCAGATCTCTTTTTTTTTTGCAGTTTCATGCCCATTCCCCCATTGACCTTCACACTAGTGTCATCCCTTAGAGTCAGGATGAAGCGAAATTCAATCAGTGAATGGGAGTGGAAAAGGATGAGGAAAGAGCTTCACGAGAACAGGGCAGCCGATTCGGCTGAGAAAAAGCTGACCTCGGTGTCGGTCATTGGATTGGGGAATATGGGCGTGGCACTTGCAGGCGCATTTCTGAAAGGGGGTCATCCAACTACGGTCTGGAACCGTTCAAGCGAAAAAGGGGATGAGCTGGTTGGAAAAGGTGCATACCGCGCGCAGTCCTTGGCCGAAGCGGTATCCGCAAGTGATGTAGTCGTCGTCTGCCTGACTACTTATGAGGTCATGCATGAGCTGTTCGCCCCGCTGAATGCGGAGATGAAGGGGAAAGTCCTGATCAACCTGACGACAGGAACGCCAGAGCGGGCTCGCCAAACACTGCAGTGGGCAACCGAGCGGGGAATCGACTATCTCGACGGTGCCATTATGGCGATTCCGCCCATGATCGGAGCTCCAGATGCACTGATTTTCTACGGGGGGCCGAAGTCTGTTTTTGATGCGCACGAGCAACTGCTGAAACAGCTGGGGGGCAACACGACCTATCTCGGTCCAGATACCGGTGTTCCTCTGCTGTATGACTTGGCGCTCCTGAGCATGCTTTATGGTGCTTGGTACAGCTACTTCCATGCCCATGCCATGCTGAGCACAGCCAACGTCACCGCAGCGGAATTCCTGCCTTATGCGAGCAACTGGATCCAGCATCTGATCGTTCCTCTGCTGACGGACCCCGAAACCGCCCGCGCATTGGATGAGGGCAACCATGCGACGGAGGTATCCAACATGGCGGTCAACCGGCTCGGGCTGGAAAACATCGTCCAATCAAGCGAGGAAATGGGGATTTCACCCGACTGGCTGGTTCCGATCCATGCGATCGCCAAGCAAATGGTTGAGGAAGGCTATGGCGCCGATGCGTTTACGCGTGTGTTTGAAGAGATGAAGAGGAACGGAGGTCACCCCCATGGAAAATAACCAAACAAGCAAGCGGTCATCGGTCACGGTCATCGGCATGGGGCCCATGGGTCAGGCGCTGGCAGGAGCCTTTTTGCAAAATGGTCATCCTGTAACGGTTTGGAACCGCACCGCGGGAAAGGCTGATGCAGTCGTCGCCAGGGGGGCCACTCTCGCACAGACAGTCAGGGACGCGATCGAAGCGAGTCCGCTCGTTGTGATCTGCGTGCTGGATTACCACGCGGTGGAAGCCATTCTCGGACATGAGGGAGAGGCGCTGAGCGGGAAAACATTGGTCAATCTCACGGCTGACTCGCCGGACCGTGCCCGATCGATGGCGAAATGGGCAGCGGATAGAGGGATCGATTACCTCGATGGAGCGATCATGACTCCTACCCCGACGATAGGAACGCCTGCTGCGGTCGTCTTGTACAGCGGCTCAGAAGCGGTCTACTCGGTGCACCAGCCGACTTTGGCGAGTATAGGCGGTACGGCATCGTACCTGGGGGATGACCATGGCCGGGCAGCGGCTTTTGACGTCTCCCTGCTCGACCTGTTCTGGACCACCATGAGCGGGTATGTGCACGCCCTCGCCCTGGCTCGCGCGGAGAATATCTCTCCCAGGGAGTTTGCCCGGTACGCGCAAGGAATCGTCGCCATCCTGCCTGACATCATGGAATATATGGCGGAGCACGTGGAGGAAGACAGCTTTCCGGGAGACAAGTCAAACCTCAACTCTGCAGCGGCAGGAATGGAGCACATTATCCACGCGGCCAAACACAACGGCATCGATGCCAGCGTGCTCAGCGCAGCCTATGCCATTGCCCGCCAGGCGATCGATGCAGGCTATGGCATGGATGCTTTCTCCCGCCTGACCGATCAGCTATGATGTTGATGAACACATCCACGATTGCAGGATCAAACTGTGTTCCTGCATTCTTCTTTAATTGATCAATAGCGTGGTTCTTATCCGATTTATCCCGATAGACTCGGCTCGATGTCATTGCGTCAAACGAATCTGCGACTGCCAATATCCGGGCTATCAGGGGAATTTGCTTCCCCTTTAGCCCCTGAGGATACCCAGTTCCGTCAAAGTGTTCATGATGATACAAGATGGCATCAAGAATGCCGTTTTTTTGGAAGAACGTAATATGCTTGACCATTTGATAACCGATGGCTGGATGCTGTTTAATAAGCTCATATTCTTCCAATGTCAGTCTCGATGGTTTCAACAGGATAGACTCGGAAATACCAATCTTACCTATATCGTGCAATAGACCTCCCAAATGTATTTGTTCACATTTTTTTCGTGATAATCCCATCTCTTTAGCAATCATGCAGGCGTAGTTAGCCACATGTTCAGAGTGGAGCGCTGTATATTTATCTCTGGCATCTAGTGATTTTGCTAGGGCAAGGGCTAAATTTAGTGTACTTTCATTTTCTCTTTTGTAATATTTGATTATCATGGAAATAGAAAGTATAGCTAAAAAATGAGTTAGCCCGCGAATGATAATTATTTCCATATTTGGAGCGGGAAATGGTGCGAAATAATAGTAGAGCCATGTAAGTAAGCCAGTCATGATGATTTGAAAAGCGAGGCTTCTCCAAAAAATGGTCCCTGCAATTATAATATTAAACAAATACAAAGCTAATAAATTCTTTTCTGGAAAGACGTAACCATCAATCCACACCGTTAGCACAAAAACAACAATGTATATAGTGCCGAGTGGAAAAGAGTTCTCCAGTTTCAATATTTTCCGAGTTTTTGTTTTCGGCATTTGAAACATAAGTCACCTGAATATTTATGACATGTTTGGAAGCCTAATTGCATTAAACATTAAATTTTCCAACCGTATCTTGCAGTTCTTCTGCCATTTTCGTCAATGAGGCAGAAGAGGATGTGATTTCCTCCATCGAAGCCAATTGCTCTTCCGCAGAGGCGGATACATTTTGTGATTCCGAGGCTATATGTTTTGATCCCTCTGAAATTTCTTCAATCGAATGAATGACTTGCTCCGTGCTTGCTGATATTTGTTGGGAAGCTGCCGATATTTCTTGAACTTGCCCTGAAACTTCGTCAATATTTTGCTTAATATCTTCGAACAATTGCCCAGCGGCATGAACGACTTGAATGCCTTCATTTACCTCTTTCACTCCGGCTTCCATCGATTCAACCACCTTATGAGTGTAACTTTCGATCGTAGTTACCAAATGTGCAATTTTTTCGGCAGATTGCGTAGATTGTTCCGCTAGTTTACGAACCTCATCAGCGACCACTGCAAACCCGCGACCTTGTTCTCCTGCTCTAGCCGATTCTATTGCAGCGTTTAATGCTAACAAATTCGTTTGTGCGGAAATGTCAGATATGACCTCCACAATTTGTGCAATTCCTTTAGAATGCCCTTCCATTTCCCTTACTGATTTCGCTAAATGATTCATTGTGCTATGGATAGAATCCATTTGCTTGACTGTCGTTTGTATTGCTCGATTTCCTTCCAACGCTTTTTGAGACGTTTGGACGGATAAAGAAGAAGTCATTTGAGCACTTGACGCAATTTGCTGGATGCCTGATGACATTTCGTTGATGGCTACAACACTTTCTTGTACACTTTGCGATTGCTTTTCGGTATTTGCCGAAATTTCCTGGATAGTCAACGTGATCGTTTCAGTGGCCTTACTGGATTGTCCTGCACTTGCCGTTAGCTCTTCTGAGGACATAACCACATGTTCAGAGCTGATGCTGATTTGCCGAACCAAATCACGGAGATTATCAGCCATTTGTTTGAACGATATAGCAAGATTACCTATTTCATCTCTATTTTTCACACGAATGTCCTCTACGGTTAAATCACCGGAAGCGATTCGCTCAGCGACTTTGGCAATGGCTACTATAGGCTTGGTGATCATCCTTGAACTAAAATAGCCAATCAAAATCGCTAAGACAAAGGCAAAAACACTAAGCGAGGCGACATTTGCAATTGCAGAATCGACGAGCGCTGTGTTTCTTTTACTGGCTTCATTCATGGATTGTAGTTGATAAGTGGCTAGCTTTTCTACTTGCGAATCAAGTAGTCTGCCTAAAGGTAATACTTCTTGCTTATAGTAATCCATTAGTTCGATTTCGGATTGGTTACTTTGAACCATGGTAAACAGCCGATCATATTTCTGCTTGAATTCATGATTTAATTCCTCTAATGCTTGCAATCCCTCTTGTAATTCTTTAATTTGAGACAGACTACGAGTCTCTCGGATGAGACTAGTTGATGCATCGTAAGAAGTATGTACACCATTTGAGAATTCCTGTTCCCGTGTAAGCAAATATCCGCGTAATCTGCTAGTTTCTTTGGACATTTCCACTTGTATTTTTTGGACATTAGATAGAATGACAGCACGTCTTTCAATCAAATCCGTATCTGCTTCGTCAATTTTTTGCAGGTAATACGATGAGATTGCACTCGTAATTCCTAGTAATATCGCAATAATTAAAAAAGAGCCAATCAACTTCTTCCCAATAGTCAATTTCACAAAAAATCACCTCAATCATTTTTTTAAAATAAGAACTCCTTTCAAAAAGGAGTTCACTTCTAACGTCGTTAACTATGGATGCTACGAATGGATCTGGGCCTTTCAAATGGCAAATGGGAAAGGAATATGAAATCATTGGTAAGGATTCTAACAGGCCTATTAGAATATTTACAAAAATCGACATACTTCGTCAGTAATCAACATTAATATTAGAAGCATTGACCTAGTGAGTCAATATTTGTAATTAAATACATAGGCAAATAGTTATATGTAAATAAGTAGTGTTTACTCAATTTTTTTCTAGAAAGATAAATTTTAAATAAAAAATTCGAGACCAATGCACACAATTACACATATAACAGTCGAAGGGTGATTATTGTAGGCAATTTTCCCAATAGCTATCAGGGGACTGCTGCGAAAGCGCTGACGCAAAAAGAGATCCCGGTCATCCAACTGACTGGGATCTCTCTTTGCTTTCTCGCTTATCGACCATCGTTTGGATCTGGTACTCCAATCGGTCTTTGAGCGCTCCTAAGGCGTCCAGCTGACGATTGACCTGATCCAGCTTCTCCTGATACAAGTCGAGCATTTCGGTGCAAAAGGCGTAGTCGGACGGAGCGCTTTCCTCGCCTCGGAGGATTTCCTCGATTTGCTCGGTGGTCAGGCCTAGCCCTAAATATAATTGGATAATCCGAATCCGCCTGATGGCAGACTCATCGAACACCCGATAATCATTTTCCAGCCGAACGGAAGACAGCAGGTTTTTCTTTTCGTAATGGCGGATGGACCTGGCACTCGCACCGGTTATCTTTGACAATTCACTGATTCGCAAGGAAATGCCCCTCCTCCTGGTGAATTCATCGAATCTTATTGTAAGGAAATGTGGAAAAAAACGGAACCGTCAAAGGGGGCGAAAAGTGCCTCCGTTAATTCCATTCCATGCTTGTGACAGCTTTCTTCCTCTCGATCCACTTGACAGAGACGAAGTAGGCAACCAAAAGGACCAATGCTCCAAACAGATAAGGCAAATTGATTTGCACATCGAACAGGAAGCCGGCAAGTGCGGGTCCGAAAATATTGCCCAGACTCATATAAGCATTGTTCATTCCAGCGACGAATCCCTGTTCTTCCCCGGCTCTCTTGGAAAGAAGGGTATTGATCGTTGGCCGCAAGATGTTGTTGCAAGTGAAAAACAGCATCGTGATGAACATCACATACAAAAAATGACCAAAGAAGATCAGAAAGACAAGCGAGATCGAAGACAACAGCAATGTGAAATTGATCGTTTTCTTTTCCCCGAATCGTCGAATGAGCCGGGTAGTCAGCATCACTTGATTGAACGTGGCAATCAAAGAGCATAGCGTGAACAAGATGGCGATGTCACGGGTGGTAAAGCCATACTTTTGAACAACGTATAGAGGGTAAATCGCTTCAAAGTGGGTAAGGCCGAAGGTAACTGCAAAGACAAGGAATAGCAGAACAAAAAAACGAGATTTGATCGATAAGGCAAGCTGCAGGAAAACGTTGGGCTTTTTTTCCTTGGATTGCTGGCGCGTCAAACGCTTTTCCAACGAAAGCGACTCAGGCAAAAAGATCATGCTGCCGATCATCGCGAGAACACCGATGCACGCAGAGGCGTAAAAAGGCGCACGCATGCCGTACTCAGCGAGCAATCCCCCGACACCTGGCCCGATGATAAAACCGGAGGACATGGACGCGCCAATATACGACATGACTTTGGTACGCTGCTCGTTCGTTGTAATATCCGCCGCATACGCCATGATGGATGGCACCAGAGCGGCAGAGCCGGCACCACCGATCAGACGTGACACGAACAAAAGCAGCAAATCGTCAGCGATGGCTGCCGTGAGGTTGGAAAGAGCGAACAAGCATAGCCCGAGGACAATCATCGGCTTTCGTCCGTACTTATCCGCGATAGTGCCGGCAATGGGGGAGAAAAGAAACTGAGTGAGCCCAAAGCAGGAGACCATATAACCGGCTGCTTGTCCACCAGCGCCAAATTCATGCAGAAACTGCGGCAAGACCGGAATGACGAGTCCGATGCCGAGCATCGCGAGAAACATGTTAACGAGTAGCAGTGGGAATGAGGAATGGTTAGACACGAATTTCTTCTCCTTTGCTTCTGAAAAAAGCAGTCTGCCTTACTTGTTCGTCATGGTTTGCTTCCATAGCGCGAATGGATTTTTGGACTCCTCTTCATTCTTCAGGTGCAAGATCGGCAAGGCTTGTTTTTCATAAGGAAGCGCCAGTTGTTCATAAACGTATTTGGTGCTCATTCCAACCTCTGCGGCATCCTTCTCGGTGTAGGAATAATATACGGTTTTAGCGCCTGTCCAGTAGATCGCAGCGAGACACATGGGGCAAGGCTGTCCACTGGCGTATACTTCGCAGCCTTCGAGCGAAGGGCTGTCCAAAGTTTTACATGCTTCCCGAATGGCCTGCATTTCGGCATGAGCCGTCACATCATGGGTGGCGAGCACATCGTTTACTCCGGTTCCAATCACTTTCCCGTCTTTTACAATGACCGCACCAAAAGGTTTGCCTTGATTCTTCAAGGTGTTTTCGTACGCCAATTCGATTGCTTGCTGCATGAATGGATTTGATTTCACAGCGCTTTCCTCCTGAATGAATGAGCTTTTATTTTGCTCCAGCTTTCAGCAAAATCTGCTCGATTTTCGTATACCCGCTTTTTTTCGCACGCTGTAGTGGGGTCACTCCAGATGAGCTTGACGATTTCCAGAAGACCTTCGGCACCTGCATATAAAAAAGGATTATCAAGAAGATCATCTTGGAGATTCACGTCTGCTCCAGCGTCTATGAGTGCCATGAGATTCGAAGCATGCTGCATGACACTCCTTTCGTGCTGCATATGCCTATGCTACTATAGGAGCATCTATATGAAAAATATTAATGATATTGGTGTTGATAATGTTTTTCGTATATCAAAACGACCAGGACCGTTTTGTTCGACCGCATGCGGTCACTTCACAGACAAAAGGAGCCGCTTGTTATGGATATCAAGCAACTGCGCTATTTCATTGCCATTGCAGAAGAGAAAAAGATCTCGGCAGCCGCGAAAAAACTACATATGGCACAGCCTCCCTTAAGCCAACAGCTGAAAAACCTTGAGCAGTCTCTAGGGGTTGAATTGGTGATCCGGCATCCAAAAGGGTTGGAGTTGACGGAAGCGGGTGCAAACCTGTACAAGCATGCACAAAAAATCGTGAAATATATGGAAGAGTCACGATTGGAAGTGAAGGAAATCGGTGAGGGAGTGCGCGGGAAATTGAGCATGGGGGTCAATACGCTTTCTTCCGACATATTGGCTACTGAATTACGGAAATATAGTGAGCGGTATCCGCTCATTACCTATAAAATTCAGCAAAATGAGTCGGCACAGCTCTGCAAGATGGTTAGGGAAAGATTGATAGAGCTGGCGATTGTGCGCTTCCCGCTTGAGCTCGATGACTTTTCCATCCTGCCATTGAAAAAAGAGCCTTTTTACTTTGTGTCGTCTGCTCAGGATGATCGGCATTCTTCGGCGATCCAGTTTGAAGAGATGCAAGCCTATCCGCTGATTTTGCCGAGTACCGAAGGCTTAGGGGTGTACCACATGATCTTGGAGGAATTTAGCCGGCGCAACTTGGAGGTGAATCTGTTGTCCGAATGCTCGGATATCCCCATGCTGCTGGAACTGGTCTCATCCGGTTTCGGAGCGACGATAGTACCCGAGGTCGTGCTGAAAATGCACAAGGGACATGAGCTGAAAGCAACCAGGATGGATGACACGCATTTGAGCGCCGCATCGGGCATCATCTGGCTAAAAGACCACTACCTTTCCATGGCAGCAAGGCACTTTATTGAGCAAATCAAGTAGGATGATTCCAAATTGGAAAAAAACAGAGCAGCGGCAGCCTAGGACTAGATTGTTGTCCATGGCTGCCACTGCTCTTTATAGTTGGCATCAGGCTAATGCTTCTGCTTCACTTGCCAAATAATCCAGCACGATCCCGATAAAGAGCTTGCCGATATTCAGCATGGAGCGCTCATCCACGTCGAATTTGGGATGGTGATGCGGATAGATGGCGTTCAGCTCCGGATTGCGTCCGCCAACGAAGAAGAAAGCGCCTGGCTTGTGCTGTAGATAGTAGGCGAAGTCCTCGCTGCCCATGCCGTACTCGAGATTGAGAAGCTTCTCATGACCAAAAATGTCGCTCGCGACTCTTTTCACGCGTGCAGCATCGGCTTCGTGGTTCCAGGTGGCGGGGTATCCGGGCGTCAGTGTGAATTCTGCGGTGCCGCCTGCCTGCTCGGCTGTCGTGCGGGTGATCAGGGCGATTTCCTGCTCGATTCGTTTGCGCACATCCTCCTCGAAGGTTCGGATCGTACCCTTTAGCGAGACCTTGTCCTGAATGACATTGTACGTGTCCCCACCGCCGACGAACGAGCTGACGGTCAAGACAGTCCGGTACTTGGTATCGATGCGTCTGCTGATGATCTGCTGCAAATTCAGGACGAGCTGGCTGCCGGCCACGACAGGATCGACTGTGGCATGCGGCATGGCTCCGTGACCGCCTTTTCCGTAGAGGACGATATCAAACGAATCGCAGGCGGAGGTCACATATCCCACGCCGGTGCCGACCATGCCCAGTGGCGCTTCGGAGGCGACGTGCGCCCCATAGACCGCATCGACGCCATCCAGACAGCCGTCCTCGATCATCGGCTTGGCGCCGCCCGGGATGACCTCTTCGGCAAATTGGTGCAAGAAGACCACGTTTCCGGCGAGCCCGTCCTTCACTTCACTCAGCACCGTGGCTACACCGAGCAAGGATGCGGTGTGAATGTCATGGCCGCAAGCGTGCATGACGCCGGGGATGCGAGATTTATAGGGCACATCCTTTTCATCTTGGATGGGCAATGCATCGAAGTCGGCACGCAGCGCGATCGTTTTTCCGGGCTTGCCTCCGCGCAAAGTAGCGACGACACCGCGCCCGCCTACACCCGTACGGACCTCGAGGCCCAGCTTAGTCAAATATTCCGCGATTTTCCGAGGGGTATCGACCTCTTGAAAGGAAAGCTCCGGATACATATGCATATCGCGGCGCAGGGCGACCAGTTCGGGATAGAGGGCTTCCAGTTTTTCAAACAGTGTGTTTTGCATGGTGATTCTCTCCTTTTTGTCTGATGTACGAGGGAAGGGAGTGGGCCTGTCAACCCGCTTGGACCGGGGAAGAAGGGACGTTGGCTGTTTTTCTTTCAGACGGCCAAGTCATCGCTGCGACGGCGCAGACAACCATGATGCTGACGAGAAGCCACAGGGCGACATCGTAAGAACCATTGAATGCCTTGACGGTCATCCCGATCAGGAGCGGCGCTGCAAAGCCTGCCGCTTGCCCGCCGAAATTGACGATCCCCATCGCGGTGCCGATCACTTCCTGGGAGAAGCGCTTCAACGGCTGCAGACCTACGGCGATCACGATAAAAGTGCCGGTGATGCCGCTCAGAGTCTCGTACAGGATGACCATACCGACGGAGGGCGCATTGAACATCAGGTAAATGAACAGCCCGGTGAAGAGGGCGCATACGGCCACGAATCCTTTTTCCTTTCCAGCAAGCCAGCGGTCCAACAGCACGCCTCCCGCGATCATGGAAAGAAAGCTGGAGATGGAAGGGATGGTGGACAATGCCCCCATGGACAAAAGATCGAGATGACGTACCTTGACGAGATAGGTAGGCATCCAGCTGGCCATTCCCCAAGTCACGAAATAGATGCCAAAAGAGGTGACCAACAGGCTCCACAGGAGAGGCATTTTCAGGAGCGTCTTCAAGGGAACCTTGTTCTCCGCTGCGGCTCCTGCTGACGCCTGGTTACGCACGGGTGATTTGAGGTAAACCAGGCAAAGGATCGCGATCACCATGCCTGCGGCCCCGATGGCAAAAAACAGGCTTCTCCAGCCGAGCCAGACGATGATTCCCGATGCCAAGACGGGGGTAATCGCTTTGCCGATCACGCTGGCAGACAACAGGGTGGATTGAGCCCGTCCGCGTTGGTCTTTGGGAAAATGCTCGGAGATCAAGACGGCGCTGGATGGAGAAAAAGGCGCTTCTCCCAAGCCGAATAAAAAGCGAATGAGGACGAGGGATACTAGCGACCAGGCAGAGCCAGTCAATGCCGTAAAAATGGACCATAAAAACAAGGAAATCGTCAGGATCTTGGCAGCTCCGAACTTGTCGGCCAGCCAGCCGCCGGGAATCTGCATCAAGGCGTAGCCGGCAAAGAAGCTGGAGAGTATCAAGCCCTGCGCGGTTGGATCGAGGGAGAATTCGTCCACGATGGGAATGATCGCAACATTGATGACCATGCGATCCAGGTTGCCAATCAGCCAAGCGATAAACAGCATGGAGAGCACGATGTACTTTTGGCGATCCTCGGCCGTGCGCGTCATGGAATCACTTCCTTTACTTGGAATGGCATTCTATTACCGAGAATTATAAGAATAATGAAAATTGTATTTCAATGTCGGTTTTTGTACAATTAACGGATTATTGGTGTAGGATTTTCTACCAGCATAAGGAGTGACAGCAAGTGTCCACGGGAGTCATCAAGCAACTCCAATCGTTTTTACTAGAAAAAGGTCTGGCATGGTCAGGGCACATCTGGCAATGCAAGCCGCATCATCAAGAATTTGAGCATGTCGCCCGGATCGGGCTCGCAGGGGCAGCAGGCGAAAAGCAGCCGCCTCTCGCACGCAGCAGGCGGGCTCGTAAAAAGCCTTACTATGAAGTGGTCTCCATCCCGAACCAAGGGTCGCAGATGATCTTTGATTATCCCCAAGGCTACAAGGTTGCACTGATGCTGAAGAATCCAGACCTTGTGCTGGAAAGAGGGGACGGGAACTATCTTTATCAGCTGTTCTACCAGCTCTATTGGGAGGGGGTCGTGCAAGAGCGGGAGAACGAGCTCGCGAAGATGGTCGGGGGCATCAGAGCCATCACATCTTCGCTCGATCTGGACAGCCTCTTGCAAGAAATTCTGGACAATGCAATCGAAGTGATTCCGGCTGCGGACACAGGCATCCTCGCCATGTATGATCCCGCCACAGATCGGCTGATCAATCGTGCGGCCGTCGGGTTGAATGACAATGTCCTTCGCTATCGTTTGAAAGTGGGCGAGGCCATTGTCGGAAAAACCTTTGCGGACGGTCAGCCGCGGATCTACTTTACTCGCGAGGAGATTACGGAGGCGATGAGCAACATGGAACGGGAAAACCTCCAGTACTTGCTCGCCTCTTATGACTTTTCCCATGTGAAAGGGACGATCTCCATCCCCATTTCGGTAGGCGACAAGCCGATCGGGGCGATGATCATCCACCAAAATCACACGGAAGGGACGCTTTCAGAGAGGGATGTCCATCTGCTAAAGGGGTTCGCGGGTCAAGCAGCCGTTGTGATCGAGAATGCACGGCTGTTTGCAGAACTGAAAGGCCAAAACCAATACTTGTCCAAACGCAACGAAGTTCACGAAACGCTGACGCGCCTGTCGCTCGAAAACAAAGGGATGGAAGCGATTGTCGCTGCTTTGGACCAGATCATCGGGGTACCCTTGCTGTTCGTCGACTTTTTGGAAGGCAACTGGTACTCACGCATGCAAACGGCAATGCCGGTATTTACGATGGATGAAATCTCGCGTTTGTTTGCCCGCAAGCAGGCACCGGTAATCGTACGGATGTCTGGAGAAGAGAGCTGCGAGTACCATGTGACACCGCTCGTCGTCGGCCATGTTTTCCTGGGCTGCCTGATTGCGATACTGGATAAGCCGCTAGACGAGCTCGGCAGGATCGCGCTGGAGCAGGGCGGGGCAGTTCTGGCTCTGGAGCTGGTGAAAAAGCAGTCCCTCACAGACGTGTACTATAAGAAAACGCATGAGTTTTTCCGGGAACTGGTGGAGACCAGCGACCCCGAGCTGCTGCGGATGGGCGGAGAAGAGTGGGAGATGCGCCTTACCGATTACATGACGGTTTGCGTGTTTTCTCTTCGGCATTCCCACGATTTGAGGCATTTGGAGGCGGAAGTGCACCGTTTGATCGCTCGAATCAAGCGGAAGCTGGGATTGAGGCGTCACCTCATCTTTGGCTATCACAACAAGGTCACATTGCTGGCCATGCTTTCCTCGAAGGCCGATGTCGATGCGTTCTGTCAACGGATCACGGACGAGGTGAAGGAGTGGGGGGACAGCGAAGGATTGCCGCTGTGCGCGGGGATAGGGACGGCTGGTCTGGGAGTCGGCGCCATCAAAAAGAGCCATGAGGAAGCGCAGAAAGCTCTCCGCTACATCACGGAACGTCAGCAGAGCGGAACACAGCGATACGAGGAGCTCGGGATCAACCGACTCTTTTTGAACCAGCCGGCTGAAGAGCTGATGGTCTTTTTGGAAGAGATGTTTACTCCGCTTCGGACAGAAAAAGCGAGACAAAATGATCTGGAACGCACCTTGCTGACCTTTATGGCGACCAACAGCTCGGCGATTCGGACGGCAGAGCAGCTCCACATTCATATCAACACCTTGTACAAACGGCTGAAAAAGATAGAGCAGCTGCTGCAGCTTTCGTTTGAAATGCCGGAAGATGTGCTGAAGATGCAGTTGGCCTGCCATTTGCGGGAGACGTTCGTGAACAAAATCAAGGAAGGTTTATGAAACGACAAAGAAAAACAAATTAAAACCACTTAAAAACAATTAATTTACGTGCTATTCATATCAACTTAATATTTCGTACGTAACATAGGACGCAAGAACAGGAAATGAACATCCCCACACAGAGGAGAGATTCTCATGAAGAAGTGGCATTATCCTTTGCTTGCGTCTTTTTTATCCATGGCAGTACTGGCAGGGTGTGGCCTGGCCCCGCAATCCCAAGCAAACACACAAGGTTCCACACCAGGTGGAAGCAATGCTAGTCAATCTGGAGAGATCACAGTCTATACGGCTTTGGAAGACGATCAGATCAAAACGTATCTGGAGTCCTTCAAGGCAAAATATCCGGATGTGAAGGTCAGCATCGTCCGTGACTCGACCGGTATCATCACAGCAAAACTGCTCGCGGAAAAAGACAACCCGCAAGCGGACGTCGTATGGGGTACCGCAGCAACAAGCCTGCTCGTCCTCGACCAGCAAGGGATGCTGGAAGCCTACGATCCAAAAGGTGTCGAGAAGGTTTCCGCAGAGTTTAAAGACGACAAGTCGCCAACGCACTGGGTCGGAATCGATGCTTGGGAGACTGCTTTTGCGGTAAACACCAAGGAGCTGGAAAAGCGCAACCTGCCAATCCCTCGCTCCTATGAAGATCTGGCGAAGCCCGAATACAAAGGCATGATCGTCATGCCAAACCCGGCATCCTCGGGAACAGGTCTTTTGACCATCAACGGTGTGATGCAGCTGAGGGGCGATGCGGACGGCTGGTCTTATCTCGATAAGCTGCATGACAACATGGCGGTCTACACACACTCTGGCTCCAAGCCTGCCAAAATGGCGGCAACAGGTGAATATCCAATCGGCATTTCCTTTGGCTACCGGGCGATCACGGAAAAGAAAAAGGGAGCACCGATTGAAGTGGTCTTCCCTGAGGAAGGATCCGGCTGGGACGTAGAAGCCAATGCCCTGATGAAAAAAGCGCAAATCAAGCCGGAAGCGAAGCTGTTCCTCGACTGGGCTGTTTCCGATGAAGCGATGAAAGCTTACAACGCGAACTTCGCGATCGTCAGTGTGAAGCAAGAGGGAGCGGCTTTGCCAGAAGGATACGCTGTAGATCCGCTGAAACAGCTCATTTTGCTCGATTTGAAAAAAGCGGCAGAAAACCGCGAGAAAGTGCTGGCTGAGTGGGAAAAACGCTACGCTACCAAGAGCGAGCCTAAGTAAGCAACGAGGAGATACCGCATGACAAAATCCTATTTATCCATACAAGGGGTCAGTAAACGTTTCGGGTTGTTTGCTGCATTGGAGCACGTTTCCATCGATATCGCCAAGAATGAGTTTGTCTGCTTGCTCGGTCCCAGCGGCTGCGGCAAAACGACTTTGCTCAGAATGATCGCAGGGCTGGAGCAGCCGACGACAGGCAGCATGATCATAGCTGGCAGGGAGATCACCTCTCTGCCGCCTGCGAAACGGAATATTGCGATGATGTTCCAGTCGTATGCGCTGTTTCCGAACTTGACGGCCGCCCAGAATATTGCGTTTGGGCTGCAAGAGAAAAAGCTGTCCAGGCAAGATATCGCGGCAAAGGTAGAGGAAGCCTTGGACATGGTGGACTTGTCTCATGTGAGGGACAAGTACCCTGCCCAGCTATCGGGCGGTCAGCAGCAGCGAATTGCCTTGGCGCGCGCCATTTCGCTCTCACGGGATGTCCTTCTCCTGGATGAGCCTCTCTCCGCTCTGGATGCCAAGGTCCGGCAAAAGCTTCGCAGGGAAATCCGCCGCTTGCATGAAAAATTCGGGATGACGACCGTGATGGTGACGCACGATCAGGATGAGGCGTTGACGATGGCGGACAAAATTGTCGTGATGAATCACGGGGAAGTCGTGCAGGTCGGCACGCCTGAGGTCATTTACACCCAGCCTGCCACACCGTTTGTCGCGGATTTTATCGGGGCGGTCAACTTTATCGAGAGCCGACGTTTCGATCCAGGACAAAGGGAGGCTTCCACTCTACTCGCTATTCGGCCAGAGCATGTGCGCCTCTTGGCCTATGAATCGGAGTACGGGATTCCGGCGACGATTCTGGAAAGCGAGTTTCGCGGCGCATTTTATCGAATTTATTTGGAATGGCGGGACGATCACGGACAAACGACAGTGCAGTTGACCCTCGACCTACCCGCTGCCCAGGCGAACAAGCTTGACGTTCGAAGGGGACAAAAGGTGTGCCTGGAGCTGCCGCTTGAGCATCTGCTCCGCTTCGAACAGGATGAGGCTGCTGCTGCAAAGGAACAGGGGTGACGGGAATGAAAGCATCTGTAGTGCGGCAAAGCGGCAAGTCGGTGCAAAAAGGACTGATTACGCTCGTCGTGGCAGCGCTTCTGGCAACGGTGCTTTTGCCGCTGACGCAGCTCTTCGCGAAAGCTTTTTACGACCGTGACGGACAGTTCGTCGGACTGAGCAACTTCCTGACCTACTTTTCTACACCAGCCCTGTCTCAATCGCTGACCCATACCCTGTACATCTCGATCATGACGACGGTTGTGGCCGTCACACTCGCCTTTTTGTTCGCGTATGCGCTGACACGCAGCGGGATTCGGGGCAAGCGGGCGTTTCGAGCGGTGGCGCTTCTGCCGCTGTTTGCACCGACGATGATGCACGGGATTGCATTGACCTATCTGTTCGGGAACCAAGGGCTGGTCACCACAGGAATGTTCGGGCTGCTGCCATTCTCATGGGACATTGATCTGTACGGCCCGGTGGGAATTATCCTGGCAGAGATCGTATACGTCTTTCCCCAGGCTTACCTGATTTTGGCCGTGTCGATGGCCTTCGCCGACTATCAGCTCTACGAGGCAGCGGATACGCTCGGAGCGGGACATTGGCGCAAGTTTTGTGTCGTCACCATACCGAGCGTGAAATACGGGATCGTCAGTGCCTGCTTTGTCTGCTTCACACTCGCGTTTACGGACTTCGGTGCTCCAAAGGTAGTGGGCGGGCAGTATTCCGTTCTGGCTACCGATGTGTACAAGCAAGTCATCGGACAGCAAAACATGACGATGGGCGCGACCGTAGGACTTCTGCTGATCCTGCCGGCACTGGTCGCCTTCATCGTAGACCGGATCGTCGAGCGCAAACAGCACGCAGCCGTTACAGCGAAATCCAAGCCGTACCGCATCAAGGAAAGCCGACTTCGCGATACGTTTTACTTCTTCTTCTGCCTGGCAGTGAGCGGATTCCTCCTGTTGCTCATGGCAACAGTCGTACTGGCTTCGTTCATAAAGGTTTGGCCGTATGAGCTCAGCTTCGGGCTGCAGCATTACGACTTTTCCAACGTAGCGGGAGAAGGGATG
Organism: Brevibacillus choshinensis; assembly: GCF_016811915.1. Classification (NCBI taxonomy): domain Bacteria; kingdom Bacillati; phylum Bacillota; class Bacilli; order Caryophanales; family Paenibacillaceae; genus Brevibacillus; species Brevibacillus choshinensis. The sequence continues at coordinate 4,620,887 of NZ_CP069127.1, read as the reverse complement.
GGGCCGCTTTGGAACAGTATCCTAGTCGCGCTGATCACGGCAGCTTTAGGGACGGCGGTTACTTTTGTCACTGCTTATGTGATTGAGAAAACGCAGGTATGGAAAGGGCTGCGGCAAGCTGGCTACTTCCTGTCGATCCTTCCTTTGGCTCTGCCTGGGATGGTAATCGGCCTGGCGTACATCTTCTTTTTCAACAACCCGGAAAACCCGTTTCACGGATTGTACGGGACGATCTGGATCCTGATTCTGGCTAACGTCATTCACTTTTTTGCGGTTGCGTTCATCACGGCGACGACAGCACTGAAGAAGCTCGATCCCGAGTTTGAGATGGCGGCGGAATCCATGGGCATTTCGCGGGCAAAGGTGTTCTGGCGGGTTACGGTTCCGGTATGCACTCCCGCGATCGTCGAAATGGCCGTTTACTTTTTCATCAATTCCATGGTTACGATCTCGGCGGTAGTTTTCCTGTATGCGGCAGACTTCAAGCTCGCTTCTGTCTCGATCGTCAGCATGGATGACGCAGGGGATGTAGCGCCCGCTGCAGCGATGTCTGTACTGATCGTAGTCCTGAACATCATCGCTCGCGCTGGTGCGCAGTGGATCGCTGCAAGGATCAGCAAGCGTGCAGCATGGACAAACCAAGAAAAGGAGCAGGTGGCGTAAATGATAAAAGCAGTCGTGTTTGACTGGGCAGGAACGATGGTGGATTATGGATGTTTTGCACCGCTGGCTGTATTTTTGGAGGTTTTCAAAAAGCGTGGGATCGAGCTGACCGCGGAGGAAGCACGGGAGCCGATGGGGATGCTGAAACGGGATCACATCCAGGCCTTGCTCAAAATGGAGCGAGTCGCAGCGCTGTGGGAAGAAAAGTACGGCCGCATGCCGAGCGAGAGCGACGTGGATGAGCTGTACGCTGATTTTGAGCCGATGCTGATGGAGACCCTGCACCAGTATGCGACGCCCGTGCCCGGAGCAGTGGACCTCGCAAATCGTCTGCGTGAAAAGGGAATAAAGCTGGGATCGACGACAGGCTATACCCGCAAGATGATGGATGTGGTAACAGTGTCCGCAAAAGAACAAGGCTACGCCCCCGATACGCTCGTCACACCGAGTGAAGTTCCAGCTGGACGCCCGTATCCGTGGATGTGCTACCAAAATGCGATGCTGCTGGATTGCCATCCGATGAGCGACATGGTAAAGGTCGGAGACACGACAAGTGACATGAAAGAAGGACGAAATGCCGGCATGTGGACGGTAGGCGTATTGAAAGGCGGAAGCGAGCTGGGATTGTCCCAAATCGAGGTACAGGAGCTGCCGCAGGAAGTGCTCATGGAAAAGCTGGCTCATGCTGCAAAACGTTTAAAGGAAGCAGGGGCGCATTACGTGATTGATGAAATCGGCAGCCTCGATGAAGTATTGGCGAAAATCAATGCGCGATTGACAGCAGGCGAACGTCCTTGATGAACGAGTACCCACATAGGGAAGCGAAAGGAATGGGATAGATGACAAACCAAACCGCGACAGACAATCCGTATTTGCTGCTCACACCAGGGCCACTCTCGACATCGCAGGCGGTGCGGGAAGCGATGATGCGCGACTGGTGCACCTGGGATCGAGATTACAACGAGCTGGTGCAGGCCATCCGCGAAAAACTGGTGCGACTGGCGACGACACGTTTTGAGGAATACACGACCGTCCTGATGCAGGGCAGTGGAACCTTCAGTGTGGAAGCCGTTCTGAGCAGTGTCATTCCGGCGGACGGCAAGCTGCTCGTCCTGACCAATGGAGCTTACGGGGATCGCATGGTGCAGATGGCACGCGTCCACGGCATCCCAACAGAAGTGATGGATTTCGGCGAAGTCTCTCCGGTAGCTGAAGCACCCCTGGAAGAGCTGCTGGAACAAGACGCGGCCATCACCCACATCGCGGTGGTCCATTCCGAGACGACGACCGGCATGCTCAATCCGATCGCGGACATCGGCGAGGTCGCGAAGCGGTTTGGCAAAACCTATATCGTGGATGCGATGAGCAGCTTCGGCGGCATCCCGTTGGACATGGCAGAGCTGCACATCGACTATCTGATCTCGAGCGCAAACAAATGCATTCAAGGCGTGCCTGGGTTTGGCTTCGTCATTGCCAAAACGACAGAGCTTGCAACATGCAAAGGGCGTGCTCGGACGCTTTCCCTCGATTTGTACGACCAGTGGGAGACGATGGAGAAGCATAACGGAAAATGGCGCTACACTTCTCCGACACATGTCGTGCGTGCCTTTTATCAGGCATTGGTCGAGCTGGAGGAAGAGGGCGGAGTCGCCAAACGCTACGAACGGTACAAACGCAGCCAGCAGATTTTGTCTGAAGGGCTGGAGCGGCTCGGGTTCCGCATTCTATTGCCGAAAGAGTTCCAATCGCCATTCATCACCTCGATCTACTATCCGGACAGTGCAGCCTTTACTTTTGGAGCTTTTTATGAGCGATTGAAGCAAGCGGGCTTTGTGATCTACCCGGGCAAGATCTCCCAGGCAGACACGTTCCGTATCGGGAACATCGGCGAAGTCTACCCGGAGGACATGCAGCGCTTGCTGGCAGCAGTGGAAGAAAATAGATTCTGGTAGCGTATTTTTTTGCATCAAGAACCAAGGAAAAACATAAAAACCAACACGGAACCTTGATTGTATCTCCCAATACCTCTACAATTCTAGTGAAGGCAAAGAAACGGAATTGTATGGCTTTTCTCATCCCGCATCCGATGGCCATCGCCACAGAACGGATCATTTCGCTGATTTAGCCAAGCGCCAGATCGCGATTCACGAGGAAATCACCGAGCTGGCAGCACAATCATAGGGGGACAAAAAGCGTGTCGTTGTTCGGAGAAGAGCGCAAGCAGATCATTTTGCAATTGGTAAACGCAAACGGCAAGGTGCGGACCAACGAGTTGGTAGAGAAGCTGCAGGTTTCTTCTGAGTCGATCCGCAGATACTTGGAAGAGCTGGAGCTGGAGAAAAAGCTGAAGCGGGTATACGGCGGAGCGGTCAAACTGAATCTGGATCGTACGGAGCCGTCCCACATGAGCCGGGAAGTCATGCGTGCCGAGGAGAAAAAACGGATCGGGCGCGCTGCCGCTGACTTGGTGCAGGATAACGACACGATCGTCATCGATGAGGGGACGACCCCTCTGCAGATGATCAATTATCTATCCACCAAAAAGGATTTGACGATCCTGACCAGCTCCATCACGGCACTCAACATGCTGATAGAACATCAAAACGGCGGCTTGATCTCTGCAGATGTTTACTTCCTGGGGGGCAAGGTGAACGCCAAGCATCACCGCGTAGGCGGAGCTTTTGCCGAGCACATGATGAAGGACTTTTTCGTAGACAAAGCGTTTCTGTCTGTGGACGGCCTACTCATCAACAAAGGAATTACGTGCTACGATCCGGAGCGTGCCGTACTGGCAAGACGTTTTATTGAAAATGCGAATGAGAGCATCATCATGGCCGACCATTCCAAGATCGGGACCAGCACGCTGTGCAAAGTGGCTGAGCTGAAGGAAGTCGACATCGTCATCAGCGACGCGGCGCCGCCCGAAGATTGGAAGAAGGAATTGCAGGCGCATCATGTCACGTGGCTCGTCGCTGAATAAAGAAAGAGTGGACCGGTTCATTTCCCAAAGGAAGTGGACCGGTCTTTTTTGCACAGATAGGGATTTATAAGATTCCTACCCAGTAGAAGTGCAACATAGCGAGACCTCGAACAATAGTGAGAAGGCGAGACTTGTGCCCTTTGGGTACTACGGCTTCGCCAAAAGGCTTGGCGCAGCCAAGTTTTCTAAGCGCCTTGCTGTAAAGAAACTGGATTTTGCTATAATAGGGCTAGCAGAATGATTCGAATTCTCTAGGAGAGATGCATATGATTGACAGACTGGACCATTTTGTCTTGACGGTTCAGGATATAGATGCGACCTGTCGATTTTACGAGCAAGTTCTCAAAATGAATACAGTCACCTTTGGCAACGGCAGACGAGCATTGCAGTACGGCCGGCAGAAAATCAATTTGCATCAGGCTGGCCGCGAATTTGAACCGAAAGCCCTTCATCCGGTATCAGGTTCGGCCGATCTCTGTTTTCTCACCTCCGTTCCGCTGGAGCAGGTCGTGCAGCATGTGGAGTCGTGCGGAGTCGAAATCATAGAAGGACCTGTGCAGCGAACAGGCGCCATGGGACCGATTCTCTCTGTATACCTGCGCGATCCGGACGGAAATCTGATTGAGCTCTCCCAGGCGCTGCCTACGAAAGAGCCAGCTCCTGTGGACCCGACTGTGGCAACGATCAGCAGGGTGCTTGGCGAGCGTGAAGCACGCATCATGGGGGACGAACGTTACGGTGTGTTCAGCGTCCTGCTGCCGTTAGTGCAGATGGAAGAGGGGCGCTTGGGAATTTTGTTTGAAAAGCGTGCGAGCACGATGCGGCGTCAAGCCAATGAGGTCTGTTTTCCAGGAGGGCGCTCAGAGGAGGGCGACGAGTCCCGCTGGGCAACCGCCCGCCGCGAAACAAGCGAAGAGCTAGGGCTGCCGCTGGATCGCATTTCGTATATCGGGGACCTCGACATCCTGCTGGGGCCGGGCAGGGGAAGCATTTTTCCATTCGTCGGCTTTCTCACTGACATCACAGACATGAAGCCCAATCCCGATGAAGTGGGAGAGGTGTTCATCCTCTCGCTGGAAACGTTGCTCAGCGTACAGCCTGCCGTACATACGACTTCCTCCTTCATGCAGCCCGAAGAAGGCTTTCCGTTTCATTTGATCCCTGGGGGCGAGCGATATCCATGGCGGTCTGGAACGGTCGAGCACCTGTTTTACGAAGTCGAGGGCCGCGTGATTTGGGGCATGACAGCCCGCGTGCTTGCGCATTTTCTCGACTTGATCCGCGACGACCTGCAGTAGAGAAAACCAAAACGAGGAAGTGGGATGACAATGTGGAAGGACAATCCGATCACAGCTCGATTGCAGATAAAATGGCCCCTCATTCAAGCGGGAATGGCTGGAGGGACGACGACGCCTGAGCTAGTCGCTGCCGTGTCGGAGGCCGGCGGTCTGGGCACGCTGGGAGCGGGCTATATGAGCGCAGAGCAGATCCGCCAGTCAATCCGCACCATTCGGGAGCTTACTGACAAGCCGTTCGGGGTCAATCTGTTCATCCCGGAAGCGTACGATGGGGAACAGCCCGTATCAGCTTCGGTTGCAGCGGTAATGAATGGCGTGCGGGAGGGCCTGGGGATTCCTCTTGATCCGGTCGTGGCACGCTTCGCCGAGCCGTTTGAGGAACAGATGGCAGTGGTTTTGGAGGAGCAGGTGCCAGTCTTCAGCTTCACATTTGGCGTGCTGGAGCCGCGTTGGCTGGCAGAGCTCAAGCAACGCGGAGTGACTGTGATCGGTACGGCCACAACTGTCAGGGAAGCAGTGGCGCTGGAAGCGAGCGGCGTAGACATGATTGCTGCCCAGGGGACCGAAGCGGGCGGCCATCGCGGTTCCTTTTTGCCGGATTCCCCCAGCAATCTCGTGGGGACGATGGCACTCGTTCCGCAAATCGTCGACCGCGTGAACATCCCCGTGATTGCAGCAGGCGGCATCATGGACGGTCGGGGAATGGTGGCAGCCTTCGCCCTTGGAGCACAGGCGGTGCAAATGGGAACAGCTTTCCTGACATGCGTAGAGAGCGGGGCACATCCAGCGTACAAGCGAGAAGTGAGAGAAACGACAGATGAGGCGACCGTGATTACACGAGCTTTTTCCGGCAAAGCGGCGAGGGGAATTCAAAACGAATTTATGACCTTGCTGGCTCCGCTCGATGGCGAGCTGCCGCCTTATCCGGTGCAAAACGCGCTGACACGCGACATCCGGACGGCAGCTGCCAAGCAGGACCGGACGGAGTTTTTGTCTCTGTGGGCAGGTCAAGCTGCTTCCCTCAGTCGCGGATTGCGTGCAGCAGAGCTCGTCGCCAAGCTCGTCGAGGAAGCCGAGCATGTATACGGAAAATTGCGCTAGGGAGGACCTGAATCGTCGATCCTGCAGAGTGGGCATGACGGGATTCCACTGCGGATAGGCTGGAGCTGGAAAAGGTCCTGGACTTGCCAGATCGCGTTACGGAGGGAAACAAATGAATCAGACATTCGCCCTACGAGGGGCAGTCATCGCAAATGGACAGGAAATCGAAAACGGCCTGGTAGTCGTCGAGGGTCAGACCATCCAGTTCGCCGGCCCGGCCGGCAATTACACAGGTGACATGCCACAGCAGGTGCTGGAAGTGAAGGAAGGGTGGATTACTCCCGGCTTCATAGACATCCACATGCACGGAATCGAAGGGCATGACACGATGGACGGCACACCGGAGTCGCTGCAGGCCATTTCTCGTGCACTGACCCGCTTTGGTGTCACGACCTTTTTGGCAACGACCATGACTTCGCCTTACAGCGAGCTGGAGACGGTGCTGAAAAGCATTGCACAAAACAGCCGGAACGGATTGCCGGGAGCGCAGGTCGCCGGCATCCACCTGGAGGGCCCGTGGATCAATCCGCGCTACAAAGGCGCACAAAAAGAGGAAAACATCGCTGTGCCCGAGCTGGATGACGTTCGCCGTCTATACGAGCTGGCAGAGGGCTTGATCAAGGTCGTGACGATCGCGCCGGAGCAGCCGGAAGCGCTCGCGGCCATCTCCTGGCTGGAAGGACAGGGAGTCATCGTATCTGCAGGTCACACCGGAGCGACCTTTGCCCAAGCGGCACATGCAGTGGAAGCGGGGGTTCGCCATTTCACCCACTGCTTCAATGCCATGACCGGATTGCATCACCGCGAGCCTGGGGTGGTGGGTGCCGCCATGTATCATGAGCAGCTGAGCACGGAGCTTATTGCGGATGGCATCCATGTGCATCCGGCTGTCATGAAGATCCTGTACCGCGTGAAAACGGCTGGTCGTCTCGCGCTGGTCAGTGACTCCATGCGGGCAACAGCCATGGGAGAAGGCACCTACGACCTTGGAGGGCAGGAGGTGCACGTTCACGGCGAACAGGCCAAGCTGGCTGACGGTACGCTTGCAGGCAGCATCCTGACGTTGAACCGGGCAGTGGGCAATATGGTGACGCTGGGCGGCGTTCCTTTGCCGGAAGCCGTGGATATGGCATCCCTCACACCGGCGTCGATCCTGGGAATCGCCGATCGCAAAGGACGCTTGGATGCTGGCTATGATGCGGACATCGTGGTGCTGGACAAGTCGTTTGAAGTGAAGTCTACCTTTGTGGCGGGAAGAGAAGTCTACCGCAGCCACTAGGAGCACCCAAGATAAAAGCAGTCTAAACGCAAGGTTTAGGCTGCTTTTTTGCGTCTCCAACTATCAGTTCCCTGTATTTTCCACATGGGCACAAACAAGATTTTTTCAACATAGGCTCTTGACAGATTTTTTTGTACGGGAGTATAGTGTAAGCAAATATGGAACCGGTTACACATGGATGACGTCCTTGATCATTCTCTTTTTTTGAATGATGTGTAACCGGTTACACATAGTAAAGTGACGGTGAAACATGGAATGGCAACGATACGCGATGTGGCCAAATTGGCAGGGGTCTCGGTAGCAACGGTGTCCAGAGTCCTCAATAAAAATGGATACGTCAACAAGGATACGGAGCAGAAAGTTGCCAAGGCGATCGAACAGCTGAATTACGAGCCTAATGCAGTGGCTCGCGGTTTGGCAGGGAAGCAGACGGGTACAATCGCGTTGATTTTGCCCGATATTGCCAACCCGTTTTTTCCGGGAATTGCGAGAGGCGTGGAGGATGTCGCGCAAAAGCATGGCTTCACTGTCATTCTGTGCAACTCCGATGACCAGGGGCATAAGGAAAAGTCGTACATCGAAATGCTCCGGAAAAAATATGTCGATGGTATCATCTTTGCCTCCAACACGCTGGGGCAGGATGACGTCGAGCAAATGAACAAGAACAACATTCCTCTCGTGGTGCTCGACCGGGCGCCGACCAGTCAATCGTGCAGCGTCATCCGCTCGCGAAACTACAAGGGGGCAAAGCTGGCTGTCCAGCACTTGCTCGATATCGGCTGCAAGAAGATCGCCCATCTGTACGGACCGCAGGAGCTGATTACCGCCAAGAAGCGGATGCTGGGCTACGAAGAGTCCGTCCTCCATTTTCCGTGGTATACGCCCAGCCTGATGGTGCCGGGGCACTTCAAGATGGACGGGGGGCTAGCAGCAGTCAAGGAGCTGTTTGCCAAGCACCCGGATGTGGACGGCATCTTCTGCGGAAATGACCTGATGGCTGTCGGTGCGCTGAAAGGGCTTCACCAATTGGGCGTGCGCGTACCGGATGATGTCGCGCTGATCGGATTTGACGGAATCAGCCTGACGGAAATTACCCAGCCGGAGCTCTCCACGATCGCCCAGCCGAACTACGATATGGGCTCGCTGGCGGCGAAGGTGCTGATCGAGACGATTGAGTCCGGTGTCAAGGAAGCCAAGCTGTATGAGCTTGACGTAGAGCTGATCGTGCGAGATTCCACGAAAAGATAAAAGGAGAGAAAAGCGATGAACAAGCCGCCACAGGTTGTCGTCATTGGCAGTTTAAATATGGATATCGTCGTGGAGGCAGATCGTCCGCCGCTAATGGGAGAGACCGTCCACGGCAATCAGGTTCACTTCATCCCAGGCGGAAAGGGAGCGAATCAAGCTGTAGCGTCGGCTCGTCTCGGGGCGAAGACCACCATGATCGGAGCAGTTGGCAGCGACGCGTTCGGTGCAGGGCTGCTGCAAGCGCTCGGCCAGGAAGGGATTGACGTCGGAGCGGTCAAGACGATAGAGGGCAGTCACACAGGTGTGGCCTCGATCGTGCTCTCGCAGGGAGACAATCAGATCATCGTCGTGGCCGGGGCCAATGGACAGGTGACCGTGGCTGATATCGATCAAAGCGAAGACAAGATTGCGCAGGCTGATGTGGTCCTGCTTCAGCTGGAAATCCCGCTTCAGACAGTGATCTACGCGGCTGCCAAAGCGAAGCAGCTAGGCAAAACGGTCGTGCTCAATCCTGCACCCGCTCGTGAATTGCCGGATGAGCTTCTGCAGAATGTCGATGTGCTGATCCCCAACGAATCGGAACTCTATTTGCTGGCGAAAGTCGGAGCGGAGGTAGAGCTGGAGAAGGCGATGGACATGCTGCTGCAAAAAGGCGTGGCGACAGTCGTGACGACCTTGGGCTCCAAAGGGGCCGCCTATCTGACAGCTGCAGGAGAAAGCGGGCTGGTCAACAGCCACCCTGTACAAGTAGTCGACACGACAGGAGCAGGCGACTCTTTTAACGCCGGATTCTCTTACGCGCTTGCCGGTGGTGCGCCAGTCGAAGCGGCAGTTTCCTTCGCGACGAAAGTGGCCGCGCTGGCGGTGACCAAGCTGGGCGCGCAGGCAGGTATGCCTACCCTCGCACAAGTAGAGGAATTCATCGCAGAGTAAGGGAGACATTATGAAAAAAATAGGCATTTTAAACAGTGAGATTTCTGCCCTCATCAGTAAGCTGGGGCACACGGACCGGATCGTCATCTGTGATGCCGGTCTGCCGATCCCGGACAATGTGACCCGCATCGATTTGGCTGTCGTGGCAGGTCTGCCATCACTTATCGAAGTGTTGAATGCGGTTTTGCTGGAGATGCAAGTGGAGAAGGCGATTTTTGCCGAGGAGCTGATCCAGGCACAGCCGAGCACCCATATCTATCTGGAAGCGGCTCTGCCAGATGTGGAGCTGACCAGTGTCAGCCACGAAGAGTTCAAAGAGCTGACGAAAGATGCCAAAGCCGTCATTCGCACCGGAGAGTGTACGCCCTACGCGAATGTCATCTTGCAAGCGGGCGTGACGTTTTAAGAAGCAGAAGGCGAAGGGAGGAGGAGTGTACATGTCAGATTTCCTATTGGAGATGAAAGGAATCAGCAAATCGTTCCCGGGGGTCAAAGTCCTCAGCGACGTCCAGTTGAACTTGCGAAGCGGCGAGCTTGTCGCGTTGATGGGTGAGAACGGGGCGGGCAAATCGACTTTGATGAAAATTCTCGGCGGCATTTACGAGCGGGATGCGGGAGAGATCATCGTCAAAGGGGAGAAGCAGGAGAAGATGACTCCGGATATCGCCGCAAGCAAAGGAATTGCGATTATCCACCAGGAGATGAATCTCATTCCCCACCTGTCTGTCATGGAAAATATATTTCTCGGTCGTGAGTACACGTACGGCAAGACCGGATTCGTCAATTGGCGCAAAATGAAGCAGGAAACCAGGCACTGGCTCGATCAGCTGGCGATCAAGCTCGATCCGGACACTTTGGTCGGAGATTTGTCCGTAGGTCAGCAGCAGATGATCGAAATTGCCAAAGCGCTTTCCATGCAAGCGGACATCCTCGTACTGGATGAGCCGACAGCAGCTTTGACCAACCGTGAGATTGACGCCCTCTTTGAAATGATCGCATCCCTCAAGCAAAAGGGTGTCGGGATGATCTACATTTCGCACCGGATGGAGGAAATCTTCCAGGTCAGTGACCGGATCACCGTGCTTCGCGATGGTCAATACGTGGGTACAGTAGAGACGGCCAAAACCAATCTGGATGAGCTGGTGAAGATGATGGTTGGGCGTGAAATCACCGACCGATTCCCGAAAACAGAGGTTCAGTGGGGCGAAGAGCGCTTGCGCGTAGAGAACCTGAATGTCAAAGGAAAGCTCTCGGACATCTCATTCTCTGTCAAGAGCGGAGAAATCGTCGGCGTGGCAGGGCTCATGGGGGCAGGTCGAACGGAGATGGCCAAAGCGTTGTTCGGCCTGGAGAAAGTGCGGGAAGGACGCGTTCTCGTGGATGGCCAGCCCATTCGCGTGACGCGCCCGATCGATGCCATTTCAGCAGGAATCGCGCTCGTGACGGAAGACCGCAAAGAAGAAGGGCTGGTGCTGTCTCTTTCGGTCCGCGAAAACATCTCCCTGCCCAACCTGGAGAAGGTTTCCTCTCTCGGAGTCATGAAGCCGAGCCAGGAGAAAACGCTCAGCAATGAGGCGATCCAGCGGCTGTTCATCAAGACGGCTGGCGGCGAGCAAATCGTCGGGTCGCTGTCCGGCGGGAACCAGCAAAAGGTCGTCATCGGCAAATGGCTGGCGAAAAAGCCGAAAATCCTGATTCTGGACGAGCCTACCCGCGGTGTCGATATCGGTGCCAAAAAAGAGATTTACGATATCATGAATCGACTCGCGCAGGATGGCGTCGCGATCTTGATGATCTCCTCCGAACTCCCCGAGGTACTGGGGATGAGCGACCGCGTGCTGGTCATGCACGAAGGACGCATCACCGGTGAGTTTGCGAGAGAAGAAGCAACCCAAGAATTGATTATGCATGCAGCGACGGGAGGGACTAGCCATGCGGTTTAATGTTTTGCAGAGAATGGGCCCGCTGCTTGGGCTCGCCTTGATTGTCATCGTTCTATCGATTATCAACAGCGACTTCCTGACGATCAGCAATATCTTCAACGTACTGCGTCAGATTTCGATTAACGCCTTGATCGCATTTGGTATGACCTTTGTTATCTTGACGGGCGGGATCGACCTATCCGTAGGGTCCATGCTGGCACTTGCAAGCGCTATCACAGCAGGCTTGATGGCCAGCGGCATGGATACCTGGCTGGCTGTATTGATCGGCTTGTTGGCAGGCGTCGTCATGGGGGCCATCAACGGTGTGATTATTACAAAAGGGAAAGTGGCTCCGTTTATCGGAACCTTGGCGACGATGACCGTTTTCCGCGGTCTGACACTCGTCTACACCGAAGGCCGACCGATTACCGGGCTCAATCCGGATTTCGCGATGCTGGGGAAAGGGTTCTTCCTGGATATCCCGATGCCCGTCATCTGGATGCTGATCTCCTTTGCGATCCTTTATTTCATTCTTCGTCATACGACCTTTGGACGGCACGTGTACGCACTCGGAAGCAATGAGGAAGCGACCAAGCTGTCCGGCATCAGCACAGGCAAGGTAAAAGTGCTGGTGTACTCGATCAGCGGTCTGTTTGCAGCCCTGAGCGGGATCATCCTGACGTCCCGCCTCAATTCGGCCCAGCCGACTGCAGGGACATCCTACGAGCTGGATGCGATTGCCGCCGTCGTCTTGGGTGGTACGAGCCTGTCCGGTGGACGTGGCTGGATCGTCGGTACCTTGATTGGTGCGATGATCATCGGTGTGTTAGATAACGGTCTGAATCTGCTGAATGTCTCTTCCTTCTACCAATCGGTAGTCAAAGGGGCGGTCATTCTCATCGCAGTGCTCTTGGACCGATCTAAAGCAAATAAATAAACAAAAAAAGCGTGGAAATTAAGGAGGATGGAATCGTTATGAAGAAATTTTTGAAAATGGCTCTGGCTTCGTCGCTGGTACTGGGTGTACTCGCAGGCTGCTCTACGTCATCCAATCTGGAAAACAAAGCACCAGAGCAATCCGCTGGAAATGCAGGCGGCAACGCGGGTGGCAAAGTGACGATTGGTCTGGCTGTATCTACGCTGAACAATCCGTTCTTCGTTTCCTTGAAGGAAGGCGCTGAGAAAGCAGCCAAGGATGCGGGTGCCGAGCTGCTGGTCGTAGACGCGCAGGATGACACCGCGAAACAAATCAGCGGCGTAGAGGACCTGATCCAGAAAAAAGTAAGCGTCATTATGATCAACCCGACTGACAGTGCCGCGATCGCGACAGCAGTGGAAGCAGCGAACAAAGCAAACATTCCTGTAATCACGGTAGACCGCGCTGCTGAAGGCGGCCAAGTGGTTTCTCATATCGCATCCGACAACGTAAAAGGCGGTAAAATGGCAGGCGATTTCATCCTGGAAAAACTGGGTGGCAAAGGCAACATCGTAGAGCTGCAAGGAATCGCTGGTACATCCGCAGCGCGTGACCGCGGAAAAGGCTTCCATGACGCTGTTGACAACAAGGAAGGCGTGAAAGTGGTGGCGTCCCAGCCTGCTGATTTCGACCGTGCAAAAGGCCTTTCCGTAATGGAAAACATCCTGCAATCCAACAAAGACGTGCAAGCTGTGTTCGCACACAACGACGAAATGGCCCTGGGTGCCCTGCAAGCAGTGGAAGCATCCGGCAAAGACATCATCGTAGTAGGCTTCGACGCGACAGACGATGCAGTGAAAGCAGTTAACGACGGTAAAATGGGCGCGACTGTCGCTCAAAAACCTGCTGCGATCGGGGAGACTGCGGTGCAAACAGCACTGAAAGTAGCGAAAGGTGAAAAAGTAGACAGCAACATCCCAGTAGATCTGGAACTGATCACAAAGAAATAATAGGTTTGCAGCGGAAAGTCGGTACGTGTTGATTTTCGGTTGCCTGTAATAAAAAAACTTCTTCAGTACACCGATGGGATCGGTAGAAACTGGAGAAGTTTTTTGTTGCTTCTAGGCGCTAGCTTCCGTACATTTTCATCACGAGATCGGCTACTTCAGCACTTTCAGAGCGCGCCGCAATTTCTTGGCAAACTGAACAGGCGGCTCAACGGATTCAATATGCATATACATGAGCCGCGGACTATCAAAAAGCCAATGATTGTGTAGGGCAGTTACTTTAAGCCCTTCTTTTCGAAGAGCGTCGATGAATTTTTGGACTTCCTTTTGCAGGAGAGTGAACTCCCCCGTATTCAAAGCATTTCCCTCTTTATCGAGGGATTGAATCGTAATTTCGTGCTCGGTATCATACATTTTGCCCTTGATGGTTGCATTGAGATTACGCTTGACCATGATCGAACAAGTATCATTGGACATGCCGGTCCCGCCTAGAATCTTAGCTAAGCGGTCACATAAGCTTTTTGGAATTTTCAAAGAGGTTCCTCCTCTTTTTCGTTTACGGCATTGTATGCGTGGAAGAAAAAGAGGGACTAGACGATTATACCAAAAGGTGAATGTCTATTTTTCTTATTCGGTGTCGGCTTTTCCTTTTTCCAATAGCCCCAGCACCCATTCACACCACTTCATGTCCTCTTGCATGCGGCGATAGCCCCACGTGAGCAAAATGTAATCGCTGAAAGCCGAGTGATCGGGATGGTCAGGATGTTTGCCATCCGTCTGCTGCTCCATTTCCTGCATGATGTGCATGAAGCTTTCCGCTTGTTCGCGGCAATGCTCGATCCGCTCTGTGAACATGGCGCGCGCAGCCTTCTCGTCGGTTAGCTGCAGGCAGTACGCTTTGAGGACCAGCTCATCGCGAATGACAGGCTCTGCTGTCGGTTCTGCGAGCCATAGCTTGAGAGCGATTTCACCTTTTTCCGTGATGGAATACACTTTTTTATCGGGTCGATCGGTCTGGTGCACACGGGTGAATTGCATATAGCCTTCCTGCTCCAGCTTGGCCAGCAAGGGATAGATTTGACTGTGTTTGGCCTGCCAGTATGGCTGCAATTGGAGCATTAAATCATAACCGGAGCTGGGTGTCCGGGCAACCAGTCCAAGAAGTCCGTACGCGAGTGTATTCAATGGAAAATGCCCCCTGACTTTCTATCGTTCATGATTATTATAGGAACGGAGAACACCCGAATCAATACAGCAAATAATTTCTAGTGAATACCACTTGAAAGTCAAAGAAGGTCAAACTATAATAAAGTCATCGGAAGGTCAGGAAAGGTCAAACAACAATGAACCAACGATCCTTTCGTTATTGTGACCAAGAAAAGGAAGGCTAGTCACAATCCTACACAATCGCTGTATAGGGGGTAAATATTATGCAGTGCGAAGTATGCCATCAACGAAACGCAAACGTGTTTTTGAATATACAGCTGCAAGAAAAGCAGCAAAAATATTACCTGTGCTCGGAATGCCATGCCAAGCTGACGAATAAAATCGGCCAAGGCATGAACTTCGGTCCATTTTCTTCATTCTCCGGCCTGGACGATTTTCTCCAAGGCTTCGCGAAGTCTTCCATGAACGGGGAAGCACCAAAAATGGCACCACCAGCTCGTGAGCGAGGCGGTGTGCTGGACGGGTCTGGCCGCAATCTTAACGATGCCGCTCGTGCGGGTCTGATCGATCCAGTCATCGGTCGCGACGCTGAAATTGACCGTGTGATCGAGATCTTGAATCGCCGCGGCAAGAACAACCCGGTCCTGATCGGGGAGCCTGGGGTTGGTAAGACCGCGATTGCGGAGGGCTTGGCACTGCGCATCGTCGAAGGCGACGTGCCCGTCAAGCTGCGTGACAAAGTCGTCTACACACTCGATGTGGCGTCCCTCGTTGCAGGTACCGGGATTCGCGGACAGTTTGAAGAAAAAATGAAACAGAGCATAGCAGAGCTGCAACAACGTAAAAATGTCATTCTGTTTATCGATGAGCTTCATCTGTTGGTAGGTGCCGGATCGGCGGAAGGCTCGATGGATGCCGGCAACATCCTGAAGCCGGCTCTGGCGCGAGGCGAGCTGCAAGTCATCGGGGCAACTACACTGAAGGAGTACCGAGTGATTGAGAAAGATGCCGCTCTGGAGCGCCGCTTCCAGCCGGTCATGGTCAAAGAGCCGTCGATTCCAGAAGCACTGGAGATCTTAAAAGGGCTGCGCCCAAAATACGAGTCCTACCACCAGGTCGCTTAC
Organism: Brevibacillus choshinensis; assembly: GCF_016811915.1. Classification (NCBI taxonomy): domain Bacteria; kingdom Bacillati; phylum Bacillota; class Bacilli; order Caryophanales; family Paenibacillaceae; genus Brevibacillus; species Brevibacillus choshinensis. The sequence continues at coordinate 4,605,249 of NZ_CP069127.1, read as the reverse complement.
CCAGATGATGTGCTCCAGGCTTGTGTGGGGTATGCGGCCCGCTACATCCAGGATCGTTTCCTGCCGGACAAGGCGATCGATCTGCTGGATGAAGCCGGCTCCAAGCTCAACCTGCGTTCGGCAACCAATGATACGGAGGAGCTTCGAGAGCGACTGAAAGCGATCGGTGAGGAAAAACAGGAAGCGACCCGGTCAGAGGACTATGAACGTGCGGCAAAATTGCGCGATGAGGAAGCGAAGATCCTCGAGGCTTTGGACAAAAAGGACAGCGCCGACCAACGTGCGACCGTCCGCATCGAAGACATTCAGGAGATTATTGAGCAAAAAACAGGGATTCCTGTGAAAAAGCTGCAAAGCGATGAGCAGAACAAAATGAAGCACCTCGCTGAGCATCTGGAGCAAAAGGTTATCGGTCAGACTGAAGCTGTCACACGGGTGGCCAAAGCCATTCGCCGCAGCCGTGCCGGTCTGAAACCAAAACACAGACCGATCGCTTCGTTCTTGTTCGTCGGACCGACAGGCGTAGGGAAAACCGAGCTGACTCGCGCCTTGGCTGAGGAGCTGTTTGGCACGCGCGATTCGATGATCCGACTGGACATGAGCGAGTACATGGAAAAGCACTCCATCTCCAAGCTGATTGGTTCTCCTCCAGGCTACGTCGGCCATGAAGAGGCTGGCCAACTGACCGAGCGCGTGCGCCGCAACCCGTACAGCATCATTCTGCTGGATGAGATTGAAAAAGCGCATCCGGACGTACAAAACATGTTCCTGCAGATTCTCGATGATGGCCGACTTACCGATAGCCAGGGCCGTACGGTTGCGTTCAAGGATACGGTCATTATCGCTACAAGCAATGCGGGTGTGAGCGAACGGAAGATTTCCGTCGGATTTGGTGCCAAAACACCTGAGCCGACCACCGTTCTGGATTCGCTGGGAGCTTACTTCCGACCTGAGTTTCTCAACCGCTTTGACAGCATCATCTCCTTTAACCAGCTGCAAAAAGAAGATCTGGTGAAAATCGTGGATGTGCTGCTGCAGGAAGTGATCGACAACCTGAACGATCAAGGAATGAAGATGAGCATCTCTGACGAGGCCAAATCCGTCCTTGCGGAAAAAGGCTATCATCCAGCCTTTGGCGCGAGACCGCTGCGCCGGGTGATCCAGCAATATGTGGAGGATGGAATCGCCGACCTTGTCATGGAAGAAGACGCTGTAAACGAGATTCGCGTAGAGGTAGAGAACGGCGAGATCAAGGTCTCCAAGCAAAGCTGATCCAAGCTGGCTCGTTACATGAAAAAGAGGGTTCGCAGGCGATGCGAATCCTCCTTTTTTCGTCTTTACTGCCCTCGCCTGCTCGCTTTTCGGAGCACCTCCACCAGACGGGAGACTCCTTCCGCTATCATCTCTTCTTTGGTGGTGGAGGCGTTCAGCTTGAGGATATTTTCTTGTGGAAAGGCGGACAAATAATGCTTGTTGATCGACTCTACCAGGATGGATTGTTTGGTGAGCAAAGGGATCAGACGAGCGACAGAAAGGTGTTCAGGCAGTAGAAGATGGGTATGGATGCCGGGGTGTCTTTGCTCCTGGTAGGCAAACAGGTCGCCAGCAGCCGTTTGCTCCCGTAGCAGCGCGCTTGCAAGTACTTGGGATTTGCGGTCGTAGGAACGGCGGATTTTCTGTTTGTGCCGATCAAACATGCCGCTTTTCAAGTAAATTTCCAGGGCTGCCTGCGACAGCATGGAGCTGTCAATGTCGAGCAATCGCTTGTATTGATTGAAGGTGTGGGTCAGCGTGTCTGGAATGACAGCAGCCCCCAGACGCAATCCGGGAAAGATGATTTTGGAATAGGTCTTCAAATAAATGACATGCCCAGATGAATCATAGCTGAACAGCGGATCGGATTTGCTGTCCTGCTCTAAATCCGCGAGATGGTCATCCTCGACGATGTACACATCGTATTTTCGAGCAAGCTCCACGAGTGCTTGCTTCTCCTGCCGGGAGTAGGTGGTGCCCAATGGACTATGAAATCGCGGCATCGTGTAAAAAAGTTTAATGCTCTCTGTGCGAAACAGCCGCTCAACCTCTCTGAGATCGATGCCCTTCGCAGTCCGTTTGATTCCGATGACAGGGAGCTTGTGTGTCTCCAGATACTCGATCAGCAGATGATAGCCAGGCTGCTCGATGAGGAGGTGGCTCTTTTGGTTGGGAAACGGCATCGTCGCCAGCAGGGCCAGCGCTTGCTGGACGCCGGAAGTGATAAAAATGTTTGCGGGCTGGGTAAACACCTGGTGGTTGGCTAGCTGCCTTTGGAGCACTTGGATGAGCGACGGCAAGCCTTGGGCTGTTCCGTAAATGAACAAATCGTTTTTGTACGTCTCAATCGCTTTGTTGATGCAGTGCTGAAAATCCAGATAAGGAAATACATCGGGATCGGGGGCGGAAGTGGCAAAGTCGATGGTGTCAGATGAAACGGCGCGAGGCTGGCTTTGTTTTTTAACAACGTAGTAGCCGCTTTTCTCGACAGAGTAAACGAGATGACGCTTTTCCAGCTCTGCAAGCGTGCGGATGACGGTGCTCATGCTGCACTGGTATTGCTTGGCCAGCTCCCGGATGGACGGGAGCTTGTCGCCTTCCTTGTAGGTATTGCCCTCGAGCAGCGCTTCCAACTCATTTTGCAAGTGCATGTATTTGTGCATGAACCTTCCTCATTCCGCCGGAGATCTGTACCGGAACAGATCGTCTTTTTTTGCATTGTAGCATGCGTGCTGCGGCTTTACCATGAAGGAAAGACGGCCGTTTGGAAAAAACAAACATGCATTATGAGATGAGGAGAGTTCCGCATGTCCCCTAAAAAACAAGCGATAGCTGCTGCGGTCACGAATGCCATCATCGTGGGGCTGTCATTCATTTTTGTCAAATTGGCTCTGAGCGTGAGCGACCCGCTCGATACGCTCGCACATCGCTTTACGATTGCGTTCGTGGCAGCTGCGATACCCGTGCTCTTTGGCTGGGTCCGATTGACCATAAAGCCGAAGCAAATGATCATGCTGCTGCCACTGGCTCTGCTTTACCCTACTTTGTTTTTTGCTCTGCAGACCTTTGGGCTCGTGTACACCACATCATCCGAGGCTGGCATCATTCAGGCGACGGTGCCGATTTTTACGCTGCTGATGGCGACGTTTTTCTTGAAGGAAACCACGACATGGCTGCAAAAAGCGTCGACCTTCCTGTCCGTGGCAGGGGTAATCTACATCTTTGTCATGAAAGGCGCTTCGCTTGGAGGCGGAAATGCCCTAGGGACGATTTTGATCCTGCTATCGGCGTTGTCGATTGCAGGCTACAGCGTCTTGGCGAAGAAAATGACCCGATCGTTTCATTATATAGACATCACCTATATGGTTTCGGTGGTCGGATTTCTGTTCTTCAATGTCTGGGCCGTCACCCGACATGCCGCGGAGGGAACGCTGAATCAGTTTTTCACACCGTTTCAAAGCCCGATCTTTGTCCTCTCGGTTCTCTTTCTCGGCGTTCTATCATCTCTCGTCACTTCTTTCCTAAACAACTTTGCCCTGTCTAAAATGGAAGCTTCCAAGCTGAGTGTATTCAACAATTTGTCTACGCTTGTCACGGTTGCGGCAGGGACGGTTTTTTTGCAGGAGCAATTGGCTCTCTATCATGTGATGGGTGCTGTGCTGATTATTGCGGGCGTGATTGGCACCAACTACCTCGGGGCGAAAACGCTGAAAAGAAAAGTCAAATCCACATCCGAATCGATATAAGGAAATACGCATAATAATGCCGGGCCATAGTCATGCTATTGTCCGGCTTTTTGGTAGGAAAAATTATGTGAGGAGTGATTGAAACTGTTTACAAAATGCAGCATATTCGATATAGTAACCTAGATTGCTATGAGTATTATGACATATGGTGAGATGACCGAATGAAAACTATCATACATCTGGATACAATTGAAAAAAGATTTGCCGATGCTGTCGTAGTACCCCCGCTCTCTCTATCTATTGGAGAAGGGGAATTTTTGACGTTGCTGGGGCCGAGCGGCTGTGGGAAAACGACTCTCCTGCGCATGATTGCAGGTTTTGAAGAGTCTACCTCAGGAGAAATCTACCTGGATGGCAAGCAGCTTGGGCACGTCCCGCCCTATCAGCGCGATATGAACATGGTGTTCCAGCAGTATGCGCTGTTCCCCCACATGAGTGTGGAGCAGAACATTCTGTTCGGGCTGAAGATGAAAAAAGTAGGCGCTGCCGAGCAAGCGAAGCGGCTGGAAGAAGTCCTGCAGTACGTCCAATTGACGGAGCTGAGAAAGCGGACACCCAAGCAACTTTCCGGAGGCCAGCAGCAACGGGTAGCGATCGCTCGGGCGATCATCAACAACCCGAGAGTGCTGTTGTTGGACGAGCCTCTGGGTGCGCTCGACTATCAATTGAGGAAAAGCCTGCAGCTCGAATTGAAAAACCTGCAGAAAAACTTGGGCATTACGTTCATTTATGTAACGCACGATCAGGAAGAAGCGATGGCGATGTCTGATCGAATCGCGGTCATGAACAAGGGCCGGATCGAACAGATTGCTTCACCTGCTGAGATTTACAACCACCCGAAGACGCTGTTTGTCGCGACGTTCATCGGGGAGAACAACATTTTCCGTCAAGGTGATACATGCACGGCGGTGCGTCCGGAGAAGATCAAGCTGTATCGGACGGATTTGGAGCCAGACAAGCATCGCTGCAAGGGAAAAATAACCGACGCGGTATTCTTGGGCAATTTGCGCAAGGTCTTCATCCGGCTGGATGGACAAGACCAGACCGTGATGGCCCATCAGTATGCGGGTGACGGTCTTGACTGGCAGGTGGATGATCACGTGGCGATCGGCTGGTCACAGGCAGACGAGGTGATCCTGCCTTGCTAAACAAAAAACCGGTAAAACTCCTCGCGCTTCCAGCACTGTTGTGGTTGGGTGCGCTCTTCGTCTTGCCGATGCTGCTGATTGCCGTTCTTTCTTTTTTGAAAAGAGGAACATACGGACAAGTTGTCTATGAGTTTACCCTGAACAATTACATTCGAATTTTAGATCCGTTGTATGGACAGATCTTTTGGGACACGTTCGTGGTAGCCGTCCTGACGACGGTTTTTTCCATATTGTTCGGATATCCGCTCGCGTATTACATTTCCCGCCTGGAGCGCTCCAAGCAGCAGATCTGGCTTTTGCTGGTGATGATTCCGTTCTGGATCAACTTCCTGGTCCGATCCTACGCTTGGGTCATCATCCTGCGTTCACAGGGCGTGGTCAATACGGTCCTGCAATCCCTCGGGATTATTACAGAGCCACTGCCGCTGCTGTACAACTCGGGCTCCGTGCTTCTGGGGATGGTCTACACGCTGGTTCCGTTCATGGTGCTGCCGATTTACGTATCGCTGGAGCAGATGGACCGAAGAAAGCTAGAGGCTGCAGCAGATCTCGGAGCGACACCGTGGCAGGCTTTTTGGCACATCACGCTGCCTATGACCAAATCAGGTGTCGTGACAGGGTCCATTCTGGTATTTGTCTCTTCCATCGGGATGTTCGTCGTTCCTGATGTGATGGGAGGAGCAAAGTCCGCTCTGATTGGTAACGTGATTCAGAACCAGTTTCTCTCTGCGCGCGACTGGCCGTTCGGCTCTGCCTTGTCCATCGTGCTGATGCTCTTGTCCATGCTGTTGATCCTTCTGTACTTCCGTGCGACCAAAGCCAGCGAGACGAAGGAGGGAGCAGCATGAAAACATGGCGCAGACATACGTTATCCGGGTACTCTTGGCTGATGCTGGTCTTTTTGTATCTGCCGATTGCCATCCTGATGCTCTATTCGTTTAACGATTCCAGAATCAATGCGGTATGGAGCGGTTTCACCTGGAAATGGTACCTTTCGTTATTTGAAAATAGGCAAGTGATGCAGGCGCTAGCCAACAGTCTCACCATCGGGGTCACCAGCAGCATTCTGGCGACGGTACTCGGGACGGCAGCTTCGCTCGCGATCAAGCACTACTCCTTGCGCTCGCGCACGATCGTAAACGGCTTGATTTACTTGCCGATCGTCATTCCTGAAATCATGATGGGCCTGGCGCTGCTCGTCCTGTTCAGCCAGATTCACATGGAGCTGGGTAAGCTGACGCTGATCTTGGCTCACGTCACGTTCAGCATGCCGTACGTGATGGTCATCATCTCAGCACGCCTCGCCGATATGGGCAAGGAGCTGGAGGAAGCGGCTCAGGATCTGGGGGCGACCCCTTGGGGAACGCTCCGTCACGTGACACTCCCGCTGATCATGCCGGGTATCGTGGCAGGCTTTCTCATGTCTTTTACGCTGTCACTGGATGACTTCATCATTTCGTTCTTCGTGGCAGGTCCCAATTCGACGACATTGCCTTTATATATTTACGGCTTGGTCAAACGGGGTGTGTCGCCAGAAGTGAACGCCTTGTCCACCCTGCTGATTGTAAGTACCGTTTTGCTTGTAATCATAGCTGAGCTGTTCAGACGAAAAGATTCGAAAACGATCACATTTTGATTTGGAGGTTGAGAAGAGAAAATGAAACGTTTTAAGTCCCTCATGATCGGCGCTTTGTCCGCCGCACTCGCATTGACTGTTGTTGGTTGTTCGTCGTCCCCATCTGAGAAGCAAGAAGAGCAAGTGCTCAACATTTACAGCTGGGCCGATAACTTTGATCCGGACGTCATCAAAGATTTTGAACAGAAATTCAACGTCAAGGTCAATTACGACGTATACGGCAGCAATGAGGAAATGCTGGCAAAGATCCAGGCGGGCGCATCCGGCTATGACCTGATTCAGCCATCCGACTACATGGTTGCTACCATGATTCAGCTGGGCCTGTTGGAAGAGTTGAACAAGGAAGCCATCCCGAACATGAAGAACATCGTGTCTACATTCCAGACACCTCCGTTTGATCCGGACAACAAGCACTCCCTTGTCTACACCTGGGGCATCACCGGTATCGCGTATAACAAGAAATATGTCAAAGAGGCGCCTACGAGCTGGGCCGATCTCTGGAACGAAACATACAATGACCGCGTGATTCTCTTGAACGACCCTCGTGAAGTGATGGGAATGTCTCTGATCAAGAACGGTTTTTCCAACAGCACCAAGGAGAAGGCGGAGCTGGAAAAGGCATTTGGGGACCTCAAAACGCTCGTTCCTGGCGTAGTGGCCTTTGATACGGATAACATCAAGCAAAAAATGATCGCAGAAGAAGCGTGGATCGGTACGGTTTGGTCTGGCGACGCTGCCTTCATTCACGCGCAGAACCCGGATGTGGAATACGTGATTCCGAAAGAGGGCGCGACCATTTGGGCAGATACATTGGCGATTCCAAAAGGAGCCAAGCACAAGGATCTGGCGGAGAAGTTCATCAACTACCTGATGGACCCAGAGGTGAGTGTGAAGAACTACGAGTCGATCGGATACAGCAATCCGAATGAGAAAGCTTACTCGCTGCACAGTGAGGAATACCGCTCGAATAAAATGATCTTCCTCGACAAAGCGGATATCGACCGTGCCGAGTGGCTGGTAGACGTGGGAGATACCTTGCAAGAATACGATCGCTACTGGACAGAAATGAAGAGTGGACGATAAGGAGAACCGAGACTGGGCGTGTTGCCAGTCTCGGTTTTTTGTGATGGAGCATTCACACATTTCTGCGACAAGCTGTTTCCTACCTCAGTGCTTGTTCATAAAATAGCGCAAGTACTTGAGAAAAGAGGGATTTTCCATCGCAAAGAAAAAGTTCCGCAATACACAAGCTCGCCCCAATCGCGTAAGGCACCGCATGGAGGGAGACACTTCGCTGGTGCGAGGCCACCGGCATTTGTTTAGCAACATATCCGACATTGTCGTGCGGGTGCCGAGTGCCCGGTCCCATTTTCATCTGTTCCGTGCGATCACCACCACGTCTGATGGGCATCGCCATTTGTACTTCGGCAGGACCGGATTGTCAATCAACGGCAGTGGACCATTTGGCGGCGGGCCCAATCACTTTCACCGCGTAGATGTTCTCACACAGTTTACAAACGGTCATCGCCACAGAATCAATGGCACGACGACGACCAATCGCGTCATTCGGGACAGCAGACCATAATCATAGGGAAAGTAAAGAAATAGGCATGGCACGCTTTGGAAGAGGCTTCCGCAGCGTGCTTTTTTGCTTGGTAGGACGCTTCAACAATTCGTCACAGCAGATAGCCCGTTTGAGCCATATGGACAGTGAATGAAGTTTGATAGGATAAAACATGTAGGAAGGCTAGGGAAGGGAACGGGACGGTGATGAGCTTGAAACGATATATGGCCGTGCTTTGGCTCGCCCTGTTCTTCGTGTTTGGTGCCATGGCAACGACGGTGCAGGCACATGCAGGACTGATGGGCAGCCAACCCAAAGACGGCGAGGTACTGCAGGCTAACCCGGGACAGATCTCCCTGCGTTTTACAGAAGCGCTGGAGCCTGATCTGGTAGCTATACATTTGTATGATTGGAACGGAGAAGAGGTTAGGCTGGAACCTCCCACCTTGCAGCCGGGTGACGCTTCCCAGATCAATGCGCAGCTTCCGGACTTGAAGGAAGGGACGTATGTAGCGATTGTCTCCGTTGTTTCAGAAGACGGACATCCCGTTGAAGAGCGCTTGACCTTTTCCATCGGGCACAAGAGCGCAGTGGTAGCAGATCCGACCGGGAAAAAGCCGGATAGCGGCTATCTCATCGTGTATCGCTACCTCACACAAGGCATTATTTTGCTTGGCGGAGGATTGTATTTGCTGGCATGGAGAGGACACCGATACGGTTTGCCTGCGTTTACCCAGCTGCTGGGGATCGGCAGACAGATCGGATGGGGGCTGGCGTTGGTCGGTTTGGTATTCCTCTGGTTCCTGTATGATGAAGCACTCACGGCAGCGTCTTTGACCGAAGCGCTGTGGCAAGGAAACTGGACTGTTCTGATGCAGTCGCCTTTTGCGGTGATGCTGATTGCGTCCTTTGCCTTGCTGATCTTGCTGGCCATTCCGAACATGATGACGGGCTGGTATGTGGTGCTGTGGGTGATGCTCGTTGGCATACAGGCGTTTGGAGGTCATGCATGGGGAATACAGCCCGTGTGGCTCTCGCTGACACTCAGACTGCTGCACGTCCTGACGGTATCGCTATGGATGGGTGCGCTGGTGTATTTACTGCTTACCCTCAGGCATGTGGAACGCGGAAATGAGCGGTTCAAGCCGTTCTTTTTGCGGACCGTTGCGATCGCCTCCGGGCTTGCCGTCTTGACGGGAATCGTGATGCTGTTTGTCCAGACGGACGCGATCAGCATTCTGCAAAGTCCCATGACGTGGAGCTATTTGTTATATGGCAAAGCTGCAGCCGTATGTGGCATGCTTGCCCTCGCTTGGAGGCAAACGACGCGTTGGCGCAAAGGCCACGGCTTGCGAGCCAATCTGCTGCGCTGGGAAATGCTCTTGGGCATTGCGGCGATCTTGGCTGGCCTGTGGATGAGCCAGACGAACTATCCGGCAAATACAACTGCAAATAAAATTGCAAATACAGAAAAAGCAGTGCTGATTCAGCACCAACATTAGGAGGTTTTTCAGATGAAAATCACAAAATGGATGAGCAGCGTATTGATGGCAGGAGCGATTTTGACCCTCGCATCTGCTGCACAAGCACACGTAAATGTCTATCCGAAAGAAACGACGACCGGTGCTTATGAGAAATACACGGTACGAGTTCCGGTAGAGAAAGATGTCAATACGACAAAGGTCAAGGTCGAGTTCCCGGCCCAAGTAAAAGTGAGCACGGTCCAACCCATTCCAGGCTGGAGCTACGAGTTTGAAAAAGACAAGGACGGACGTAACACGGCTTTGGTCTGGACTGCTACGGACGGCGGCATCAAGGCGCATGAATTTGTGGAATTCGCCTTTGTAGGCGCGAATCCGAAAGAAGCTGGCACGTTGTCCTGGAAAGCGTACCAGACCTATGCGGATGGAGAAGTAGTGGAATGGACGGGAGCTCCTGACTCTCAAACCCCTGCATCCGTGACCACCATCAAGGAAGGGGTAGGCGAGGCAGGTCATGATGCGGGGCAGCCAGTGAGTGCAGCACCTGCTCAGGAAGCGGCAGCTACGTCCGGTAGCAGCAACACTTTGCCGTTGGTCCTGTCTGGATTGGCCCTCTTGCTCGCGATCGTGAGCCTGTTCCGCAAAAAAGCGTAAGAAGGAATCGAAACCGTGCAGAACCTACGCTGCGCGGTTTTTTTGTTTCTTCCTTCAGGATCGAGAATAGAATGCTTGTTTCCGCCATTTCCTGTCCGCTGAAAGTCATTGGTCGTAAAAGGAAGGCTCTGGTCAAAAATTCCAAATTCATTATAATGAAACTAATTACTGTCGGAGGTGTATGAACCATGTTAGTATCCCAAATTGCTGCAACTCACTCACTGCCAAAAGATAAATTACGCGGTAGAAAGACGCGTCCGCTTTTGCAGCAATAGGTTTGGCGAAAAGACGGAGGAAGTAGCGTACGTCGAACAGACCGAAACCGGAACGAAAACGGAACGTGTCCATCTGCCGAAAAGGGCGGATCGTTGTTCCTATGAAAATGAATGCGACACAATTGTACTTGGTCATGCGCTTTATTACGTCACTTGCCAACTCGACGATGTTTACGACCTACGCCATTTTCTACATCGCTACCCTGGGGCTGTCTCCCTTGGAGCTGTTGATCGTGGGCACGGTATTGGAGCTCACTGTAGTCCTGTTTGAGGGAGTCACGGGTGTAGTGGCCGATACGTACAGCAGACGCTTGTCGATGATTATCGGCATGTTTGTCCTCGGCACCGGATTTGCCCTCCAAGGCATGGTTGGCCCCTTGCAGGAAATGCTTCCTACTCTGCCGGTTTTGGGATGGGTACTCTTGGCGCAGGTGTTTTTCGGTGTCGGGCACACCTTTGTCAGTGGTGCTGATACAGCATGGATCGCAGACGAGGTTGGGGAGAAAGGCTTGGGCAGTCTGTTTATTCGTGCCAAGAGGGCTTCGCTCATGGCCACGCTGGCTGGAATCGGGTTGAGCGTAGGCTTGTCTACGCTGGGGACACAGCTCCCTTACTTTGTCGGCGGCTTGATGTATGCCGCTCTCGGAGTTTTCCTGATCCTTTTCATGAAGGAGACGGGATTCGTCACGAGAGAGAGACAGAAGGATTCTACCCAGTGGCAGGAAATGAAAACGACGTGGCTGTCAGGTGTCAAAGTCGTGCGCTCCCAGCGGATCTTGCTGCTGATCCTGATCGTCACCTTGTTTAGCGGAGCTGCCTCGGAAGGATATGATCGACTGCGGGAAGCACATCTGATTGCCGATGTGGGCTTTCCGGGAACGGTTCCCTTCTCGATGGCTGTCTGGTTTGGGGTGATCGCGGCGCTCACTGCTTTTTTGGGCTTGATTGCGGTAAAGGTCACGGAAAAAAGGCTCGATGTAAACAACGAACGCACGGTCATGGTAGGGATGTTCGTCCTGACGAGCTTGCGGATTGTGCTGCTCCTGGCCTTTGCGCTGGCCCCGAGCTTCTGGTGGGCGCTTTGCTCCCTGCTGTTGATCGGCGTCCTCGATGCGATCAGCAGCCCGCTTTACGATACGTGGCTGAATCTCAACATCCCGAGCAGCGTACGGGCGACCGTGCTCTCCATGCTTAGCCAATCCAATGCGTTGGGACAGACGGCGGGGGGGCCCGTTGTCGGTTGGGTCGGAAGTCGGGTGTCCATTCGAGCCTCCCTGATCGTGGCGGCCGTGCTGTTATCCCCGATCGTCTACGTGTACGGTAAGGCCATGAGAAAGCAATAAGAACAACCAAAAGGCACGTGCTCACCAATGGGCATGTGTCTTTTTTTCTTGCATGCTTACGCTGTGTTCGCATAAAATAGGAACAAAAGTTGCGAACAAGTGTTCCTGGTGATAAAATGCTTCTAAGGATGAAATGGCGGTGACATCAGATGATGCGTGAACTGAACAGATATTGGGAAAGACAGCAAAGCATCGAGATGATTTACTTGGATAGAAACGGCGATACCAGCAGGAGAATCGTGCGCATTCTCGAGCTGGATGCTGCCGGGCAGAGGATGAAGGCATACTGTTACACGCGAGGTGCGTATCGCATTTTTGCCATCGCGAATATATTGGCAGTGGCTCCTATTCACGGCAGAACTGCCGGATAATCGACCAGTCTCACCCTAATATGACAGTCCGTTCCATGAGGATTACAAAAACGTGGTATACTGGGGTTGTACAACCGAGTTTCAAGGCATGGCCCAGAGGGGAGTGGAGCAGATGGAAATTTTCATTATCGTTATGGTCATGTTCATTGTCTTGATGATCGTTCTGGCAACAAACGCAAAAGGCGGACGCAGACGTTCCCACTCGTCGACTGACAGCAGCACTCCGTATTACATCGACAACGATCACAGGCGGGATGATTCTGACGGAGGCTGGGGACATGGCCACGGCCACGGTCATAGCCATGGTGACAGCGGTTCTGATGGCGGCGGGGGCAGCGACGGCGGTGGAGGCGGCGGCGACTAAGGCTGTTGCATCTGCGTCGTTTCGTGGTACAATAGTTGGGAAATAACGGTCAAACTGGATAAAACGGTTTGCAAAGAAGGAGAGATGTTTTATGGCAAACACAAAAACGGTAGAGATTGTAGCAATCGGGGTCACAGGAATCCTCCTTTCTGGCGAGAAGTAAAACCGTTCATGATGTGAGGATTCGACTGTGACTGGTTCTGGCATAGCGCCAATTACAAACCATTTGCAGGGGGAATCCGTTCGTGAATCAACAAGTACAACAAACCTTACAATCTTTGGGCTGGAATGAGGCATTTGCTACTCATTTCGCTCCATTTGCCGAACAAGGCTACAGTGTGGGACGCATCACACTGGAACATAAACGGATTTATCGCCTCTTGAGCGAGCATGGCGAGCTCTTGGGTGAAATTACGGGTAAGCTCAGGTACGAAGCGACTGGCCGCGAGGATTATCCAGCGGTGGGGGATTGGGTCGTGATCAGTCCGCGGGCAGAGGAAAAGAAAGCGACGATTCATGCTCTCTTGCCGCGCAAAAGCAAGTTTTCTCGAAAAGTGGCTGGCGATTCGGTGGAAGAGCAGATTGTCGCCGCCAATGTAGATACCGTCTTCTTGGTCAACGCTTTGAATAATGACTTTAACATTCGCAGGATGGAGCGCTATCTGATCCTCGCATGGGAAAGCGGTGCATCGCCAGTCATCGTACTGAGCAAAGCCGACTTGTGCGACGATGTGGATTCCAGACTTCGTGAAGTGGAGTCTGTGGCGATCGGCGTACCCATACACGTCGTCAGCTCGGAGCTAGGCGAAGGGCTGGAGCAGCTGGCACCTTATCTGGGAGAAGGCAAGACGATAGCCTTGATGGGCTCTTCCGGGGTCGGCAAATCGACCTTGATCAACAAGCTGAGTGGTTCGGACATGCAGCGGGTCAGTGAGGTCCGTGAAGGGGACGACCGCGGCCGGCATACGACGACGCACAGGGAGCTGTTCCTCTTGCCTAGCGGAGGCTTAATGATTGACACGCCTGGCATGCGCGAGCTGCAGCTCTGGGAAGCGGACGAAGGATTCCGCGGAGCCTTCGATGACATCGAGTCCATCGCAGAAGAGTGCCGATTTAACGATTGTCAGCATGTGCGGGAGCCAGGCTGCGCCGTTCAGGAAGCAATCGCTGATGGCATGTTGGAAAAAGCACGTTTTGACAGCTACCTCAAACTGCAAAGAGAGCTTGCTCATCTGGCGCGAAAGGAAGACGCGCGACTGCAGGCAGCTGAGAAGGACAAATGGAAAAAGATCAATGTACAAATGCGGCAGCGCAAGCCGAAGCGATAAAAGAGAGAGCCCTCGTAAATCGGGGGCTCTTTCCATCTTTTACAGCTATGCAGGCTTTCAAAAATTAACGCTTGCTCCTAAGCTGCCAGATATGATAGATTGTTCAATATCCAAAAAGCATATGCAGGCTCGTATAATTTTGGGAATAAGGCCCAACAGTTTCTACCGGGTGACCGTAAATCACCTGACTACGAGTGAGAGAACATCCGCGATCCAGCCTCTGTTTTTGGCGATCCTTTGCCATCAGGGCTGACTGGCGTTTGATGTTCGCGCGATTTATGAGCGTGCTGCACCTCAGGGAGAAACAAGCCCAGAGGGACAGATTTCACTTGGAGTTGGTATTTTCGATCGTACCAGCCCGTGAACTGTTCTCTCTGGGCTTCCTTTATTTTATTGGATTTATAAGGCTTTTTGCATTCCATGGAGGGGGAAAATAGATGAAAGAACTACAAGAGCGAATCGTCCGGGACGGGAAAGTGCTGTCTGCATCCGTATTGAAAGTGGACGCTTTTTTGAATCACCAGGTAGACCCGCAGCTGACGATGAAGATCGGTGAAAGATTTGCCGAGCTGTTCCGCGATCAGAACGTAACAAAAGTAGTGACGATCGAGGCGAGCGGCATTCATTTCGCATTGGCGGCTTCTTTTGCGTTAGGGGTGCCTTTTATCTACGCGAAAAAGAAGAAGGCGGTTACCCTGACCGAGGAAGTATATTCTGCGCCGGTTCACTCCTTTACTCGACAGGAGACTTATCAGATCAGCGTCTCCAAGCAGTATTTGCACGCTGATGACCGCGTGCTGATCGTTGATGACTTCCTGGCGACAGGCGCAGCGTTGGTTGGGCTCACGCAAATCATCAAGGACGCGGGGGCACACCTCGTCGGGATTGGCGCGGTGATTGAAAAAAGCTTCCAGGAGGGCCGCGGATTGCTGGAGAAAGAGGGAGTTCGCATCGAGTCACTCGCTCGCATCGAATCCATGTCTCCAGGCGAGATTCATTTTATTGAACCAGCTGCAACACACGCAACATCCAAATAAATAGAGGGAGAGAGAATAAAACGTATGTTATCCAAACAAAAAGTGGTAACACTGGGCTTGCAGCACGTTTTGGCCATGTACGCGGGAGCAGTCGTAGTGCCATTGATTATCGGGGGAGAGCTCCATTTGACCCCGGCGCAAATCGCCTACTTGATTGCTGCAGACTTGTTCACTTGCGGGATCGCAACGCTTTTGCAAGTATTGGGAACTCGCTACACAGGGATTCGTCTCCCCGTCGTCCTGGGCTGTACGTTTACGGCAGTAGGGCCGATCATTGCCATCGCTTCTACTAGTAACCTGGCAACGGCCTATGGCGCCATTATTATTTCAGGTATTTTCGTCGTTTTGGCGGCTCCTTTATTCGGCAAGCTGCTTCGTTTCTTCCCGACAGTCGTACAAGGCTCAGTGGTGACGATCATCGGTCTGTCCCTGATTCCTGTAGCGATGAACAACGCCGCTGGTGGCCAAGGAATGCCGGATTTCGGCGCGCCACACAATCTGCTTCTGGCTTTGGGAACACTCGTTATTATTCTTCTCATCAATCGTCTGTTTACTGGATTTATTCGTGCGATTTCGGTTTTGCTCGGTCTGATCGTCGGTACGGTAGCGGCTTATTTCATGGGGATGGTCAGCTTTGCCAATGTGGCGAGCGCTTCCTGGTTTAGCATCGTTGAGCCTTTTTACTTTGGTACGCCGCAATTCAGCATCGTTGCGATCATCACCATGATTCTGGTGAACATCATCAGCATGGCAGAGTCTACAGGCGTGTACTTTGCCCTCGGAAAAGTAACGAACAAAGAGATCAGCAAGCAAGATGTAGTGAAGGGTCTGCGCGGCGAAGGGGTAGCCATCATGTTGGGCGGTGTTTTCAACGCATTCCCGTACACAGCTTTCTCCCAAAACGTCGGTCTGGTGAGTCTGACTGGCATCAAAACGCGTGACGTCATGATCGGCGCTGGCGGTATTTTGGTCGTGCTGGGACTGCTGCCGAAGCTGGCTGCGCTGACCACCATCGTACCGAATGCGGTATTGGGCGGTGCGATGATCGCGATGTTTGGGATGGTTGTCGCGTCTGGCATCAACATCTTGTCCCAGGTAGACCTGCGTCAAAACGAAAATCTGCTGATCGCCGCTTGCAGTATTGCTGTAGGATTGGGCTCTGCGGCAGTGCCAACCATGTTTGATCAGTTGCCAACCATGGCAAAAATGCTGCTCCAAAATGGAATCGTGACAGGCTCCTTGACAGCTGTCATTTTGAATATCGTGTTGGTCCACACCAATAAGAACCTGCAGCATCCAGTGACGGAGGCTGCTGTGCAGGAAGCGTCCTAATCGCTAACCTGAGAGAGAACCGCTTGGCTCGTAAAAAGAGCCAGGCGGTTTTTTTGCTGGAAAAGTGCGAATGAGGTGGATGCAGGGTCGTGCAAGAGACAAAAAAGGCATTCAAGCTTGTGTCAGGGGTCCAATATACGTGGCCAAGTCCGACATACGATGGCAATGTGAAACCGATGGAGGAAGGAAGAGATTCGATGGCAACTTTTCGGGAAGCGTTGCGAGCCAAGCGTCAGCTGTTGAAAAAGTGGAGGAAGATGCCGGGCGTCGTCGGCATTGGGGTCGGCTATGTGAATGGGAAAAATAAAAAGGGCGGCGCCTGCATCGTGATGTACACGGTCGATGCCAGTGCAAAAGTGGCCAAACACTGCCCAAGAAGCGTCACCGTGAACAGGCACCTGTCCAAAGCAAACATATCAGTACCAGTGAGGACGATCGTGTCTGGCCGCTGCTGCTGTCACCCATTGGTACGTCCGGGTGCGGCAAGCGGAAGATACCGCCGTAGAATACGGCCAGTCATTGCGGGCTACAGCGTCGGATATCCGGGTATATCGGGGACCGCTGGACTGATTGTCTCCCAAGCAGCTCGGCGTGCCCGACGTTACTTGCTGAGTAACAATCATGTACTGAATCGAAACAATACGAGCGGCTATACGGAAACGATCCAGCCGGGAGGGGCAGATGGCGGTCGATCAGGTGTGAGTCGAATCGGCAGGCTCTACAGGTTTGTGCGATTACGAAAGAACGCGGTCAATTATATGGATGCTGCCATTTCCATCCCAACCAGAAGCAGTCTTCTCGCACCGCGCTACGCAACCGTAGGCAGGGTACGTGGGCATGTCCGGGGCTATGCGGTCGGCACTCGGTTGAAGAAAGTGGGACGGACGACAGGGCGTGTCAGCGGAACTGTCGAATCCATCCATACTGACATCGAGGTCGATTACGGCAGCCTTGGCGGACTAGGCACGATCCGCTTTCGCAACCAGACGGTGATCCGGGGCCAGACGGCTGTATCACTGGCTGGGGACTCCGGATCGGTATGGCTGACATCTGGCAACTATGCAGCAGCGGTAAATTTCGCGGGCTCTGAGGACGGCAGGCTGTCCATTTCTTTTCCTGTTCAGTGGGCGATGCAGGCTTTTGGGCTTCGCGTAGCCACAGCGACTGGAAAAATCTCCAGAACGCTGCAAACAGGTCGTCGCGGCCATCTGGGATATACGCAGCCGCTGACCCCAGCGCAGCTTCGGCGAGTCGTGACGAAAAAGGCAGCTGCCAGTCGGCGAACCGCCAAAAAAAGGGGGCGTTAGGTCGTTTTTATTTATTCAAAAAATGTCATATGATGCTTGTCCTGACGATAATAGGCAAGCCGATCCTCCAGTGTTCCCGTATGTAATTCAAACTTGTGACCGTCTGGATCCGTGAAGTACATGGACTTTTTGTCACGCGCGTCGCGTTCCCGTCCAGGCAGGATGTGGACATCATGTTTTTGCAGATGAGCAAGCCAGGCATCAAAATCAGCTTCTTCGATGGAAAAAGCGAGGTGGGTATAGGACAGATGGATCTCCTGACGGGGAATGTCCGATTCTTCATTCAAGGCGAGCCAATACCCGTTCAGGTCAAAATAGGCCAGCTTCCTGCCGCGGACGAGCGGTTTTGCACCCAGGACATCCTGATAAAAACGAAAAGACCTCTCCAAGTCAGAAACGGAAAACAAGAAATGATTGATGCCAGTCGGTTGTAGCATGAGCTTCCTCCCAAGAATAGAGCATGATTTACCTCAATTTTATAAAAGTTGCGATTGCTTTTCCAGAAATAAGAAAAAACAGGCGAATCCGTTCAGGGATTCGCCTGCTGACATTTACTTGGACTCTTTTTGCTGTTGCTGCTGCTGTGCTTGCTGGGTTTGAATGGTGGATTGCACTTGTGACACCATGGTTTGGGCTTGAGCGATCTCCTGGGAAGCTTGCTTGAGTGCCTCTTCAGCCAGTTGAGGGTTGGCGGCGGATTGCTCAATGGCTTGCGTGATCATCGACTTGGCAAGCGTGGTGGACGCCTCAGCTTTTTTCAGAGAATCCGTGTTGATTTGGGTAGGCATGTTTGTTCCTCCTTGGATCTTGAGAGTTCTGCACCACAGTAATTTGTCCGGTACGGAAACGAAATATGTACGCGTCCGAGAGCCCAACCGCATGCACCGCTGGTTGCATAAGCTTGTAAGAGGGAGGTATGCCGGATGAAAAAAATGTGGCTGCAAACCGTTCGTCAAGCAGAGCGAGCATTTTTTACCATCGTTCTCTCCGCCCAAAAACGGGTAGGAAACCGAGGCAGGCTGCTGCCTGAGCGATTTCGATCCGTCGCAAAAATTCGGCGGTTTCTGCAAAGAAGCATGACTCCTTGTCTGGCGAGCCGTGTGATCAAAAATCTGGATTTGCGACGGATCAATGGAAGGCTGGCTGTGCCTGTCGGGGATACCATTGGGGCACCCCCTATCGTCAAATCTCAAGTTCTGTCCCACTGCGGGTCAAACGTTACCTTGGCCGTCTGGTTTGCTTTTGACTCGAGCGATCGCTTTTTTCGGGTGTACCAATTGCGAAAAAAAGCGGACGGAAAATGGATCGTAGTCGGTCGCCATCCGCTCGACTATCCATTCAGTCTGCCTGGAAACGAGAGGACTCCGCTGATCGGTTGCTGTGCGCGTTGCCGATAAATGATAGTTTCTTCTTTGCCGTAAAAGGAGGTGGGAGATGAAGGCACTTCACATGCCAGGCTCTCCCTCTCAAACGAAAGGCTGGGATGGGACAAGTTTCATGATTGTAAACTAGGCAGGGTGGAAGTGTGGAATTGGCAGGGATAACTGGGGGAAACTAAAAACCCCGGAGGTGAACCTGCCATGCCTGTGCGGCGAATGGGAATATGGCTGCTGGTTTCTTTGTTCGTGTGGAATCTAGGCTCTGGCTATGCGGCAGCAGAAGCTGCCCGTGAAGACGCTCGACTCGTTCGCTTACAAAGAGCGGCCAGCTTTATTATACAGCTGCAAGATGAGCACGGTGCGATCGCGGAATCCGGCTATATCAATACGGACTCCAACATGCTCTACGCTTTGATGGGACTGATCAGCTCTTATGACCTCACCCGAGAACCCGCGTACTGGCGGGCTGTGGAGCGTGGGATGAACTGGCTGATGCGTGTGCAGACGCCTGATGGCGATTGGCATCTCTCCTATCGTCGAGTGGGGGATGGCTATATCCCCGCTGTTCCAGGGAGCTACCGGCAATTTGCTGCCATTCGCGGGATTGATACGACGATGGCTCTGTTCATTCATGTGGCGCGAGAGGTGGACAGAAGGACACACAGCTCCGAGCTTCGCTCACAAGTCCGCGCTGCTGCCAAGCGGGCTTACGCGTTTCTCATCGAGCACAACCTCGATCCCGATGACGGGCTTTACTGGAGCTCGTACCAGCTGAGAAAAGAAGAAAAAGCGCGATCGATCCATGATTATCATGTCTATAAGGTCAAATATGCGGCAGACAATGCCGAGACGTACGTCGGATTGCTAGCAGCAGCGGCGCTTTTTCCCCAGTCCTCTGCGGAAAGGCAGGCGCAGCGGCTAAAAGACAATTTTGAACGATTTTTTGATCCCCATAAAGGACTGTATGCCGTGATGCTGGATGGCACTGGCGAACAGTCTGCCTATCCTGCGTACGCGCGCTGGTTTGCCAATGGCTGGTCAGCCTGTCTTCTCCGGGATGCAGCCATGTTTGAAAAAACACTGGGGACCATGTCCAAACAAATCGGGAGAAACGGCGCCTTCAAGCAATGGGAGGGGACATACACGCTTTCGACCATTGCCTACTTGCTGGGAGAGCAGGCCTATTCCCGACTCCCGGCCATGAAGCGAACGGCGGAGCAATATTTATTTGCCATGCAACAAAGCAATGGAGGATTGGCAGATTCTGCGGAGGCGTCCAGTACCTACATTAATCTAGCAGGATTGTTTATTTTATACCTTTCCAGAGAACTGAAAGGCTAACTATGTCTTTGGTAAGAAAATCCGGTGTTGATTTCGGATGCACTTGCCTGTATATTATTTAAGTATTGAAGCACGTTGCGAAATTTGTCGAATGTGCTCGATTTCAGAAGTGGCTTTGCCGGTATGGCGGAATTGGCAGACGCGCGCGACTCAAAATCGTGAGGGAAACCGTGGGGGTTCAAGTCCCTCTACCGGCACCAGAAATTGTATACATAGTTTTTTTGCCTAAGGTGGGAAACAGCGTGAAAAACCTGTTTCTCACTTTTTCATTTTTCTGGACTGCCTGCTACAATGGAGAAAAAGGAGGCTGATCTGGTGAGACTTGCAGGGAAGCATATCGTCTGCTATGTGGAGCATGAGTTTGAAGACTTGGAGCTGTGGTATCCCGTCCTTCGCTTGAGGGAAGAAGGGGCGACTGTCGACCTCGTAGGCCCGGAAGCGAACCATACGTATACAGGTAAGTACGGCGTCCCGTGCCAATCCGACAAATCGATTCGCGACGTCAAAGCGGAAGATTACGATGGCGTACTGGTCCCGGGAGGATGGGCGCCTGACAAGCTTCGTCGCTATCCCGAGATTTTGTCTTTCATTCAGGAGATGGACCGGGCAAAGAAACCGATCGGCCATATCTGCCATGCAGGGTGGGTCCTGATTTCCGCGAAAATCCTCCAAGGTGTAAAGACGACGTCTACGCCGGGAATCCGCGACGACATCGAAAATGCTGGAGCGATCTGGGTAGATGAAGAAGTGGTCGTAGATGGGCACATTATCGGCTCGAGACGACCGCCAGACTTGCCTGCCTATGCCAAAGCGTTTGCGGATGCAGTGGCGCAGAATCATTCCTAGGAGATGCAGGCGGCTAGTTGGGTTTCCCTCCCTTTTTCCAGGGAGGGTCGCCCAAATCATGCAGCTTTCTGCTGATTAGGGTGAGGATGTAAGGGATTAGGAACGACAGGATTGCTCCTGCCAGCGTCAGATACGGAGGGAGTAAGCCTAGTAAATGTTTCAAGAAAACTTCACCGACCTGTTTTATTCTCGGTTTTATTGATCCCGCCGTTGTTACGGATAAATACCTGCGCCTTCACGGTAATCTCGCTTTTTTTGTATAGCTGCCGCCCATTCTCCCAGTCACGTTCGATTTGCTTCCAAAGCTTGTTGTGATACTGCTTGAGATAGCGTCCGATTCGGAGGACATCGACCGGCATCTCCTCATGCACTTTGGAGATGGTGTCCTTGCTCATTCTCTCGATTTCACGAGCAAAGGATGATTCGAGCTTTTGCAGCGTTTTTTCGTCCAACAGATCAATCGGGATAAACGACTCCATGATCGCTCCTTCACACTCAATGTTGAAGGTAAATTTCATGTGCTCTCGATCTCGAACGTCGGCTTTGATGGTTTTTCTCGCCCCTTGTACATTCAGTACGACCAAATCGTTGTTGAACTTTGTCTTTAGCACCCCGCCGCGAACTTTCCCCGTGAGGAAATTCAATCCTTCCGTTTCTTCCTCACCCAAAAATCCGACCAATTGATTATCCGCGTTGAAGACAGCGGCACCTGCCAATTTCACTTCCTGCTTTTCTGCTGTGATTCTCGGGATCGCGAAGCTGAAATGGTTGAGAAGCTGCTGATGCACGTCTCCTAGCCGAATATCCGGCAGCATGCGTGCGTTTCTGTCGTTGTTTTTTCCTACGGAATCGATGTAGAGAGCAGGCAGCTTTTCCGTTTTGGGCTTCACATCCATGATGCTTTTCGCGTCACCTTTGGAAATGTACACCTTGGAGCTGCGCCGGGAGTCAGGGTCGCGCAGGGTGACATCGATGGCATTCGCAAAACCGTCCTTGGACCTGGCGACCTCCTCAGAGATAATCGTCACCTTTAAATGCTGGTAGAAGGGGGTGCGGCTGGAGCGAGTAGCCAGCTCACGCCCCACCTCAAACATGGAGTCGCCCTCTGAGACGAGGTTGAGAAAGGCTTCATTCGCCGTGTTTTGTCCGCTTCCGCTGGATTGCCCGGATGCGATCAACCCGCCGGGAATAACCAGCTGTGTCGTGATGAGAAAACGGTTCTGCCCCACCGGTTTGTCAGGAGCTTCTTGAAGGGCCTGTTCCTCGGCTTTCGTGTTGCGGGGAAAATCGACTGCCACACCTATCACAAAGCCGCGTTCTTCGATCTGTACCTGATCCCAGCAGCCTGTGACGGCAAGCGAGAGCGCGATCACGAGCAAGCCTGCCACCACCCGCTTAACCATCGCTTCTCACCCCGCGAAGAATGGCGATTAGCAGGAGGAGAATGGGGATGAAATACACTACGACCATTCCGAAATAGGTCAGATT
This sequence comes from Brevibacillus choshinensis, assembly GCF_016811915.1. Classification (NCBI taxonomy): domain Bacteria; kingdom Bacillati; phylum Bacillota; class Bacilli; order Caryophanales; family Paenibacillaceae; genus Brevibacillus; species Brevibacillus choshinensis. The sequence goes on along the minus strand of NZ_CP069127.1, from coordinate 4,582,576 downwards.
GTCGCCAAACGAAAAAAAGTCAATCAGCGTCTGGGGGAGCATGGAAATAAAATAGATCACGGGTGACAACGTGAAAATCCAGACCATCTTTTTGACTTTCTTGAACATCGATGTCAGATTGAGCACGGTGATATCCAGCCACATGGCACAGGTATTGAAAATGGTCATGATCCAGATCGTAAAAAAGATCGAGTCCACACGCTCAAAAAATCCACCGGGCACTTCCACTTCTTTGGCCAGCTCGATCGTCGGGTAGGTCAAGTTTTTAGCGACCTCCGCAGAGAAAACGGCAATGACGAAAATGTAGATGGTCCAGTAGAGAATAATGGGGATCAGCAAGCCGAGAAAGACGGATTTGGTCGCTTCCTCCGGTCTTCTCATCAGCATGGTGTAGAACAGGATGATCTCGAAGCCAGAGTAGGAGAGGCCCACGTCCTTGGTGCCTTTCAATAGCGAGCTCCAGCTGGAAGAGAAGTACGGACGGACGTTTTCCAAGTCAATGAGCGGCTGGGCAAACAGGAGGACCACCAGCATGACGTACAGGACGACTGGCAAGAAAAGGACATTCAGGCGAAGCAGGGCGACGCGGGAGCCCGCGACAGCGTACTGAACGACGAGGAGAAAGCTCAGCGTGATCATTTCTACCGGCGTATTGTAAAAAAGATACTGCTTGGCGATGTTCCCGATTGCCCTGATTTCAAAGGAAACAAACAACATCGTGTAGATGCAGACGAGCAACGTCAGCGTATAGCCAACCGGCTTGCTGGCAATCAACGACGTGTACTCGAAAAACGTTTGCCTGGGAAAACGAGAGGCGAGCTTGGCCAAAAGCCAGGCGATCAGATAGGCAATCGCACCGCTCAGAATAACGGAAATCCAGCCATCAAACGCACTTGTCGCCTTTGCCAATGTGCGGGGGAACGTCAAGATGCCGACTCCGATGGTGACAGAGGCGATATTGATCCCCATATGATTTTTGCTGATCAGTTTTTCCGTTAAAGTCTGAGTGCTCATGATGGATCCCCTGTTCCCAAACGAGTTTTATCCTGTGGATGCAGCATATCAGGTCTTGTTTTCAAAAAGGTGACAGGTGCACGAAGGATTTGGTCCTTCCAATCTCGCGGCATATGTGGCGCATATGGAGCAAGGTAGGGATACCCGATGCTTGTCAGATTAGCCAAATGAATCATGATGACAATGAAGCTGAGCACCACGCCATAGACACCAAAGATAGCGGCAGCAATCATCGCCAGATAGCGTATCATGCGAAGCGCGATAGCCAAGTGATAAGCCGGGATGGCGAACGAGGCAATCGCTGTTAATGCCACGACAATGACCATGACAGGGCTCACGATTCCGGCAGAAACGGCCGCATCCCCGATGACCAGACCGCCTACGATGCCTACTGTCTGACCGATCGGTTTGGGCAAACGAAGGCCGGCTTCCTGTAGCAGCTCCATGGTGGTCACCATCATGATCGATTCCACAAAGGCAGGAAAAGGCACCCCGTCACGAGTAGCCGCGATAGAAAAAGCCAAGTCGGAAGGAATCAGTCCGGGGTGATAGGTGACGAGCGCGATATAAAAAGAAGGTGAAAACACAGCCAAAAAGGCCGCTACATATCGCAATAGGCGGGCAAGCGTGCCGACGATCCAGCGCTCGTAGTAATCTTCCGGTGAATGGAGGAGCAGCCCGAGCGTGACCGGCAGAATCAGCACCATCGGAGATCCGTCCACCAGGATGGCGACGCGACCTTGGAAAAGGGACGCGGCTACCTTGTCAGGGCGCTCCGTGTTATGGACTTGTGGAAACGGAGACATGAAATCGTCTTCAATCCACTGCTCGATAAAGCCGGACTCCTCGATTTCGTCGATGTCTATCGTTTCGATTCGCCGCTTGATTTCATCCAACAGCTCCGGATCCACGAGGTTGTCGATGTAGGCGATGATGACCTCGGTCTTGCTTCGAGTGCCCACGATCGATGCATCTAAACGAAGATGGTAATCTTTCACCCTCCTGCGAATTCGGACGGTATTGTCCCGGATATCTTCGGTAAAGCCATCCCGTGGACCGCGAACCAAGCCTTCTGAGACAGGCTCTTCGATGGCTCTGGACTTCCAGCCTTTGCTGTCAATCAAAATAGCTGTGCTTGAGCCATTCACGAGAAGCGCAGTATCACCATAGAGAACGCAATCGAGCACTTGATCCAAGGAGTCATCTTTCTTGATTTCTACCACGGACAAGACCTCCTCATACAAAAGAGAGAGGATCTCATCCGGCTCGGTTGGCACCTTTTTCTCTGCGGTGGTGATCATCAGCTGAATATTGGACAGAATTTGGTCCTGTAGCAGTTGGCTGTTCGCTAGTCCGTCAATGCAGACAACAGCGCACGAATGCTGCGTATTTCCAATAAAAAACGATCGGATAATCAAATCGTGAGGATTTCCCAAGAGAGTGCGAATGGTATCCAGGTTATCCTGTAAGCTTTTGGTTAACAATGCAGGAGGAGAAGACTGGCCCAAAGACTGCTGAATCAATGGCGAGGAAGCCTTCTGTTTGCGATGCCGTGCCAGTATTCTGCGCAACATGAGAGTTCCTCCTGTCAAAAACGCGAATATCATGTTAGAGCGATTTTTTCCCAAAGACAGGAAAAGTATGCGGATGAAAGGTTCCGCAGGGAAACTTTCACACAAATAATTGAACAACCACATCAGGTATGGTACATTCGGCATGGTAGAATAGAGTAGTAGAGAGAGTGCATTAATTGGAGAGGGTGGTAAGCAAGTGCTTCAAAGTCAAGTCATGATTCGGGAGACGGATTTCTCCCGGCTTGCACATACATGGGAACAGCTCGCGGAGCAAATGAAGGCGAAAGGGGACACGACAACCCCTGTCAAACTCCTTCAGCTCGCTGACAAAACCAAACGAGCGGAATTGAACATTGCCTTTTGCGGACACTTTTCCGCAGGGAAATCCACGATGATCAACACCCTTTTGGGAGTGAATTTGCTGCCTTCCAATCCGATCCCGACCAGCGCCAATGTGGTCAAGATTCGCGGGGGGGAAAAAGCGGCACGCGTGTACACGATGAACAGCGGCGTGATTACCTTTGATCCCGATACGGAGATGGAAAAGCTCAAGCAGTTTGCGGTAGACGGAGATACGGTGGAGTCCGTGGAGGTTTCGTATCCGGGGACTTTCCTCGACGATCACTCCAGCTTGCTCGATACGCCGGGGATCGACTCGACGGATGCTGCGCATAAAATCGCGACCGAATCAGCCCTGCATCTGGCGGATGTCGTCATATACATGATGGATTACAACCATGTACAGGCAGAGGAAAATTTCAACTTCACCAAAACATTGAAGGACCGTGGAAAACCGGTCTATCTCGTCGTGAACATGATCGACAAGCACATTGATTTTGAGCTGGACTTTGACAGCTACAAGGAAAGTGTGGAAGATGCTTTCGCGACATGGAACATTAAACCGGACGGGATTTTCTATACCTCCCTGGCAGAACCGGACCATCCGGAAAACCAGTACGAGGAGTTTAAAAACAAGCTGTCTGAGCTGATCCGTGACCGGGAAGAGCTGGTGGGACACAGTGTGAGAAGCGCTGCAGAGCATCTGATCGACGAGCATGTGCAGGTGCTGAAGGCCGCGAGCGAAGGCTTGCGCATGGAATGGGAAAGCAAGATGGACTCTTTGGAGACAGAAGGCGTGGACAGCCGGGATGCAGCTGCGGTCCGAAATGCCTTGCAGCAGGCGGAAGCCGAGGCAGCCGCACTCGCAAGCCTGCCAGAAGAAGCACGAAAGAAAATGGAGAAAGAAATGAGTGTGCTGTTGGATAACGCACGTCTGACCTATTTCAGCACGAATGAAGCGGCGCGAAGCTATCTGGAGAGCCGAAAGCCTGGGTTCAAGCTCGGCTTCTTGTTCGCTGGCAAAAAGACAGAGGAAGAGCGTGCCCGGCGTGCGGAAGCGCTGCTGGCTGACTTGCGTGAAAAAGTAGCGGGCAATCTGGATTTTCACTTCAAGGAACTGATGGGTAAACAGCCGCAAGAGTATCACATCCGTGACGAAGAGTACCATGCCTCTGTCCATGCCATGACAGTAGGGATCACTCCGGAGTTCCTCGCGTCCCACGTAAAGGACGGCGCACAATCTCAAGAATACGTTTTGAACTATTGCAACGATATTGCTAACGGGATCAAGCTGGAATATCGCCGTGCTGGACTCGGCTTTATCGACCAGGTAATCGCACGTTTGCAGGAGCAAGTCAAAGCACAACTGGAAGATCAGCAAGCACGTCTGGCAGTTCTGCGCGAGCTGGCGAGTGTGCACGAAAAGCTGGCTGAGCTGGCATCTGGCGAACAGGAAAGCAGAGAACAGCTGCAAACTATCATGCAAAAAGGAGAACAGGTGTCATGAATCAACTGAGAGAAAAGCTGTTTGCAGCGGCACAGCGTCTGCGGCATTCTAGCGAGGAAATCGTATCTGTGCCGGGGATGCAGGCGCAGGCCCAGGCGATGCTCGATCGAGCGGAACGTCTGGAGGCCAATCGATTTACAGTGGCGTTGTTCGGGGCGTTTTCTGCAGGGAAATCTTCCTTTGCCAATGCCCTGATGGGAGATATGGTTTTGCCAGTATCCCCCAATCCGACCACAGCTGCCATCAACAAGATTATGCCTCCGACTGACGAGCATCCTCATGGAACGGTGCGAGTCGTGTTGAAAAGCAGAGACGCCATCGAACAGGATGTTCTGCGCTCTCTCGCAGTCTTTGGACTGTCTGCATCCGGTTTGGAGGCAGCGCTGGCGGAGCTCGGCAAGATCGACGTGGCGCAAATTCCACCAACGGCCAAGCCGCACTACACCTTTCTGAAGGCGGTAACCAAAGGCCTGGGAGAAATGGCTGCCCATCTCGATGGAGAGCTGCTTGTCGACATGCAAGCGTTTAAGGGCTTTGTCGCCAAAGAAGAAAAAGCTTGTTTTGCAGAATACATCGAACTGTTCTACTCCTGCCCGCTGACCGAGCAAGGGATCGTCTTGGTGGACACCCCTGGTGCCGATTCGATCAATGCCCGCCATACCGGTGTTGCCTTTGAATACATGAAAAACGCCGATGCCGTCCTGTTCGTTACGTACTACAATCATGCGTTCTCCCAGGCAGACCGGGAATTCCTGCTGCAGATGGGTCGTGTGAAGGATACCTTCGAGATGGATAAAATGTTCTTCATCGTCAATGCGGCTGACTTGGCTGCATCCGAAGAAGAGCTGGGGGGGGTTATTACCCACATCGAGAAGAACCTCCTGACGTGCGGGATTCGTTTGCCGCGCATCTACCCGGTATCGAGTCAGACGGCACTCCTCGCACGCATGCATGAAAAAGGCAAGCTGGCGGGTTCGGCAGAAAAGGTATACCGTCAGCGGACGCAGACAGCGGAAGGCGCTGATCTGATGCCGGCAGAGGAAGCGTTCAAGCTGTCAGGAATGGCCAACTTCGAGGTCGAGTTCCTTCGCTTCACCATCGAGGAGCTGACGCAGATCGCTGTCAATTCTGCGATCGGAGAAATCCGCCGTGCCCATGCCACGCTGACAGAATTTATGCGTATGGCGACTTCTGGGGAAAGCGAGCGTTTGGCTGCAAGGCAAGCGGCTAGTGAAGCACAGGCTGCGGCGCTGGCTGCCGTAGAAGGGCTCGCGACGACTTCCTATGAACGCGATTTGGCAAAAGAACGCGAAGAGCTGCTCTACTATGTGAAGCAGCGCCTGTTCTTCCGCTTTAATGAACTGTACAACTTCGCTTTCAACCCTTCGGTGCTCAAAGAGGATGGTCGCAACATGAAGCAAACGCTTCAAGGCTGTCTGACCGACCTCATGCGCTCGATCAGCTACGATCTGGCTCAGGAGCTTCGTGCGACTACATTGCGTCTGGAGAAGTTCATCAACAAGCAGGGAGTCATGCTGGTCGGCCAGTGGCAGCGAGAAGTGCAAGCGACTGCGAATAGCCTCACGCTGGCACCGTATCAGCCGCGTCAGGTTGAGACGCTTTCTTTTGCTGAGGAGCTGCCCGTGAGTGCTGCCGCATTCCAGCCTGCCCTGTCCCTGTTTAAGAATACGAAAGACTTTTTTGAACAGGACGGCAAGCTGAAAGTGCGTGAAGAGCTCGAAAAACGGATGCAAGAGCCTGTGGCGGCTTATATCGCAACAGGAAACGATCAGCTTGCGGACCAGTTCTCAACGCTTTTCGCCGAACTTGCAGCAACCGAGCGTGCTCGTGCAGTGGATCAGGTAAACGCCTACTTTACCGGTCTGTTCGCAGCACTCGATATGAACGTCGATCTGGATGAGCTCCAAGGCAAGCTGGATCGAGTGGCGGCCGAGCTGGTAGAGTAATCGATAGAAAAGAGAGCGCTCAGGAGCGGAAGCCCTGGGCGCTTTTTTGCTGCACCTAGACAGTCCGAACAAATAAAATTCAAAAATAAGAGAGAATCTTGCAACTTCTCGTCACTCTTGCCCGTCTCGAACTTGTGTGAGCACCTGTAAATGTTGAGGAGGAATAAGGGCATGAAAACGTGGAGACATAAGATTTTGCCTACCATTCTGGCTGGGGCATTGTCTGTTTCGTTTGGGACAGCGGTGAGTGCGAAAGGGAACAACGGAAATGGAAACGGAAACGGACATGGACATGGTAACGACAAGCCAAAAGGGAATGGCCATGTTCAACAAGTAAAAGTGAACAAAAACCAGTACCCTTTCTCCGATCTGAACAAGCACTGGGCAGAAGCAACAGTGAAAATCATGATGGACAAATCCATTATCAAAGGTTATCCCGATCACACATTCCGCCCGAACAAGCCGGTTACGCAGCTTGAGGCACTGACGATGGTGATCAACCTGTTGACGCAAAACACAGATTTGCTGACTGACGGCTATTATGATTCCTATAAGGACGTTCCGGATTGGGCCCAATCATCCGTCAAGCTGGCGATGATCAATCATATTGTAGATTCGAAGGATTTTCAGCCAAACAAACCGGCGACTCGACTTTTCGTAGTCAAGCTCCTGGTGAACGCATTGGGCTCCGATTACGACGATGTGGATGAGAGCAATCTTTTCTTCGGTGACATTTCCACGCTGACGTCCGAGGAAAAGGAATATCTTTCGTTCGCCTTGCTTCAATCCTTGGTAGCGGGCTACGAAGATCAGACGTTCAAGCCGAATAAGCCGGTTACGCGTGCGGAGATGGCTGTCTTCGTGAACCGCTTGCTTGGCAAGATCGGTGATGCTGACTTTGGGAATCATGTCAAAGGGACGATTGTCGATCTCGATGAAGATGACGAGGAGCTGACCATCGGTTCGAAAACGTACAAAGTAGCCAATGATGTGGTGGTCAAAATCAATGGGAAATCCTCCAGCTTCGGCTCGTTGTCCGAAGGCATGAAAGTCGATGTGGTTTTGAAAAACAACGAAATTCAAACCATCTATGCGTATGGGGCAACGGGTGACGATGAGGATGACGTAACCTTCAAGGTCGAAAAAATCACCGATGGCCGCAATGGAGATGAGTTCGAGGAAGCGGTAAAAACAGGGTCGCGAATCAGCGACAGCACGCCGGATCTGTCGAACGAATCGCTTTCGATCTCGTTGAATGGGGAGTCTGCAGAATCCATCGACCTAGATGATATTGACGGCACGCAAGACGATGGGGATGAAGTGGCAGAAGCATTGGAAGAGGCGATTGCTCGCGCGCTTGGTGACGACGATCGCGTGAAGGTATCTTTTGACAATAACCGCTTTGTCTTCGAAACGGACAACAGCCCTACGGACGAGGTTCCTTCCATCAAATTTACGGGAAGCGCCTTGTATGATCTCGGATTGGATAGTGCTACAGCCAAAGGCTCTCTCGGCGATGACGCGAAAGAAGAGTCTTGGAAAATCACTGTGAAATCGGATGCTTCTTCTGATCAAACCTACCGGATCAAGGTGGAAGATGATCATATCGATGAGACGGTAGTAATCGACGTCGATGACAACGATACAGCCGAAGAAATCGCTGACAAGATCGCAGATGCGCTGAAGGACAATGACGAAATTGACTCCGCCTACACCGTTGATGTGGACGATGAAGTCGTCACGCTGACAGCGAGAGACAGCGACGAAGATCTGGATCTTGAGATCACCATCACCAAAAAGTAAAACAGGGAAAAAGCCAACACTCGTTGGCTTTTTTTGTTTGGTTCCTTTCGTTTAGCTATTTTGCCTCAAGGCCTCCCACTCTTCCTTCAACATTCCCATTTTGATGGCGTCGTAGTATTCTCCGCGGACGATCCGCGCCTTGCGCACGCGTGCTTCCTCCCGCATCCCGCAGCGGGCGGCCAGCTTGATCATGCGTTCGTTTCCGGACCAGGTCCCGATGCCTAGGCGCACGGTATCCATATGGGTGAACAAATAATCGATCCACATTTGGAAAGCTTCGCTGCCATAGCCGTTGGACCAGTAGCATGAATCATAGATGACGATTCCGATCTCACACCAGTTCGTTTCCTCGGATACCCAATAACGTCCCACGCTCCCGCGCAGCTGACCATCGATTTCAAGGATGAGCTCGGTCCTGGGTGCATCAGATCCGACCAGGGCCAATGACTCCTGATATCGGGGAAGTGCTCGATGTTCCTCCTTTGTGAGGGGATCGAGCGGCTTGTACGGACCATTCCAATTCAAATGCTCCCGGTCATCTGCTTCGTATTTCCACATGTAGATCAGATCGATATCCTCGGGACGGATGTCGCGGAGCACCACTTTTTCACCTTTCAGGTAGATAGACATGTTGGATCTCCTCTCTTTTGCTGCCATTTGATATAGTGATGGTAGTAGAAAACTGTTCCTGTTGATAGGGACAAATCGGGATGAATGAATAAGGACAGGTGGAGGCGGAGGATGGATTTTACACCGGTACTCGATCCGAACAGCACGGAACCGCTCTACCAGCAAATCTACCAACAAATCAGCCGCGCGATCGTCTCGGGCGCGATCCCTGCGGGGCCACGCCTGCCATCCATTCGTCAGATGGTCCGGGCAAGCCCGCCTAGCCAGTTCTTGCCGCGCATCATCGTGGGCTTTGGCGGAATGGCCGAAGCGGACATCGATGAAGGGATTCAGGTATTGGCGAGGGCATGGTACGGGCTGCCATCATTTGCGAGCCTCCAGGATGGATGCCGCGATGTAAGAGATCAGGCACAGGATGGAGACTAGGACAGCGTACTCGAAGGCGGCTTGGTATGTTGCATGCGACCAGTTATCTTCCCCGATCAAATAATAAGCGAGAGAATTGGAAATCGAGATGCCATCCTGCAGACCAGGGATGAGGCTTTGTATGTAGTTATCTGCCAAGCAGACGGTTGCAAGGGTGCTGAACAGTGTGGCGACAAGCATGGTGCGTGAAAAAGGAGTGACTACACCAGCTCTTTTGAAGCATAGGAAAAGCAAGACAGATGCGACTAAAATGGCTGCATAAAAAAGGAACAAGAGCAAGTCCTCCCCTTTCCGTTTACAGGAAATCGATTCTCATTAGCTTTTGACGTACCAAAGTGCAGAATGTTACGAGCCCAACGTAAAAAGCGCCCTGCTCGATAAAAAGAGAGGGCGCTTTTGCTTGTTTACTTATTAAGTCGCTCATAGGTGTCAAATTGATCTTCTACTTGCTGAGACGGTTTGCTGGTCAGGCGGCTGACGATCACAATCGCGAGCAGGCTGACAGCAAAGCCTGGTACCATTTCGTACAGGAAGTCCTTCAGCACATCGAAGCGCGTCCAGATGATGACCGTGAGAGCACCAGCGACCATGCCGGCAAGCGCTCCCCATTTGTTCATGCGCTTCCAGTAGAGGGACAGCAGGATGACAGGACCAAACGAGGCGCCAAAGCCTGCCCATGCGTATCCGACGAGATCCAGGATGGTGTCGTTCTTGTTCAAAGCGAGCAAGAAGGCGATTACAGCCACGAGCAGAACAGAGAGGCGTCCGACTGTGACCAGTTCTTTATCTGTCGCAGATCTATTCAAGAAAGTCTTGAAGATGTCTTCCGTCAGGGAGCTGGAAGTCACGAGCAGCTGAGACGAGATCGTACTCATGATGGCAGCCAGGATCGCGGCGAGCAAAAAGCCGGTGATGATCGGATGGAACAAGATCGTGCCGAGCTGAATAAAGATCGTTTCCGGATCCGACAGTGTCCACCCTTGCTTGGAATACAGCGCGATCCCGAACAAGCCCGTCAGCATAGCGCCGGCTACGGAGAAAATCATCCAGGACATACCGATACTGCGCGCTTTTTTGATTTCCTTTGTCGAGGTGATCGCCATAAAGCGGACGATGATGTGTGGCTGACCGAAGTAGCCAAGTCCCCAGGCGAACAGTGAAATGATGCCGATCAGGCTCGTCCCTTTGAAAATATCCAACAGTGAAGGATCAATCGTACGAATCTCAGTGAAAGTCGATTCCCAACCGCCAGAGGTCAATGCGGTTACGAGCGGCACCAAAATAAGGGCAATGACCATGATCAGCCCTTGGACGGCGTCCGTCCAGCTTACAGCGAGGAACCCGCCGAACAGGGTGTAGGCGATGGTAACCAGCCCAACGATCCACAGCCCGGTCGTGTAGCTCAGGTGAAATGTGTTTTCAAACAGTACACCACCGGATACGAGTCCCGAAGAGACATAGAAGGTAAAAAAGATCATAATGACCAGAGCGGATGCCAGACGCAGCATGCGGGAGCCGTCCCCGAAGCGGTTTTCCAAAAAGGAGGGAATCGTGATGGAGTTATTGGCTACCTCCGTATACGTTCTGAGGCGGGGAGCGACGTACAGCCAGTTTGCGTATGCCCCCAGGGTGAGACCAATAGCAATCCACGAAGCACTCAAGCCTTGAGCAAACATAGCTCCAGGCAGGCCCATCATCAGCCACCCGCTCATATCGGATGCTCCTGCACTCAAGGCCGTGACAGCAGGACCGAGCGAGCGTCCTCCCAACATATAGTCGCTGAGATTGGATGTACGCTTGTAGGCATAGTACCCGATGAGGAGCATGCCGGCCATATACACCATAATGGAAACGAGCAGCATGTTCATTGCAGCACCTCTTGTTTAGTGTGTATTAAAATTATTAGTACGTTTTAAACAATAACATGCATGAATATAAATATCCATCATAAAAAAACAGAAATTTGCGTAGAGTCTAATAAAAAGATTTTTATTTGGAAAGAAAAAGCCTGCGATCCGGCGTCGCAGGCTTTTGCATGGTGTTCCATTCTTTATTGGACTTGAATTTGACCACTGTTATCCAGTGTTACTTTGAACTCTTTTACAACGGTCGGTTCAGCGCCCGCATTTTTCAAATCGTGCTTGAGCACTTTGAATGTACCGTCGCCTGTCAGCTGACCCGAATATTCCACGCCGAACAAATCAGACTTGTAAAAGCTGAAATTGGCGAGCTCAGTCTTTTTCAATTCATCTGCCAAAAGAGTGCCATCTCCACTGAACATCGCGTTTCTCAATTGCTCAGAGGATTCATATTTTTGCTGGAGAAAGGTCTTCAGCTGCTGGGCTACTTCAGATTCAGCCAGCTGCTTTCCTGCTTCGACAGCTTGTTTCCCCACTTCGATGGCCTGTTTGCCAGTCTCTACGGCTTGTTGGGCGTTTTGCACGCCCTCGGACAGATCCGAGCACGCAGAAAGCAGCAGCGCACAGCTAACGATAGCGATGGTCTTGCGCATGAGCGGTTCACTTCCTTCCTGCTGTTACAGTATATAAACCAGACATTATTTATTTTAACGTATCTCCACTTTCTGTGCATCCGCATATGATGGGGTAAGCGTAGAGCTGCACTGATTACAGGGAGGAAGCACAATGATTCAAGGGAAAGTAAAATGGTTTAGCAAGGAAAAAGGATACGGTTTCATCGAGCGTGAAGGTGGTCCTGACGTCTTCGTTCACTACTCGGCAATCACAGGCTCTGGCTATCGCAATTTGGAAGAAGGCGAGCAGGTCATATTCGAAATTGTGAATGGGCAGCGAGGTCTGCAAGCGGCTAATGTAGCGCGTAAAGGGGTATAAGGAAGGACTCAATGTCTTGTCCAAGACAATAATTCAGACGCCGTGCGATGTTCGACGGCGTCTTTGCTCTGCTCTTTTCTTTATTTCAGGTAAAGAAAAACGGAGAGGGCGATCACAAGGAGCAGGGTGATGACGCCGTAAACGGTTAACAGATTTCGGGAGCGTTGGGTAAAGCTCCGCTGCTTCGCTTCCTCGGGATTCAAACCGATCCTGAATGTCAGAATCAAGGCAATGAAGACCAGAATGAAGACCGTGATGATAAATGGAGTTATTGGCATGATAACGTATCTTCCTTTCCGTCTGGCTTACCTCGATCATAGTACGGTACATAAAAAAATGGGCCATCCACTTTGTAGCTAATTTGACCATCCACTTGCGGGAAGAGCTTCCGCAAATCGAGAGACTGCATCGGGGATTTGTTCGAGTGTGGAACGTCCAAAGGTAAAGCGTACATATCCAGGATCCGCGCCGAATAAGTTGCCGGGTACGAAAACGAGACCGCGTTTCACTGATTCGGATAAAAGGCGCTGCTCACTCCATTCCCCGGGAAGGCGGCACCACAGATGAATGCCTCCTTCTGGCGGGGAGAATTCGATCTGATCTTTGAAGGTGTCACGCAAGGAGAAAACGAGCTGGTCACACCGACAGGCGAGCTGTGTCCGCAGCAGCTGGATGTGCTGCTCAAAATCAGGCGAGGCGAGGAAACGATCTGCCAGCCACTGCGGGAAGATGCTATGTCCGAAATCAAATTGCTGTTTGGCATCTGCCAATCTCTCGATGACCGTCTGCGGTCCGACAATCCAGCCAATCCGCAATCCGGAGGCGACGATCTTGGTCAGTGAGCTAATGTACAGAACGGTACCGTGCTTGTCCATGGACTTCAGCGTATGGACTCTCTCCCCACCGAAAGAGGTCAGGCTGTACGGATCATCCTCGATGATCGGGATGCCGCTTTCGGCCGACAGGGCGAGAAGCTTTTCTCTGCGCTCATAGGAGAGGAGCGTTCCCGTCGGATTTTGGAAATTGGGATTGAGAAATACCATTTTGATCCGGTGTTTCTTGTGAAGCTCAGCCAGCTGATCCGGATCGATCCCGTCCTGGTCTACCGGAAGGGGAAAGGTGCGCAGGCCGGCAGAATGAAAAAGAGGCAGGGAGTTGCAATACGACGGCGACTCGATCGCTACGGCATCGCCAGGCTGCAGGAGGCATTGCACGACGAGATGCAGCGCCTGCTGGGCACCAGAGGTGATGAGAATGGAGGACGGAGCCGCATCGATGCCGCGCCATTTTTTCATATGCTCGCTGAGTGTTTCCCTCAGTGACCCATTGCCCAATGAATGCTCGTACCCCAAATGAGCCGGGAAGTCATCCGGTGTGAGCAATTGCTGCAGGGCTTGGTGCGGGACCAGATCCGCTGACAGCTCCCCGCTGGCCAGGTCAATCAGCTCATGCTCCTGAGTTTCACGCCGAATCTTTCGGAATAAGGGGAGGTTGGGACGAAAGGAGCCTGTCTCGGTCAAGTGCCGCCAGTTGGGGACGCGGGTGCGGGCAAGACCCCAGATGTCTTGGCTGACAACGGTGCCGCTGCCATGCTTGCGTTCTACCACGCCGGCAGCCTGCAACTCGTCATAGGCCGCGACGACAGTAGACCGGTTTACGTGAAGCTCATTTGCCAATGTGCGTTCAGACGGCAAATAGCTGCCCGGTGGAAACTCTCCATTGCTGATCCGCTGTTCCATCTGCTCCGCTATTTGCTTATACAGTGGCTTGTTTTTGGAAGCTGCTTTGCCAGCCATTTATCCACTCACACTTTCTCTGCGTGTTCGCATTTGTGACATTTTTGTACATCCTACCCTAGTATAATGCTGGGAAAAACAGGAGTCCAATTTCCCTTCTTTCATTTTGCCTCTCGGATGTTTAATATAGATGAGAATGGGAAGGAGCGATGGAGATGAAACAATATCTGGACTTGTGCCAGCGTATTTTAGACGAAGGCGTCACCAAGGAAGACCGGACGGGCACGGGGACGATCAGCGTATTTGGACATCAGATGCGCTTTGACCTCGGTGAGGGCTTTCCGCTGGTGACGACGAAAAAGCTGCATACCAAATCGATCTTTCACGAGCTGCTCTGGTTCCTTTCGGGAGACACCAACATCCGCTACCTGCAGGAGAACGGGGTGCGCATTTGGAATGAATGGGCGGATGAAAATGGTGATCTGGGGCCTGTATATGGGCAGCAATGGCGTTCCTTTGCCGGAAGAGATGGAAAGACGGTCGATCAAATCCAATGGGTGATTGATGAAATCAAGCGAAATCCCGATTCACGACGCCTTGTAGTCAGCGCGTGGAATCCTGCGGAATTGGACAAGATGGCTCTTCCGCCTTGCCATTTGCTGTTCCAGTTTTACGTGGCGAATGGAAGGCTGTCCTGCCAGCTCTACCAGCGCAGCGGGGATACGTTCCTGGGAGTGCCGTTCAACATTGCCAGCTATGCTTTGCTGACGCATATGATTGCGCATGTGACGGATCTTGAGCCAGGCGATTTCGTCCACACGCTGGGCGACGCACATTTGTATCTCAATCACGTGGAGCAGGTCAAGCTGCAGCTGACCCGCGAACCAAAGCCGCTGCCTAAGCTGAAGCTAAACCCAGATGTGAAATCCATTTTCGATTTCACCTATGAAGATATTGAAGTGATCGGCTACGAATCTCATCCGCACATCAAAGGCGAGGTGGCTGTATGATCAGTCTGATCGTCGCATATGCGCGCAATCAGGTGATTGGGAAAGATGGGGTCATGCCTTGGCATCTTCCTGCCGACCTCAAACACGTCAAGGAGCTGACGACCGGCAAAACGATCGTCATGGGCCGCAAAACGTTTGAGTCGCTGGGTAGACCCTTGCCAAACCGCCGAAATGTGGTGTTGACGCGAAATCGGGATTTTCACCCGGATGGCGTCGATGTGGTTCATACAAAGGAAGAGGTAATGGCTTTAGGAGACGTCATCATTTTCGGTGGTGCGGAAATCTACAAGCAGTTTCTCGATGTAGTCGAACGGATGTACATTACTCAAATCGATCTGGAAGTGGAAGGGGACACGTTTTTCCCGGAGTGGGACCGCGAAGCGTTTACCGTGGTGGACAAGCGGGAAGGGATCGTGGACGACAAGAATAAATACCCCCACAGCTTTTATGTGTACGAACGCAAGGCAAGCGAGTAGCAGGGAACAATGGTCGTGATGAAACGGGAAAAGACAAGCTCTTTTCCCGTTTTTTTGTGGATTGCCTTTCTCCCCATTATTGCAAAAATTCTGCTATGATAGGGAAAAGCATGGCTGCGCAGGAGATGCCAAAGTAGAGGAGAGAGAATGATGTCCTTACAAGATCAACTAAAGGGATTGCTGCAGGAGATAGAGCCGCAGATCATCAGCTGGCGGCGTCATCTTCATCAGCATCCGGAGCTTTCTTTTCAAGAAGAAAAGACACCCGCGCTTATCGCGGACATCCTTAGAGAACTGAAATTTGATGAAGTGCGCACAGGTGTAGGTGGCCGCGGCGTGGTAGGGGTGCTGCGGGGGAGCCGTCCGGGAGCGGTCGTCGCTTTGCGCGCAGACTTCGATGCCCTTCCGATACAGGACCAAAAGGAAGTCGAGTACAAGTCGACTGTGCCAGGTGTGATGCATGCATGTGGACATGATGCGCATACCTCTCAGCTTCTCGGGCTGGCAAGTGTTCTTGCGCAGCATCGTGATCAATTTGCCGGAGAAATCCGCTTTTTGTTCCAGCATGCGGAGGAAGAGTCCCCAGGCGGAGCGATCCAAATGGCGGCAGACGGAGCTGTCGATGGGGTAGATGCGATTTTTGGCGTTCATCTCTGGTCGATGCTCCCGGTTGGTAAGGTGTTCATCAGCGGTGGGCCCATCATGGCGAACACGGACGATTTTGTCATCGAAATCAAAGGACGCGGCGGCCATGGTGCGGTGCCGGAAGAAACGATCGACTCCATCGTGATCGGATCCCAAATCGTAGGCAATCTCCAAACCATCGCGAGCCGCAATATCAGTCCATTGGCCAGTGTTGTCGTGACAGTGGGAACCTTTAACGGCGGCGACAACAACAACATTATCGCGGACAGCTGCAGACTCACGGGTACGGTACGCACGTTTTTGCCAGAGGTACGTGATCGCGCGGAGCAGCGCCTGATCGAGATCGCAGAAGGCACGGCTGCCATGCTGGGAGGAAGTGCCGCTGTTCACTACGAGCGAGGCTATCCAGCTGTGATCAACAGTGAGCAGGAAGCGGCGGTTGCCCGCGAAGCCGCCATCGAAGCATTCGGGGAAGCACGGGTCGAGCCGATGAAGCCGCTCATGGGCGGAGAAGATTTCTCCTATTATCTGGAGAAGGTGCCTGGCGCCTATTTGTTCGTCGGAGCGGGCAATCCGGACAAGCTTGCAAAATACCCGCATCACCATCCGCGTTTTGATATTGATGAAGATTCCATGCTGATTGCAGGGGAGCTGCTGGGTCGCACGGCGCTCCGCTATCTGGAACAGCATCAGGGCTAATCCGAAACGAAACAGATATATGCGCGTTCGCCTACCCTTGGCGAAGGCGCTTTTTTACGCATTTGACCATAAGCTAACACGAGAGAAAAAGGCAGTTCCAGACGAAGGAGGGTGATGCCGCCGGTGAGAAAACGGATTGGCATTCTGACCTACCGAGGAGAAGCTGGATTTACAGAACCGGGATTTCTGCGCAGGCTGGTCAAGGAAGGACAAGGTCTGGGCGCGGAAGTATTCCTGTTCGGACCGCAGGACGTCCGCTATTCTGAAAGAAGAATCAGAGGGTATGTTCCCGCGGAGTCAGGCTGGAGAAGTGGCTGGTATGACTGGCCTGACATCGTCATCGACCGTTATCGTTACTACCCCGTACCCAAGCACAGACTCTATCTCCCCTTTCGCCAGCAAAATTGGTTTCGCTACGCGAATAGCCGCTTTACCAATAAGTTTCGGGTGCATCAGGTGCTATCGCAGGACCCGGCACTGGTGCGCTGGCTGCCACAGACACTCCCGTATTCCAGAGAAAATCTGTCCCAGCTCCTGAGAGAGCATCGCATCCTCTACCTCAAGCCGACGAATGGCACGGGAGGGAGAAGCATCTTGCGGGTGGAGCGCTTGCGGGATGGCTATCGGCTGTACGGTCGAACCAAGCAACAAGCGAAAAGCACCGAAAAGCTGTTGTCAAAGACTGTACTGTGCAAGCGTCTGGAGCACTGGATGGAGAAGGAAAAAAGCGGGAACGAGCAATTCTTTCTCCAGCAGGGTCTGGACCTCGAGTTGGTCCGTGAGCGCGTCGTGGATGCGCGTCTGCTGGCCCAAAAGGATGGAACGGGACAGTGGAGGCTGACAGGAATGGGGCTTCGCATCGGTTCGCCGCGTTCCTCGACATCCAATCTTCACGGGGGAGGTAAGGCGCTGCCTGCCGCCTCGTTCTTAAAGGAGCGCTTCGGCGAGCGTGAGGCCACTCGGATCATTCTGGAATGCAAAGAGCTGGCACTGCGGACGGTGGCGCGCATTGAGGAGCATTTCGGGCAAATGATCGAATTCGGCTTTGATCTGGGGATTGATGCGAAAGGGAGAGTCTGGATCATCGAGATGAACCCCAAGCCGGGGCGGGACATTTTCCGACAGCTCGGGCAGAACATCCGCTATCGGCAAGCCATTCGAAGGCCGCTGGAGTACGCTTTGTATCTGTTAGAGAATGAGCAAGAAAAACAAGAAGGAGACCTTCTCGGATGAGGAAGGCATGAGCAGGCATGAGGAAGCTCATGCCTCTTTCTTTTTGTTTTCATTTCATTTGGGCGGGCAGCACGGCATAATAAGAAGAAAAGGTAGAAGAGGTGAAGAGATGAAGAGAGAAGCATTTGCCATACCGGTGGACAGCGAGCTGACACTGCGCGGGGATATTCATACGGATGCTGCAGCTGGAGATCAGCAGCCGCTCTTGATTTTCTGCCACGGTTTTAAAGGCTTCAAGGATTGGGGGAGCTTCCCCTACGTGGCGGATTCATTGGCCAAACGCGGAGTCACGACGATCCGCTTTAATTTTACCTGCAATGGCGTCGGAGAAAGCTTGACGGAATTTGATGAGCTGGAAAAGTTCGGCCGCAATACCTACGCCCGCGAAGTTGCTGATTTGAACGTTTTGACGGAATGGATCTTGTCTGGAAGATTGGCTCTTCCTGATTACGTGAAGACGGACCGGCTGTATGTGCTGGGGCATAGCAAAGGCGGCGGAGATGCCATTTTGTTTGGGGCGGGAAATCCGAACGTGGCAGGGATCATCAGCTGGAACGGGATTGCGAACGTCAACCTGTTTGATGAGAAGCTGCGCCAGAAAATCCTGGAGGATGGAGTCGGGTACATACCGAATGCACGAACCGGTCAAGAAATGCCCATTACCCGCGCTGTCATAGACGATGTCGATCAGAATCGGGAAGCGTACGATCTGGTGGAAAAAGCAGCGAGCATGGAGCAACCGCTCTGCATCATTCAGGGACGAGAGGATTTTGCGAGGCTGGTCAAAGGCTCCGAACGCCTGCATGCGGCAGCGAAAAACAGTGAGCTTCACTGGATCGAAGGCGGCGACCATACCTTTGGGGCACGTCATCCTTTCCTGGGAAGCACCGAGCAGCTGGAGGAAGCGATCGACCGAACTGTCTCGTTTGTACTGCCTATGCGTGCATAGAAAAAACCTATACCGCCTCGCGTTCTAAATCTATTTGGGCTATGGTATACTGGATAGCATCTAAAGATTCAAATGATAAGATTATTCTGAAAATTGTTCAGAAATGGGTGGAGACATGGAGAGCAAGGTGTATCTGTACGATACGACCCTGCGAGATGGTACGCAGGGAGAAGGGATCAGCCTGTCGGTGGAAGACAAGATAAAGATCGCACTGCGGCTAGATCAATTCGGTATCGATTTTATCGAGGGCGGTTGGCCGGGAAGCAACCCGAAGGATATGGCCTTTTTTGAACGTATTCGGGAGATTCCTCTCCAGCATGCTAAGGTTACGGCTTTTGGGAGCACCTGTCGTCCGAATGTGGCGGCGGCAGAAGATGACAATCTGCGGGCACTCATTGCGAGTGGCGTAAAAGCAGCGGCCATTTTCGGCAAATCGTGGGACTTGCACGTCACCGATGCTCTCAAAACGACATTGGAAGAAAACCTGCGGATGGTAGCCGATTCGGTTGCCTTTTTGAAAGAAAACGGACTCGTGACCCTCTTCCTGGCGGAGCACTTCTTCGATGGCTACAAAGCCAACCCGCGCTATGCGCTGCGCGTGCTGGAAGTGGCTGAGGAAGCTGGGGCGGACTGGATCGTCCTCTGTGACACCAATGGGGGAAGTCTCCCGACAGAAGTCTACGATATCGTGAAGAACGTAACGGAAGGCATCCGTACGCCGCTCGGAATTCACCCGCACAACGACAGCGGGGTGGCCGTAGCCAATGCGCTCGCAGCGATTCAGGCGGGAGCAAAGCAAGTGCAAGGTACGATCAATGGAATCGGGGAGCGCTGCGGAAACGTGAATCTGATTTCCGTCATCCCCAATCTCCAGCTGAAGCTGGGTTACCAATGTGTGAGCAGCGAGCAGCTGCAGGAGCTGACACAGCTCTCCCGCTACGTAGCAGAGATCGCCAACATGACGCTGCCGAACAACCAGCCGTTTGTCGGACACAGCGCTTTTGCGCACAAAGGCGGAATTCACGTCAGCGCGGTCATGCGCGATCCAAAAACGTACGAGCACATTGAGCCGGAGTACATCGGCAACATCCGCCGCGTGCTGGTTTCTGAGCTGGCAGGGCAAAGCAACCTGCTGGCCAAAATGGAAGAGCTCCAGATCGATCTTTCGCTGGAGCGCGAAGAGGCGCGTGAAATCATCACGCGAATCAAAGAGCGTGAATTCCAGGGCTATCAATACGAAGGCGCAGAAGCTTCGCTTACCTTGATGCTGCTGGAAGCGGCAGGTAAGCTGAAAAATCTGTTCACCCTCGACTCCTTTAAAATCCTCATGGAAAAGGCGGCTGTGCGTGCCATCACTTCAGAGGCTACCGTAAAGCTGAATGTCAATGGGGAAACCGTGCATACAGCTGCCGATGGAAATGGTCCCGTTAACGCCTTGGACAACGCCATGCGGAAGGCGCTGGAAAAGTATTACCCCTGTATTGCCAAGATGCATCTTGCTGACTACAAGGTTCGCGTCTTGGATGAAAACGGCGCGACAGCCGCTAAGGTGCGCGTATTGATCGAGTCTGCGTACAACGGGGAAAAGTGGAGTACGGTCGGCGTCTCTACGAACGTGATCGAAGCCAGCTGGGAAGCACTGGCTGACAGTATTCGCTTCCTTCTTTGGAAGGAAGGCTGTGAAGAGTCGGGCTTCCATCAGACAGCAAATGCACGAGTAGGTATCGTGAATCACTAAAAGAAAACAGCCTGGCCCAAGCGGTCAGGCTGTTTGTTCATTTTGCCATGCCCATCAGCTGCGTCAGCTTGGCTTCGGTAGAAGAGTGGGGGTCGGGTGTATAAATACTGCACCTGAGATCGACATCCCCCTGGACCTGAAGCGAGGTCAGGTGAAAAAGCATCTTGCCTGCTTTGGCATGGCGAAATTCCACCAATACTTCTGGAGCGGTGCTGACACGGTTTTCTTCCCACAGCCGCTGGAAATCCGGATGCAGTCCCTTCATCTCCTGGAGAAACTGCTCATACCACTCATCCTCTACGAATTGACCGTAATAGGCCCGGAATATGGCCAAAAACCCGCTGACGAAATGCTCCCAATTCACCGCCAGACGCTGCAGCTCTTTTCTCGTGAAGAGCAAGCGAATCAGATTCCTCTGTTCGTAGGGGATTTGCTCGAAGTCCAAAAAGACGTTTGCAGCCGCTTCATTCCAGCCTACAATGTGGCAGCGCCTGTCAGAGATGATCGTCGGGCACGAGC
Organism: Brevibacillus choshinensis; assembly: GCF_016811915.1. Taxonomy (NCBI): domain Bacteria; kingdom Bacillati; phylum Bacillota; class Bacilli; order Caryophanales; family Paenibacillaceae; genus Brevibacillus; species Brevibacillus choshinensis. Next base: position 4,561,459 of record NZ_CP069127.1, on the reverse strand, counting down.
GCAGTTCCTTCAAAATGCGTGTGAGAGAAGGGCTGATCTGTGGCAGGTGTTCCTCGCGCAAAGCAGCGCCTGCCCCCGTTTCCAAGGCGAGCGCATGCAAGTACTTCCGCTCATCGACGGTTAGCTGCAAGGCCTTGGCGACCGCATCCAATACAGAGGGGGACGCTTTGATGTCGCGCCCTTGCTCCAGCCACGTATACCAGGTAGAACTGACTCCGGCGAGCTGGGCGACTTCCTCTCTGCGCAATCCGGGCGTACGCCTCCGCGTTCCTGGGCTGAGCCCCACTGACTGAGGCAGAATCTTGGCTCGCTGGGCTTTTAAAAAGGCGGATAACTCCTGAAGTCTCGTCTGATGGTTCATGCAGGTTCCTCCCCATTCTCCTTATGCTGGTACCTATTATACTAGGATAAACAACAACTTGTAATAGGATAAGTGCTGTGCAAAGATGGATGTATCCAAGGTACAAGGAGGAGCACGATGGAAAAAGTCGTGATTACAGGATTGGGTGTCATTTCACCACTGGGCAATCGGGTCGATGCGTTCTGGGAGGGCTTGACCTCGGGGAAATCGGGAATATCGTTGATCGATTCGTTTGATACAGCTGGACATAAAACAAAAATAGCCGGAAGCGTCCGTGATTTTGATGCGGAGGGGATGTTCGGTAGAAAGGAAGCGCGCCGGATGGACCGCTTCTCTCAATTTGCGCTGGCAGCTGCCGAGCAGGCATGGGAGGATGCCGGATTGCAGCAGGATCAGGTGGATCGGGAGCGCATCGGTGTTTATGTCGGCTCCGGGATTGGCGGGGTAGGGACGCTGCTGGAGCAAAATGCCGTTTTGCAAAATCGAGGACCTGATCGGGTAAGTCCCTTGCTGGTGCCGATGATGATTCCGAACATGGCTGCGGCGATGATCAGCATCAAGTACGGCGCTCACGGACCGACAATGGCACCGGTGACAGCCTGCTCCATCGGCAATACGGCCATCGGGGAAGCGTTTCGGTTGATCAAAATGGGCGTAGTGGATGTGGTGTTTGCCGGGGGCTCGGAGGCTGCCATCACGGAAGTTTCGCTGGCGGGATTCGGAAATGCTACGGCGTTGTCGAGCCGAAATGACGATCCAAAGCGAGCGAGCAGACCCTTTGATGCGGGACGAGACGGCTTTGTCATGGCGGAAGGGGCCGGGATCCTGATACTGGAGTCGCTTTCTCACGCCAAACGTCGGGGAGCTCGAATCTATGCAGAAGTGATTGGATATGGCGCCAGCTCGGACGCCTATCATATGGTTGCGACTCATCCGGAAGGGTACGGTCCGTATCTGGCGATGAAAGGGGCGCTCCAGGAAGCCGGCATCCAGCCAGAAGAGGTCGATCTCATCAGCGCGCACGCGACAAGCACGGAGATCGGGGATCGCTCGGAGACAGTGGCTATCAAGCGAGTCTTTGGCGACAAGGCTCCGCACATCCCTGTCACGGCAAATAAATCGATGACCGGTCATATGCTGGGAGCCTCCGGTGGTGTGGAAGCGATCGCTCTGGCCAAAAGCTTGCAGGAGGGAATCATCCCGCCCACGATCAATCTGGATGTGCCTGACCCGCTTTGTGACCTCGATTACGTGCCGAATCATGCGAGACGTGCCGGCATCACCATTGGAATCTCCAATTCCTTTGGCTTTGGGGGACACAATGCCGTGATCGTCCTGAAAAAATACCAAAACGAATGATTGTCTCTAGCTCTACTAAACCTTCCGGACTGGATTCGGAAGGTTTTTTGGTTTGCTTTGGCAACTCGAATGTCAAATAGGGTTAGGTCGCATACTAAACAGGCAGGAATGACAAATCATCCCTATATCGAGTAGTGAAGGAGTTCGGCGAATGGCGAAAGATAACCATAACCATACAGAAAAACAAGAGGTGCGAAGAGGCCCGATTCTTGCCGTCATCATCGCGGGGGCAATCGCGGCTTTGCTGAATCAGACTTTGCTGAACGTCGCACTGCCCAAGCTGATGGACCAGTTTCATATTAACACCTCTACCGCACAATGGGTGATTACCATTTACATGCTGGTCAATGGTGTGCTGATCCCGACTACAGCGTTCATGATGCAGAAATTTACGACCAGACAGTTGTTCATCACCGCTATGAGCTTATTCGCCCTCGGCACACTCGTCTGTGGAACAGCTCCGGCCTTTTCTGTCATGCTGATTGGGAGGGTGATTCAAGCAGCTGGTGCCGGGATCATCATGCCTCTCATGACCAACGTCATTTTCAATATGTTTCCGCTGGAAAAGCGGGGATCAGCGATGGGGGTCGTAGGGATCGCGATGGTGTTCGCTCCGGCGATCGGTCCTACTTTGTCGGGATGGATCGTGGAGCACTATTCGTGGCGTGTCCTGTTTTTCGTTGTTTTGCCGATCGCGCTGATTGTCCTGATCTTTTCTTCTTTCATCCTGAAGAACGTGACGGAAACGGGAAAACCCAAGCTGGACGTGTGGGGCGTCATCTATTCCACCATTGGCTTTGGGGGATTGTTGTACGGATTCAGTACGGCAGGTGGAAAGGGCTGGGGCAGTCTGGAAGTGATCGCCATGCTGCTCATCGGCTGCATCAGCCTGGCGGTGTTTGTGTGGCGGCAGCTCCATATTGATCACGCCATGCTGGAATTTCGCATTTTTAAAATCCCGGCGTATTCCCTGGCGATCCTCATAAGTTTGATGGTAAACATGACGCTTTACTCCGGGATGATCCTGCTGCCGGTCTACGTGCAAAACATTCTTCACTTCACCCCCGTGCAATCAGGACTGCTGATGCTCCCGGGCAGTATTCTCATGGGGATCATGTCCCCGATTACAGGCAGGCTATTCGATAAGTTCGGTGCGCGCTACTTGGCCATCACAGGCTTGGTGATCACGACTGCCACGACATTTGGCTTTACAAAGCTGAGTCTGTATACGAGCTACAGCTATTTGTTGACGCTCTACACGGTTCGGATGCTGGGCTTGTCCATGTTGATGATGCCGGTGATGACATCGGGGCTGAATGCGCTGCCTCTGCGCTTGAATCCCCATGGTACAGCGATGTCCAATACGATCAACGCAATTGGCGGGGCGCTCGGTACATCCTTGTTTGTGACGATCATGACGACCAAGAGTGCGGCACACACTGCAGACATCATCCGCGGTAGTCACATCAATCCGGCCGATCAAGCCCAGGTAGGCTTGGCGACGATGCAAGGGATGGCGATGGGGACGAACGATGCGTTCATGATCGCGACCCTGTTTGCAATCGTGGCCCTGGTGCTCGCCATGTTCCTGCGCAATCCACGGAAAAGAGAGGACGAGGTGCGAGAGAAAAAGGGGGCACCCCAGCCGTCCTAATTATCAATTCTTATCCGTGCAAAAAAGCGCCGTCCCTTGGGGGAACGACGCTTTTTCTTTGCAGGCTTACCCTTGCTTGCGCATGGCGCCCAGCTCTTCGACGATTGCCGTCATTTCGTTGATGCCGAATGCCGTCTTCTTTTGCACCATGTTGTACAGGTACAAAAGGTCCTCGTAATGCGCCAGGTCAAAATCCTCCGGACGCATCACTGCGGTGTTGGCCATGTTCAGCTTGGACTTGATGCCTTCGATCAAAACAGCAAGGTTTTCTACAGACGGTTGATTCAGATCAGCCATGTTGGTCTCCCCCTCGTTCACTTGTGCTTTATTTGGTCAACTGGCCGCGAGTGACGCCCAGCTGGTTGGTCGCTTTCAAGGTACGCCATACATGGGTTCCGCTTACCTCTCCACGCAAGGCAAGGCGATACAGGCTGATGACTTCTTTTACACGCTCCGGCTCTTCCTCGAGGAATTCGATCCGGTAGCTGCCCACATTCAGGGAGCGGAATTCCTTCAGATACTCCGCGCCAGATTGGTCAATGGCGTTGTACACGGTATTTCGGCAACCGGTATCCACCCGAACCGGATGGGAGAAGCCGACGCGGTCCTTGAGGGAGACGCGAGAGGTTTCGCATGGCGTCCCGCAGTTCGTATGATCCGTGCCCTCGCTGAGAAAGGTGCAGTACACGCAGTGCTCGGTATGGAACATCGGCATGTGCTGATGGATGACCAGCTCCATATCGGCCGCATTGGAGCGGCTGAGCAAGTCGACCATCTGCTGGATGTTCAAGTCGTAGGACGGCGTCACTCGGGACAGTCCTGCGCCAAGGAACAGCTCCACTGCTTTATGATTCGCGACGTTGAGAGAGAAATCTCCGATCAACGGGATCTTGATTTCATCTCGGCGCGACAGGAAGTAGTAGAGAGCGCCGGTATTGCGAATCAGGATGGCATCCGGATTGCTCTTTGCGATCAGAGCGAGTACGCCATTTTCATCCGGCATGTGAATGCGCATGGTTGCGATCCCAATCTTTTTGCCGTACTTGTGCGCCAGCTTCACGCCTTCCGGGTACTGCTTGACGAACTCGAAGTCGGCGTACAGGAAATCCACATCGGTCTGTGCGGCGGCTTCCAGCTGCTCCAAAGAGCGGCACAGGGCCGTCAAAATCGGCTTTTCCACTGGCTGACGAACGGGAACGTCCGCATACACGTTGACATCCTGATGACGGTAGACAGGCGGTTTGGAGCGCAGGAACGCGAGCTGTTCGACTGCATCGCGGCGCATTCTGTTCAATTCGCTGACGGGAACAATCAAATCGCCGTCGAGATCGACCGTCAGATCCGCTGCATCCAGGCGGAAGATGCTGCCGCCCAGTCTGCTCAATTGATCGTGGAGCAGTTCGGCTGAGAGCGGCCGTTTCAGCGCAGCCTCCAAATTCATCTCCGAGGAAATCGAGACTGCATGAGAGGCGAGCTTGTCGACAAAGGTGACGCTCAGCTTTTCACCCAGCTTGCCACTCACATGTACGGAGAGCGGGAAGGTGTGGTACGGCTTTTCTGTTTCGAACGTTTTGCGAAGGCGTTTGTCCAGCTCTGGATCGCTGGTCTTCCATACACGATCACCGACATGCAGACGTTTCAGGTTCACGTCATTGCGGCCCATGACGATTTCATAAAGGCCTTTGCTGATTTCCCCTTCGATCTTCTTGCCGCGAGAGTGGATGTCGTAGATCCGTCCGCCTTCTTCTTTTTGCGTCGGATCGCCGGCGTCAAAGACGATACCATCCCCGCGTTTGACGGGAGATGTGATCTCGACGAGAACGGCGCTCGGAAGCAATTTTTTGACGGTGCCGAGGAAAACGCCGCGGCTTTTCGGGAACGAGCCATCAACTAAAGTCTTGTTGTTCGTGCCCTCCAGGAAGCCGTGCGTAAAACCGCGGGAGAAGCTCTGCTGCAGCTCGCGGATCTCCGTCTGGGATGGAGCCACGTCCAGACCATCGAAATAACGGTCGATGGCGGCGCGGTACTTGCTGACGACGTTGGCTACATATTCCGGTGATTTCAGGCGTCCTTCGATCTTGAAGGAAGTCACGCCTGCTTCAATCAGCTCCGGCACCAATTCGAGAGCAGCCAAATCTTTAGGGGAGAGCACATAGGCGATGTTGCCCATATCCTTTTGCACGCCGTCCACCATCAGGTCGTATGGCAAGCGGCAAGCCTGCGCACACTCACCGCGGTTGGCGGAACGACCGCCCCACATTTCCGATGTCAGGCATTGACCGGAGTAGGAAACGCAAAGAGCGCCATGGACGAATACTTCCATTGGCAGCTTGGCTTTTTCCCCGATCTTTTTGATTTCCTTGAGCGAGTTTTCCCGACCGAGCACCACGCGCTCGATGTCAAACGGCTTTGTAAACTCTACCGCTTCCGGCGAGGTGATCGTCATTTGGGTGGAGCCGTGGATCGGGAAGTCCGGAGAAATCTCCCGGATCAATTTAACGAGACCGAGGTCCTGAACGATGACGGCATCGACCCCGGCATGGATACAGGCGTCAATCAGCTCGCGCGCATCCTCCAGCTCGTTTTCAAACACGAGAATATTAAAGGTGAGGAATCCTTTCACACCGTACATGTGCAAGTACGACATGATCTCTGGCAAATCAGCCATATGGAAGTTCTCCGCGCGCGCACGTGCGTTGAACTTTTCGACTCCGAAAAAGATGGCATTGGCTCCATTGGCGACAGCTGCTTTCAGACAGTCCCAGTTTCCGGCGGGGGCCAAAAGCTCAATATCTTCACGCTTGATACCATTTCGCATGTGTATGTCATTACCTCCAAGGTCTTCAAACAAGCTATCTACATCATAGGGAAATAGAGTGGCCATCGCAAGGAAAACATCGGCTTTGGCAGATGTTGAAAATGCGCCTTCCATATTAGATGGAGAAGGTGTTATTCTGTAAGAAAAGTCCAAATATTCCATCTGAACAGGGGAACAGATATGTTATTCATCAAAGATATATTGCTGCAATTATTATTTATTATCGTCCCTGTACTGCTTTACAAAAACGTTTGGCTTGATCAGAAGAAATCAAAACACTTGGGAATTCAAGCAGGGCTCGTGGTTTTGCTCAGTTCGCTTAGCGTTATTTTTTGCATGAGTTTTCCCATCCATACCGACGGCGGAATGAGGTTTGACCTGCGTTCGATTCCTCTGATCATCACGATTCTTTACGGAGGGTACATTCCAGGCATCATTGTCTCCGTCGTGATGTTCAGCTACCGCCTGTACCTGGGCGGAGATGGCATTGCCGTCGCGATCATCGCTTTTTCCGCGTATTGCATCCTCCCATTTTACTTGGTGAGGCGATGGTACGGATTGTCATTTCGCAAAAAGCTGGGGCTCACCATCTTGATGGGATTCATCAAAGAATCCTCTGCCGTCTCGATGACAACCATCCTGTTGGTGTCACAGGGGCTGCCTTTTGGATCGATATACGATCGCATCGTCCCGATCGTGAACATTTCGTTTCTCTACATTTTAACGATTGGAGCCACTGTTTATCTGGTGGAGTTCATCCGGGAGTCTTACTTTATCCGGATTCAGGTGGAACGTTCGGAAAAGCTCAATCTGATCAGCGAGCTTGCAGCCAGCGTGGCCCATGAAGTGCGCAATCCGCTGACGGTGGTGCGCGGTTTCGTCCAACTGCTTCGAGAAGAGACGAATCCCAAGAACAATGAATACATAAAGCTTGTCTTAACGGAGCTCGACCGTGCCGAATGGATCATTTCGGATTATCTGAATTTGGCCAAGCCCCATGGAGATGTGATGAGTCTGATCGAGCTGACGCATCTCGTCTCCGAGACGACCGCACTGATGTCCTCCTACGCGGTCATGAACGGAGTGGAGATTGTGACGAAGGCAGAGCCAGAGCTGCACGTCATCAGCAGTGCGGTCAAGCTCAAGCAGGCCTTGATGAATCTGATGAAAAACGGGATCGAGGCCATGGGGAATGGCGGCATTCTGCATGTCGCCGTAGAGCTGGCGGATTCCTCTGTGGTCATCGTGATCCGCGACGAAGGAGTAGGGATTCCTCCGGAGCAAATCAGCCAGATCGGTCTGCCTTTTTACTCGACAAAAGAAAAAGGCACGGGACTCGGGCTGATGGTGACCTGCCGCATTATCGAAGCCATGCATGGAACGATTCAATTTGAGAGCGAGCTGGGGAAGGGCACGCAGGTGGTCATTCATCTGCCTGCTGTTCTTTGATCGAAAGGAGGCGAACATGGACAAGGATCAGGAAATGTGGGAAAAGCTTTTTCACGAGCTCGCCTGCATCAAAAGCGAAATGAAAGCATTCAAGCGAAAGACGCGGGCAGAGCTCTATCAAATCAAAGCAGAGCTGAAAGAATGGCAGCAGCGCGCGCAGCAGCAACGGCTCCACGAGGAAGGAGAACAGTCATGATACCTAGCAAAAAACGTTGGATAGGGCGCGCATGGAAAGCCGTGTTGGCGGCAGGTTTGAGCGTATCACTTGCCGCTTGTGCCCAAAATCAGGAGGCAGCAAAACCAAGTGTTCAGAATCACCCTGCACCGGCTGCCCAGTCAACCCCTGCGCCCGCACCGGAGTCCAAGGAGCCGGAGCAAGTGCTTCGGCTGAACAACTTTACGGAGCCGCTGTCTCTCCACCCGGGGCTCATCACCGATGTCTGGTCCTCCAATGTCATTTTCCAGACGTTTGAGGGGCTCACCCGCATCGACAAAAACGGGGTGCCGCAGCCAGCCATCGCTGATGCCATCACAGCCTCCGACGATTTGCTGACGTATACCTTCAAGCTGCGGGACAACGCCAAATGGTCTAATGGAGATCCGGTGACGGCCCAAGATTTTGAAAGCGCCTGGAAATGGACGCTGGATGCCAAAAACGGCTCGGAGTACGCGTACCAGCTGTTTTACGTGAAAAATGCCGAAGCGGCTTTCAATGGAAAGGCGAAGCCAGAGGAAATCGGAGTAAAGGCACAGGACGACAAAACGCTGGTCGTTCAGCTGGAGAATCCGACGCCCTTTTTCCTGGAGCTGACGGCTTTCTATACGTACTTCCCTGTGAATGCGAAGGTAATGAAGGAGCATCCGGACTGGGCAAAGGAAGCGGGTCCGAATTACACGACCAACGGCCCGTTCAAGCTGGCGTCCTGGGAGCATAAAACCAAGCTCGTCCTGGAGAAGAACGAGAACTATTGGGATGCTGGGTCCGTGAAGCTGACCAAGATCGAGATGAACATGATCAACGACGCCAATACCGAGCTGTCCATGCTGGAGAATGGCGATCTGGATTGGGCAGGTGCGCCGACTGGCAACTTGCCGCTCGATGCGATGCAGTCGCTGAAAGAAAAGGGCCTGCTGGAAATTACCCCGAAAGCGGGCACATACTGGTATGAGTTCAATACCTTGCAAAAGCCGTTCAACAATAAAAAAATCCGCCAGGCGTTCGCCTATGCGATCAACCGAAAAGACCTGGTGGACAATGTGACGCAGGGTGGCGAGCTTGTTGCGACCGCTGTCGTGCCGCCGACCATGTTTGCGGAAAATGAGCAGGGACTGTTCAAGGACAACGACGTGGAAAATGCCAAGCAGCTGCTGGCGGAGGGAATGCAGGAAGAGGGCTATGCGAGCGTAGACAAACTGCCGCCGATCACGCTATCCTACAATACCGAAGAAGCGCAGGCGAAGATCGCGCAGGCTGTTCAGGACATGTGGCAGAAGAATCTGGGCGTTCACGTCAAACTGGAAAATCAGGAATGGAACGTCTATTACGAAAACGTGAAAAATGGGAAATATCAGGTAGCGCGGATGGGGTGGACGGGGGATTTCAACGATCCGATCAACTTCCTGGAGATCTTCCGCACCAAGGACGGCAATAACCATACAAACTGGGAGAAGAAAGAGTTCGCCGATCTGTTGGCCGCATCGTCGAAAGAAAAAGATGCTGCGAAGCGCAAGGAGATTCTCCGAGACGCGGAAAAAATCCTGGTCGACGAAATGCCGGTCATCCCGTTCTACTTTAAATCCACGGTGTATGCGAAAAACCCGAATTTGAAGGATGTCGTGATTTCAGGTTTGGGGAATGTGCAGTACAAGTGGGCCAAGTTTGAATAAAGCTTTTCAAGACGAGAAGGGCTGGTCGCTAGGATGATTCCTCGACCAGCCCTTCGAATACGATGGAGACCTTTTCTTCCATGATCTCTTCCAAAGCCCAGGCACCCTCGCTGCGCACCCAATCATACAGTGCGTTGTAGTAAATGTTTTCCAGCATGTTCGCTGCCACGAGAGGATTGAACTTGGCTTTCAGCTGTTTCTTTTCTTGCGCCTCTTCAATCAGGTCGGCGAAAAGCTGGCGCAGTTCAAAATACATGTTCTTTTCATTTTCAAGCACTTTGCGATGCTTCATCGAAGACTCCACGACCACCTTGATGAAATCAAAGTTCGTGACCGTCACTTCATTCATGATCTTGTAGATTCGCAGCACCTTGGCCTTGCAGTTGTCATCGTAGTCCCACTCTTCTCGGCGTTCTTCAATCTCGTGCAAACGCTCATAGCCCCAGTTGGCGAGGATGGCTTCCTTTGAAGTGAAATGCAGGAAGATCGTCCCCCGCGCGACATCTGCCTCTTCCGAGATCATGTCGATGGTGGTGGCTTCAAATCCGTGCTGCTTGAAAAGCTTGATGGCGGAATTGAAGATTTTTTCACGTGTTTCTCGCTTTTTTCGTTCGCGCCTGGTAGTCAAAAAGGAGACACCTCCTCGTTTCATATGCTTGATTATAGCACAATCGTTACCTGCACAAGAATTTATACGCGCAATCAGGGAAAAACCATCGAAAAAAGGGATAGACTTCTGTGTAAGTCGACTGTATATTTATATACTATAATGAATAATTATTATATCGTACCAAGCCGTTAGAGCATGGGGTGGAGGAGTGTAAAATGAGTGTTGCGAAAGCGCTGACTGTGCGTCAAGCCACAATCAAAGACGTCGATGCGATGTTGGAAATCGTTAATGAATATGCACAACAGGGATTGATGCTTCCCCGGACCAAACTTTCCTTTTTGGAACATTTGCAGTCGTTTATCGTCGCGCATGATGGAGATACGGTCGTAGGTGTGGCTGGCTTGCATATTTTGTGGGAAGATCTCGCGGAAATTCGCTCGTTGGCCATTTCCGAAAAAGCGAAAGGGATGGGAGTGGGGAAACACCTGGTGCTCCACCTGGTCGAGGAATGCCGCAATCTGGGAATCAAGCGTGTGCTGGCATTGACCTATCAAAAAGCCTTCTTTGAGAAATGCGGATTCTGGATCGTCGCGAAAGAAACGCTGCCGCAAAAAGTATGGAAAGACTGCATCAACTGTTCCAAATTGCCTATGTGCGATGAAATTGCGATGATTTTTGAAACAGAATGATACTTTAGGTATAGCCTTCCATTTTTCTTTTCTGGTACTATATTCATATGAATTATAAAAATATAGTGAATTTTCTACCGGAGAAAGATTGTTAATGGGGGGCTAATCATGAAGCTTGGGGCGCGGGTATTGATTTTGCTGCTGTTGGCTGGGATCGTGCCGCTGACATCAGCAGGGGTTTTTGCGTACAACGAATCCAGGCAGGAACTATTGAGCAGCAGCAAAGCCACCTTGGAGGCACTACGCAACAGCAACAAGGAGCAAGTAGAGAACTACTTTCGAGAGCGTTCCCGCAACCTGGATACGTTGGCCGCTTCGAGTACGGTGGTCACGGCATTGGCTGAGTTTCGGGGAGTCTGGGAGCAGGGGCGAGAATCTCCGGCTTATCAGGAAGTCGAGCTGAAGCGCACGAAGGAACTGAAGATGGAAGTAGCCAGGTACGGCTTTGCAAATGCCTACCTGTTAAATGACAAAGGCGAAGTGGTGTACCAGACCAAGCCGCAAAAAGATTTAGGCACGAGCCTGCTGCAGGGAATGTACGCTGATTCCGTGCTTGGGCAAACCGTTCAAAAGGCATTCAAAGGGCAGAGCACGGAAATGTCTGATCTTCGTCCCTACGAACCGTCAGGAGG